>CAZVHW010000302.1:9048-9348 GCA_964626835.1 uncultured Enterobacterales bacterium
CGGGCTAAAAAGAAACAGTCAAGCTTGTATGTTTGTGACTCACGCGGTAGCTGAGGCCCGCCTGCCAGACCACGAGGGTCACCATGAGCTCACTCGCCGCCGTCAGGGACCTGGTCCTCGACCAGCTCACCCCGGCCATCGCCACCACCAAGCTTCACGCCATGTCGGCGATGCTGCGCCTCGAGCCGTCGCTCCGCCACCACCTCGCCGATGTCCACCCCATCGCGGGTCCCCATGCGTTTTCCGCCACCCTCCAGTTCGTCACCTCCGACGGCGAGGCCGGTGCGCACGCCGTCTTCG
>CAZVHW010000303.1:0-9342 GCA_964626835.1 uncultured Enterobacterales bacterium
CGGCGGCGGCATGGGCATCGCCACCATCATCGAGCGGGTGTGACATGAGTACCCGAGAACACCAACCCGTACGTTTCGACCTCGACACGGACAGCGGCGTCGGCACCCTCTGGCTGCAGGGGGCCGGTGGAGTCAACAAGATCGATCACGTCTTCGGGCGTGCCCTGCTCGAGCTGATCGGCACTCTCGGTGACGTCGAAGGCCTGAACGGCATCGTCGTCGCCACTGCGCACCGAGACTTCTGCGTGGGTGCGAACCTCGACTATCTCTACTCCGAGCGCGATCCCGAGAGCTTGTACGCAGTGGTGCAGGCCCTCACTCAGGCCTACCGGGCCCTCGAGACCCTCGGCGTACCCGTGGCCGCCGCCCTCACCGGGTCGGCCCTGGGCGGCGGCTTCGAGTTGGCCTTGGCCTGCCACCATCGCGTGGCGTTGGACAGTGGCCGCGTCAAGCTCGGCCTGCCAGAGGTCAGCCTGGGTGTCATTCCCGGCGCCGGTGGCACCCAGCGGTTGCCGCGGCTCATTGGCTTCCAGGCGGCCCTCGAGCTTATCACGCAGGGGCGGGTGTTGCCCGCACCTGCGGCCAAGGCCAAGGGCATGGTGGATCAGCTGGCGGATACCCCAGACGCGGTCCTCGAGGCCGCAAAGGCATGGGTGCTCGCCAATCCCGGCCACAAGGCCCCCTGGGACAAAAAGGGCTTCCGCTGGCCCCCTCCGGCACCCGACAGCGAGGACGCCCGCAACATGTTCATGGCCGGCACGGCGCTCACCTACAAGAAGACCGCCGGTGCCTACCCTTCCGTCGAAGCAGCCTTCTGCGCCGTTCAGGAAGGCGCGCGCCTCACCATGGACCGCGCCCTCGAGCTCGAGGCACGCATCTTCACGGGCTTGGCGGTCACCGACGGCGCCAAGGACATGATCCGCACCTTCTTCTTCCACAAGACCGCCGCGGACAAGCTCGAGGGCTTCCCCCGCTGCGAGTCGGACGGGTTCGAAAAGGTCGCGGTGCTGGGCGCCGGCATGATGGGTGCAGGCCTGGCCTGGATCTGCGCTCGTGCCGGCTACGACGTGGTGCTCAAGGACATCGGGCAGCCCGCCCTTGACCGCGGGATGGCCCACATCGCCAAGCAGGGCTCCAAGCTCGCCCGCAAGAAGGGCCAGGCCGAGGTGGACGCCATCATGGCGCGCATCCGGCCCTCCCTCGAGCTCGAGGATCTGCGCGGCACCGATCTGGTCATCGAAGCCGTGTTCGAGGACATTGGGCTCAAGCACCGGGTCATTCGAGAGGTCGAGCCGCTCATGGCCCCCGGGGCCGTCTTCGCCTCCAACACCTCGGCTCTGCCCATCACCGACCTCGCCAAGGCCTCGGCGAGGCCTCGAGACTTCCTGGGCCTGCACTTCTTCTCCCCGGTCGAGGTCATGCCGCTGCTCGAGGTCATCGAGGGCGAGCAGACCGGCCAGCAAGCCCTGGCTCGCTGCCTGGCGTTCGGCCAGCGCATCCGCAAGACCCCCATCGTGGTGGGGGATGGCTTCGGCTTCTTCACCAGCCGGGTTTTTGCCTCCTACATCCTCGAGAGCGCCCAGCTGGTGGTCGAGGGCCACGACCCGGCGCTGATCGAGTGGGCGGCCAAGGTCGGTGGCATGGCCGTCCCGCCTCTGCAGGTCTTCGACGAGATCACCCTGGTGCTCGGCAAGCACGTGGTGGCGGGCTCGAAGCCCTACCTGGGCGACCAGCTCGACATCCCTGGCGCCGATCTGGTGGTCCGCATGGTCGACGATCTGGGCCGCACTGGCCGCGCGGGCGGTGCGGGCTTCTATGACTACAAGGACGGACGGCGGGTAGGGCTGTGGCCTGGCCTGGCTGATCTGGCGGATGGCTCGCCCCGGGAAACGGGTGTCGAGGTGCTCGCCTATCGCTTGCTGGCCATCCAGGTGGCCGAGGTCGCGCGGACCCTGGACGAGGGAATCCTGAAGCGGTACCGCGACGCCGAGCTGGGCGCGATCCTGGGCCTGGGCTTCTCACCTCCCAGCGGCGGCCCTCTGGCGTGGATTGACCGGCAAGGCCTGCCCACGTTCGTGGAGCGCCTCGACGCCCTGGCCCAGGCCCACGGGCCTCGGTACGCGCCCGCCCAGGTGCTGCGCGACATGGCCGCCCGTGGGGAGCGGTTCTTCGAGTAGGCCCCACCCAGCGCGTGGTCACGACAGCGGTGCGGTCCCGGTGGTCCGGCGCCCGGCCCAGCGCGAGACCGTCGCGATGGACGTCCGGCCCTGGCACGGCTGGACTCAGCGGCTAAGGGCTAGTGCGAGGCTCACGCGTCCATGCTCTGGTTCGATTCCCTCCTTCTCTCGCTCCTCGTCTTGCTCGTCCCTCTGGTGGGCGCGCCGGTGGTGCGGTGGTGGGAGCGCTGGCGGGGGGTGGAGCTGGACAGCGCCACCCGGGTCGCCGCGGGAGCCGCCCTGGGGCTGGCTTGGTGTCAGCTGGGGGGCATGGTGTTGGTGTTCACTCACACCTTGAGCGCCAAGACCGCGGCGGGTTGGCTCTTGGCGGGGCTCGGCTTTGCCGTACTGGGCATCCGTCGCCCCAGGTTGCCGTCTCGCTGGGTTGTCTCGCTCCTGCCGGGCCTGCTGGTGATGCTGCCACTGTTGCTGATGGCCACGGTACCGGCCTGGTACCAGGACGACATGACCTACCACCTGGCCTTGCCGCGACAGTTCGCCATGGCCGGTGGATACGTGGTCCCAGACGACAACATCTTCACCTACCTGCCCTTGGGCTGGGAGAGCATCCTGTCCCTGGTCTACGCCTTCGGGCGGCCACCGGACTACTTCGCGCCCTTCGAGCCCAGGCTGCTGTCCGTCTGGACCGCGGGCTTCGCGGCCCTGGCCTGTGTGGGCCTGGCCCGTTCGCTCGGGGCGACGCGTGGGGTGGCCTGGTTGGCGGGCTTCCTGCTCCTGCTCCACCCCACCCTGATGCACTACGCTCCGTCGGCCTACGTCGAGCCCTGGATGTTGCTGTTGGTGGCGTTGGCCGCCCAGGGCGTCGTCCGCGTCGTGGGAGGAGCGCGCGGCTGGTCGGTGCCAGCCGGGCTGTTTGCGGGCCTGGCCATTTCCTGCAAGTTCCCTGGTCTGGTCGTCGCGGCTCTGCTGGGCCTGGGTCTGCTGCTCGATGGCCTGGGCCGGCGTGACGACCGTGCGCTGTTCCGCCGTGTCTCCGCCTTTGGGTTGACAGCGGCGGTCGTGGGCTGCCCCTTCTACCTGCGCAACTGGATCGAGCGGGGCAACCCCGTCTTCCCCTCGGCCTGGGGTTTGCTCGGCGGTGAGGGCTGGAGCGCCTGGCGCGCCTCGGCCTGGGGCGAGATTCTCTCCAACTACGGCGCGGGGCACACCATCCTGGACAGCCTGCTGCTCCCCTGGCGCTTCTTCACGACTCGCGACATGTTCGATACGTTCGAGGGCTCCAACGGGCCCCTGCTGGCCCTCGGCCTGCTCCTGGGCGGGGTGCTGGCCTGGAGGCTCCGCGCCCGCCCGGAGCGCCTGCGGCCCTTGTTGCTCGCCCTGGGATTCGTGTTGGGCTTCTCGGCGTTCTGGGCCCTCTCTACCCAGCAGATGCGGTTCTGGTTGCCGGCGCTGCCGGTCCTCGCGGCGTTGACGGCCGTGGCGTTGGGCGCCCTCGTCGAGCGATGGCGCGGCGTGGTGCTGGGGGCGGTGGTGCTGGCCCAGCTGGTCTGGACCGCCGAGCTGGAGCTGCAGGTCTGGAACCGCCAACACACCAGCGCCTGGCTGCGGGGCGAGATGAGCCGCGACGAGGTGCTCACCGCGCTCATGCCCGACTCCTACGGCATCTGGCCCGAGGTCGAGAAGTTCGTGCCCGAAGACGGACGCATCTGGTTGGTCTGGATGCGCAACAAGACCTACTACCTGCGGCGGGACTTTCGGGTGGACTGCATCTTCGAGGCGTGGCGCTTCGAGGAGCTGTTGGACGAACACGAAGAACCGGCCGCGGTGCTGGCGGAGCTGCTGGGGGCGGAGATCACCCACGTGCTCATCCATCATCGTTTCTTCTTGGTAGGTCGCAACGCCGATCTGACACCGGGGCGGACCGAGCGCTTGCGCCGGCAGTTCATGGGGTTGGTGGCCGCGGACGTTCTTCACCCGGTCCGGCGCTGGGACTACATCGCGCTGTACGAGGTTGGGCCCGAGGAGACGCCGTGACGGTGCCCTTGTCGGTCCTGGTCGGGCTGCTCGGAGGGGGGCCAGCGGTGGCGGCGGAAGTGATCACGGTGGAGAACCGCTACGTGGTCGGCTGGCCGGGGCTGACGGTGCGGGCTGCACCCTCGGCGGGTGCGGAGAGCCTGGGCTCGCTGCCCTTCGGGCAAGCCGTGGCGGTTGCCACGCGGCCAGCGCTCGAGGTCCGGGAAGGAACCCTCGCGGGCGCATGGGTCGAGGTGCGCTCGGGTGTGTTGCGTGGCTTCGTGTTCGACGCCTTCCTGTTGGACCTGCCTGGCCCGCCTGCGGGCTGCCGGGCCTTCGACGACTGGGCGGCGCGGTGGGAGCCGGACGGACCCACGGTCGTGGAGCGCCTGGACGATCCCGAGAGCGGCGCGAGGATCGAGCGCAGGGTGCAGGGCTATTCCGATGGCCAGGAGCGGGTCTGGGAGAGCGGCGGAGAGGGGCGCTGGGGCGAGCTTTGGCTCCCAGATGTTCGTCTCGCTCAGGCCTGGCTGGCGGCCCGGCGCTGTGATCTCAGGCTCGAGCCGATAAACCAGCGGGGTTGGCCGCCACGGGGGGACAACCTGCCAGGGGTGAGGGTGCGGTGGAGCGCCGAGCAGGTCGAGGTGGGGCCTCGACAGGCGGGGGAGGTCTGGGTGAGTCTGGAGCAGCAGAGCGGGGGGACGGTGGTGAGGTGGCGCGAAGAGTGAGCGTCCCACCGGCGATCGATCGCCGCGGCTAGGTCTTGGCCAGGTTCACCGTCATCTCCTGGTTGGACGCGTGGTGGTCGATCCACACGTCGTCTCTTTCGGCCAGGTTCATCAGCGCGCCGTAGAGGCCTTCGCCGTCGTAGAACATGACGGTGGGGCGGTGCTTGCCGGTGCTGCCTTCGCCTTGGGCCACCACGATGGCGGGGGCGCCGTTGGACAAGAGCACGCACGAGCCCAGGGGGTAGGGGCCCTTGTAGTCGGCGAAGGTCTGAACGGTGCCGCGGTCGAACTTTCCGGCCCTTCCGTCGGTCATGGACTCCAGGGACTCAGCGGGGTTCAGGGCGCCGTTCTCGGCTTTTGCGGTGGTGAGCTGGTGGTAGGTCTGACATACGGCGAGGACGTGCCCCGCCATGCCGCCCTGGCCGCCCTGCCGGATGATGCAGGCATCGTGGACGGCCAGCACGGTGGGCATCGCTGCGTCCTTGATGCCCCTGAACAGGAACAGGGGGCGCACAGCCTGCACGGGGTCGTCGCTGTCGGAGACACCCGAGAGCACGGCCGCTATCGCCAGACACATGATCTCTCGTCTGTGCAGCGTGAGGTAGTGGCCAAAGCAGATCGTGTCGATGGCGGTGGACAAGCGGGCCCGGCTGCGGGAGATGGGCTGGCCTGGGTCGCGGACGGCTGCCACGATCTGGAACATGGCTGGGTCCTTGGCCGCTGCGTCGATGACCAGCTGGAGGGTGCGACGCAGGGGCAGCAGCGACAGGCCCGGCTTGCCCTTCTGTGTGTAGACCCACTCCATGACCTCGAGGAGGCTGCCGCAGAGTATGATGGCGAAGCGGTCGGGTTGGAAGTCGAAGGAGGCCAGTGACTGTCCTGGGCTCTCGCCGATGTAGAGCGGGCCGTAGCCATCCGTGGAGAGGAGGTTGCGCTGCGAGCGCGCGCTGTTGGACAGGTCTTGGCAGAAGGACTGTAGGTGGCTGCGGCGAATGCCTGGCTCGAAGCGGATCTCCCCGATCTCGAACTGGCGCAGAAACTCGGCGAGGCCGACCGCCCGGTCCCAGAAGCGGGGGTCGGCGCGGAGCAGCTTTCCGTTGAGGAAGAACTCGTCGGAGAGCAGCTGGAAGCGCACGCCTTCGTCCTCGCGCAGGAACCAGGGGCGCAGGCGCTCGAGGAGCAGGTCGATCTGCTTGGTGATGGTGGCGTTGTTGGCTTCGTACAGCAGCACCGACCGCGTCAGGCCATACAGCAGGAGGATGAGGTCGTGCCCGATGGCGTGGAGGAGCCTTTTTTCTTCTGCCAGCTCGGACATCAGGGCTCCTGCGGGCCAGCGGCGGCGCTGCGGATCGCGATCTTGATCTGGCGGGGGAGGTGAGCGTGCTTGTAGGCGGCCTGGAGGATGCGGTGGGCTTGGGGCGTCTGGAGCTGGCCCAGGGCCCGGGCAGCCAGCACCTGGTGGGCCATGACGGTGCGGTTCCGCAGCAGGTTGCGGCGGGCGAGGCTGCGCTCGAGGAAGGCCAGAGCGGCCGGGTCCTGGGCGCTGGCCAGGGTTCGGTACCATGCGTCGCACTCTGCGAGGTCTCGCTTCTCGAAGCCCGGCTGCTTCATGCACTGCACCAGAGCGCGCACCACGGCGGGTTCGTGGGCCTCTCGCAGTACCTTCACGGCTTGGACGCGGTTCGCCGAGAGGGGATCGTCGAGTGCGCGGACGAGCGCACCCTTCAACGCGGGATGGTAGCGGTCCTTCATGGCCTCGAGGGCCGCGCGGCGCTGTTGGGTGGACGGACGCGAAAGGACGGTGGCCAGTGCCTTGAGGGATTCCTCGGTCCCGATGCGGCCGAGGGCGACGATGGAGGCGTTGACCAGGCTCGGATCGTTCGAGCCCAGGCGTTCGGCGTACAGGGGCGTGAGGTCGGCTCCCGCTTCGACCAGTGCCTGCTCGAGGGCTTGCTGAAACGGGCAGGTCGGCAGGACCTCGAGCAGGCGCTCGAGGGGGGCCAGGCTGCCGCAATGCACGAGGCCCGCGGGTGCGTCGTCCAGCTCGTGACCCAGATCGACGATCAACGCGGCCATGGCGGGGAGTCGGGCCGGGGCCATGACCGTGTTGACGATCGGCAGGGATTCGGGGGCGCCTGTCGCCGCCAGCTCGGCCAGGGACTTGATGTAGGCGGCCAGGCCGTCGAGGTCTCGGCGGGCGATGTAGGCGTCGAGTTGGTCGCGGATCAGGGCGAGTCCATGGAGGGCGGGCCCTTCGCTCTGCTGGATGACCTGGACGGCCAACTGCACGAAGCGTGGAAGGTCTTGGACGTCCTGAAGGCTGCTCTTGAGCCTGGCTGCTTGCCAGGCGTGGGCACCCCCCGAGCGGGAGGGGGCCTCGGCCCGCTCGAGCCAGGTGAGGTGGCCCTTGCCGCTCAACAGGCGAATGTCGTCCGGAGCGAGGGCCACGGACTCGGCGCCGTCCTCACCGTCGGTCTCGAGTCGCTCCTTGCTGGCCAGGATCAGCTCGCCGTTTTCGTCCACGCGCAGGCCCGCGGCGAAGGTGTCGGCGGCGTAGTAGCGGATGCCGTCGAAGTCTCGTTCCCAGAGCATGGTGACCAGGTCTTCCTCGGACGTGCGAGGGTTGGTGGCCAGGATGTCCAGGAAGTCCAGCAGCTCGTCCCATTGCAGGTGTTGCTCGAAGGTGATCTCCCGAATGCCGTCGCAGAAGAGCCGGAAGGCCCATGGGAGCTGGATGTCCTCGACGTCTTCCGTGAACAGCGGGCGCGTCTTCCAGGTGAAACCCACCGAAGCGACTCCCAGCACCACGGCCCCGTCGGCCAGTAGCTCGGACAGCTCCCGCTCGAGGTTCTCCAGCAGGCGCACGACGAAGTCCGTCCCGCGTCCACCGTAGAGGCGTTGGGCCCGCATCGCCTTGTCCAGCGCCAGCACGAAGGTCTGGACTTGCTGCCGGCCGAGCCCTGGCTCCTCCTCGTGGTCGAGCGGCCGGCGCTGATTGGGCATGAAGCCTCCCCGCCTCGATGCCCCGTGAGGGCGCGAGGACTATTAGGAGAATAACCTGTTTTCGGCTGAAGGAGTTTCGTCAGCCCTTTTTCGCGCTGCTCATTTCCTCGTGGATGAGATCCAGCGCAGCATCCAGGGCGACGCGGATGGCCTGCTCTTCGACAGGCCGGGTGGTGTGGGCGGGATCGAAGACACCCTCGTCTCCCACGACGGCCAACAGAGCTCCGGCCTTGATCTGGTCGGCCCACCCCGTTCCCTCGGCCATCGAGCGGATCGGCGCCCCCGCGGCCGAAGCCAGCACGAAGAGGTGGGAGCTCTCCATCTCGGTGGCGAGCACGCCGAGAGCGTGTAGCTCGTGCATGTAGGCCTTGTTGGCCCCGGCGCGAGGACCGAGGCCGAACTCGCGGCCGTAGAGGGAGTCTTTTGTGTGGACGAGGCCCCGGTAGGTGCGGTCGGTCACGCCATGGTGTCGGGCCGATGCCTCGAGGGCGCGCACCCAGTCGGGGTGCGCCAGGGCGGGTAGGTCGGGGGTGGCGTAGGCGTCGGACGAGCTCTCGTCGCGAACAGCCCCCGTGGCGATGACCAGGTCGCCGCTCCCCACCACGCCCGGTTGCAGCGAACCGGCGGAGCCCACACGGAGCAGCCGACGCACGCCCAGCTCCATGAGCTCGGTGACGATGATGCCGAGGCTGGAGCAGCCCATGCCCGTGGGGCAGGCGCCGACATCGATGGACCGGCCGTCGCGCTCGTAGCGACCAATGAACACGTCCAGGCGACGCGGGGAGGGGAAGGCCTGCACGTCCAGGAAGTGCTCCGCCAGGGCTTCGGTGCGGGAGGACGAGCCTGGGACGAGGAACACGCGGCCGCGCCCTGCGTTTCCCGCGACGTGCTCGGCTCCGATGCGGATGTGGTGGGGTTCGATTGGGCTCATTCTTCGTCTCCTGTCAGGCCCGCGGCGTCGCGGAGGGCGATGATGCGGCGGTCGCAGAGCGCCGCCAGGGTCGCGGATCGTGTACCGAAGGGACCCACGAGCTCTCCCCAGAACGCCCGGCGGCCCGCCAGGAGCTGTTGGAGCAGGCCGGGATCCACGCCCTGCCAGCGGCGTCGAGCCCCTGCCAGGATGGCCGAGCGGTCGCCGGGGGCGGCTTCGGGCCAGCGCTCGATGATGGCTTCCTTCAAGGACAATCCGCGGTGAGCTTGGTGGGCCATTTTCTGCCAGTAGTCGATCACGTCGTCCGTGTAGCCCCGAATGGCGAAGGCGCGAGAGCCCGCGTCGTAGATGCTGCAGCGCTCGAGGGCGTGGCTCGAGGCTTCGTACTGCGACAGCTCGAACTCCGGGGCCAGCAGGGCGCCGTGGCGGAGAAGGTCGGTGCCGAGCTCCTTGATTCGCAAGGGCGACTCTGCGTCAGCGAGCTCGAAGC
>CAZVHW010000304.1:0-9333 GCA_964626835.1 uncultured Enterobacterales bacterium
TGTAGCTGCCGGTGGGAACCCAGTGGCCTTGTTCGTCGGTGCCGTCCCAGCTGTCGCTCACCGTCTTTACCACGCCGCCGCTTTCGTCCACGACGGTCAGCACCGTCGTCTGGGCGCCATCCGCGACCGCGCGGATCTCGAGGGGGCCCCCCAGGATGGGATCGAACACGGGCGCCGCCTCGAGCCAGGCTTCGAGCTGGGGTTCGGTGTCCGCGGGGATGGGGTCGGAGTCGCCAACCACCTTGGGAGCGTCGTGGCAGGCCAGGATCAGCAGGAGGGCGAACATGGCGGAACTATAGACCGTGGGGTTGGCGCTGACCACGGCGGACCGGGTAAGAGCGGCCACCATGACCGATGACCACGAGAACCTGGACCTGCTCCTCGAGTTCCCCGCTCCCTTCACCTTCCGTGTGGTGGCCGAGGATCGGCCTGGGCTGTGCGGTCTCTGTCAGCGGTTGGTCGAAGACGCTCTGGGCCGCCCTGTGGACGAGCTGGCGCAGCAGCCCTCCCGCAGCGGGCGCTACCGAACCGTACGGTTGGTCGTCACCGTGCAGGAAGGCGCGGAGATCACGCGCACCTACAGCGCGCTGCGTGGCCTCGAAGGCGTGAAGATGTTGCTCTGACCTGCGCTACGCGCCGGGGGCGGGTGGCGTGAACATGCGCGTCTTCATCTCGCGGTCGAGCATGAGCATGCCGTGGCCGGAGCCGCCCACCATGCGCAGCTGGTTGACGAACTCTTCGGCCGTGGCCTCTTCCTCGACCTGCTCGGCGATGAACCACTGCAGGAAGTTGTGAGTGGCGTGGTCGCGCTCGTCGAGGGACAGGCTGGCCAGGTCGTTGATGAGGCCGGTGACGAGGCGCTCGTGTTCCAGCGTCTTGTCGAAGACGTCCAGGGCGTTCTCCCAGGCCACGGGCGGGGCCTCGATGGCCTCGAGGGTGACCCGACCGCCGCGCTCGAGCACGTAGTGGAAGAACTTGTCCGCGTGGAACATCTCCTCCTGGAACTGGGCCTTCATCCAGTTGGACATGCCCGGCAGACCCTTGGCGTCGAACCAGGCGGACATGGAGAGGTACATGTACGCGGAGTACATCTCTGCGTTGATCTGGGCGTTGAGGGCTTTCTCGAGGCTTCGCTTGAGCACAGCTCGCTCCAGAGCGGGGGTTCGTAGGAGCGAACCTATGCACAAAGCGGCGAGTGGAAAGTAGCCTCTGCTACCTGGTCAGTTGGTGCCCACGTTCGAGGCCACCGAGTGCTCGTCGAGGAGGGGCTCGAGGTCGTCCACCAGCCTCTGGGCCAGGTCTCTGCCCGCCCGAGCGGCGGTGTTGGTGCCCGTGATGACGAACGTGTACCGGTCTTCGTAGCGTAGGAAGACCTCGCCGTCGGCGGCAACCAGCGCCAGGCCTACGGTGGCTTCGGCCAGGATTGGGTCGGTGTGTTGGTCCACGTAGACCAGGCGATTTGCGGCGCGGAGGGTCGTGCCTGGCGCGGCGGTGGAGCCCAGCGGGTGGGCCTGGAGGTCGGTCATCCAGCGGAAGAGCACCACTTCGCCGGGTAGTCGGACGACCGCTTCGCGCAGCGCGTCTTCGAGGGAGGCTCGGCCGTCGAGCCCGGCGGTGAGCTGGGAGCGCGCCCCGGGGGGGACCTTGGCGTCGCTCAAGTGACCCCGCCAATCGGCGGGCAGAGCGCTGGCCAGTTCGCCCGGCAGGGCGGTGGAGAATGCCTCCGGAATGGCCGAGACCTGAGCGCCGCGGACGTCGCGCAGCTCGGCGGCGTAGCCCGACAGGGGTTCTCCCAGGAATCCAACCGGCTCGAGGACGGGCATGGTGCCGACGGTGACCAGGGGCGCGACGCGGATGTCGCTGCCCAAGTCGAGCGGAGCCCAGGCCCAGTCGAGCTCCGTGAAGGGCAGGGGAGAGGGCAGACCCGGTGCCGCGTCGGCGTCGGGAACCTGGGCTGAGGCGGCCAGGAGCAGGAGCGCAGCGGGGGCGTAGGTGAGCAGGCGAAGAAGACGGCTCGGCATGCTCGATCCGGGAAGGCAGGGGCGGGGAGTTACACGACAGGCAGTGATCATCATGACAGATAGGACGGGGATCGGTTCCCCCGCGGGACGGTTTTTCCCGGATTTCATTCGACGCAGACGGTTTTTTTACATGTCCGCCGGTCGAAGGTGCCCTTGCCCGCTCCCCCGGGGGCCTGTAGCCTTCGTCCATGCCGGCCTTCTCGCGTCGCTGCCTGCTCTCCGTCCTGCTGTTGGTGGGACTCTGGCTTCCCTTCTTGGGCAAGCCCGTGCATATCGACGACGCCAACTTCCTCACCCTCGCGCGCGGAGCCGCGGCGGATCCCTGGCGGCCCCACGCCATCTCCGTGAACTGGCAAGGGCAGTCCGAGCGTGCCTTCGACGTGCTGTCCAACCCGCCGGGGATCGGTTGGTGGCTGGCGCCCGTGGCCGAGGCTTCCGAGCCCGTCATGCACGCGTGGATGCTGCCCTGGCTGCTGCTGTTGGCTTGGGGTGCGTGGCGCCTGGGGCGGCGCTTCGGTGGGGACGGTGCAGCGGGAGTGCTGGTCTTGGGGACCGCGCCCGTCGCGGTCTTGGCCGCTCAGAGCCTCACCCCGGACCTGCCCCTGCTGGCCTTGACCGCGGCGGGCTTCGGTGGGTACCTCGTGGCGGTGGATCGTGGGCGGCAGGGTGCCGCGGCTGGCTGGGCCTTCGTGGTGGGACTCGGCGTGCTGTTCCGCTACAGCGGCGTGGCGTTGTTGCCGTTGTTGCTGCTCTATCCTTTGTTGCGGAGCCGCAGGCCTTGGGCGGCGGTCGTCGGGACCGTGCCGTTGGTGTTGCTCATGCTCCACGATCTGCACGCCTACGGCCAGCTGCACCTGCTCGCGATGACGGGCTTCCAGTCCACGGCGAGCACTGGATCCGAGACCTTCCGCAAGCTGGTGGCAGCCCTGGCCATGATGGGCGGAGTGGGTCTGTTGCCGGTGTTGGCCATCATGGGGCGAAGAGCGGCCGTTGTGGGCGCGGCTCTGGGTGGGTTGCTCGGCGTCAACGGTGCGTTGTTGTCCCAGCTGCCCCTGGCCGCAGCGCTGTGGACCGCGATCCTCGCTGCTGCCGGGGGAGCGGTCATGGCTGGGCCTTTCGTCGGCAGCTGGAAGTCAGCGTCGTCCGAGCGACGCGCCGAGCGGCTCTTCCTGGCCGCTTGGGCCCTCGGGGGCTTGGTCTTCCTGCTGGGCTTGCGCTTCACGGCGGCGCGCTATTGGCTGCCCTTCCTGCCGGCGGTTTGCCTCGCATGGCTCGCGCTGCGGCCAAGCCGGCGACTGCTGACGGCTGCCGTGGCCCTCCAGGTCGCGGTGGCGCTCGGCGTGGCGGTGGATGACCTGGCCATGGCTCGGGTGGGTCCCGAGGCCGCCAGGTTGGCCGACCTCGAGGCACGGCAGTGTGCGCAGTGCGGCGAGCCCTTCGAGCCCGAGCGCGTGTTCGCCGGGCACTGGGGCTGGCAGCATTACCTCGAGCGGCGTGGCTGGCGCCCTCTCGAGGACGAGGAGTTGCTGCGCCCTGGCACCATTCTGGCGGTGACACGCACGCCCTGGCCCCAGGAACCCCACGAAAGCACCTGCCTCGAACCCCTGGCCGAGCACGTGCTGCCCGATGGCTGGCCCGGGCCCCGGGTGCACACTGCCGCCGGATTCGCCAACCTGCACGCCTTCGTCGTGGCGGGCTCACCGCCGGTGGAGACCTATGCGCCCTGGACCTTCAGCGCCGAGCCCCGGGAGTGGCTGTCGCTGTACCGCGTCTGTGGAGCGCCGAGCGACGCCGGCGAGCCGGGCAGCGCGGCCGCCGAGCGACCCGCGGTGGACGGTCCCCTCAACCTGCTGGTGTTCGTGGTGGACGCGCTCAGAGCGGACGCGCTCCAGCCCTGGGGGCAGCCCCGCCCGACCTCCCCGGTGCTCTCCCGGCATGCGCGTGGCGCGCTGGTCTTCGAGCACGCCTGGACCCCCTACACCTGGACCGGACCGGCCTTCCTCTCGACCATGACCGCTCGCCACGCCCGAAGCCACGGCTGGACCATGGACTGGGCCCAGGCTCGAGAGAGGCTCCCGGCGCTGGGGGACGACCTGCCCACCCTCGCCGACGTGCTGGGGCAGGCGGGCTTCCGCACGGTGGGCCTGCAGGCCAACCCGTTTCTCGCGTGGCTGGACGGGGACCAGCTGGGCTTCGAGCGGTGGGAGACCATGGGCGATCACCTCCTGCTCGAGGCGGCGCTCGAGGAGCTGGCCGCCTGGCCGGATCAAGAGGGGCCCGAGTTCCTCTACCTTCACTTCATGACCAACCACGAGCCGCTCTGTCCCGGCCGTCCGGCCCAGGAAGCGGTGGGAGTGAACATCCCCGTCCAAGCCCTGCGCGGCAGCAGCGGCCCTTGCCCCCGGGGTGGCTTTCGACAGGCCGCTGGCAACTACCCCGGGTTGTCCGAGGAGCAGGCCTTGCGGGTCTATCGCGAGGCCTACCTGGCCAGTGCGCGGCACGCGGACGGGCTGTTGGGCAAGGTGCTCGATGCGCTCACTGCCACCGGGCAGGCCGAGCGTACGGTGGTGGTGTTCACCTCGGACCACGGAGAGCTGCTCGGAGAGCACGGACAGATGGGCCACGGCGGCTGGCTCTGGGAGCCCCTGACGCGGATCCCCCTCGCGATCTGGGGCCCGGGGATCCCTGCGGATCGGCGCGAGGACCAGGTCGCCAGCCTGGTGGACCTGGGGCCGACCGTCCTGGACGCCCTCGGCTTGAACGATCGGCAGCCCGGGAGCTGGCAGGGGCGTTCGTTGTTGTCCGATGCCGGCCCTGGACTCGTGGTCAGCGAGCGGGACGGCGGCGTGGCCAGCACCCTCGACGGCCGCTGGAAGCTGCTCGAGGGCCCCAGGGCGCAGCGAGGCACGGCCCTCTACGATCTCGAGGCGGATCCAGGGGAGGCGGAGGATCTCCTGCGCGCGAATCCCGCGCCCCTCGCAGCTCTTCGGGCTGCGACCACGGCGTGGAGCACGACGACGCCCACGATGGACCCCGAGCACGTTTCCCGAGCGCTCACGGACGAGGAGCGGGAAGGCGTGACGCGGTCGTTGGAGGCGCTGGGGTATGTGGAGTAGAAAAACTGACAATCACCCACGGCGCGGATGATTGTCATCCGCGCCGTGGGTGATTACAGCTCGTGCATGTTCTTCTACCGACCACGTCTCATCAGCTCTGCCCTCCTGGCCGACCTCGACACCTTCCCCGTCGTGGTGTTGACGGGGGCTCGCCAGACAGGCAAGAGCACCCTCGCCCAAGAGGGCGAGCCCTTCGCCGCGCGGCCGTACCTCACCCTTGATGATCTGAGTGTCCGGCAGCAGGGGGCGGACGCGCCCTACGATCTGCTGCAACGCCATCCAAGCCTGACCCTCGATGAGGTGCAGCGTGAGCCGGGCCTCCTACTGGCAGTGAAGGCTCTGGTCGATCAGGATCGCCCGCGCAAACGGGGGCGCTTTCTGCTCACTGGTTCGGCCAACCTCCTGCTGATGGAGGCGGTGGCAGATTCCCTGATGGGGCGTGCGGCGTATCGTGTGCTCCACCCTATGACCCGTCGTGAACAGCTGGGGATGGGCTGTGCTGGTCGCTGGAGCGCGTTGCTCGATGAGCAGGTCGAGCGCTGGCCAGACCTGCTGGCCGACGACGACGCACCCGCCGAAGACTGGAGCGAGTTTGCTCGCCGCGGAGGGCTCCCTGTCCCCGCCCTCGAGCTGAGCTCGCCGGCATCTCGCGCCACTTGGTTCGAGGGCTATCTACGCACCTACCTGGAGCGCGACCTTCGCGACCTCACGAACGTGCAGAGCCTCCCGGACTTCCGCCGCCTGATGCGTGCGGCGGCGCTCCGTGTCGGTGCGCTGTTCAACCAGGCGGAGGTCGGGCGAGACGTGGGCCTCCCAGCGACCACGGTCCAGCGTCACCTGGGCTTGCTCGAAACCTCCCACCTGATGATTCGGCTCGAGCCCTATGCAGTGAATCGCACCAAGCGCCTCATCAAGGCGCCGAAGCTCTACTGGGCGGACACCGCTCTCGCTCTCCACCTGAGCGGTGGCAACCCCACCGGTGCCCACCTGGAGAATCTGGTCATCACCGACCTGCTGGCTTGGGCCGATGCCGAGCCGGGGCCACGACCGCAGATCCTCTATTGGCGCACTGCAGCGGGGCAGGAGGTCGATGTCGTCATCGAAGCCGGCGACCGCCTCCTGGGAGTCGAGATCAAGGCTACGCGGCGCCCATCGCCTCGGGACGCACGGCATCTCCGCGCGTTCCGCGACGAGTACGGCGGTGCGGTGGCCGGGTGCTTGCTGCTGCACGGAGGCACGGAAACCTTTCGGCTCTCGGAGGGCATCGTCGCGGCCCCCTGGTGGAGGGTGTTGTAGCCGGGATCACGACGGTTCATCCGGGCACAACCCCTGGGCACAGCCAGTGAAAACCAGCATTGCAGGTGGGCCCCACCCCTATGTGGAGTAGAGCAGGACGGGGATCGGGAACGGGAGAAAGGGGCATATGGGGCGGTGGTTGGCGGTCAGGTCGTCCCTGACCGTCCATGGTCGTCCCAAAACGGGTACCGGTACCCGCCCGGTCGGGTACCCGAGGGACGAACGCCGCCGCGTCTATGTGCAAGCTACAACCCCCTGACCTCGACAGCTGCGGCTCAGCGGTAGCGCCACCGCAACCTTCCTCCTAGTCCCTGAGTCATGCCCCCGATCTTGCAACAGAGTTCAGAGTCAAGCCCCCGTTTCTGACACAGTTCAGAGGAAATGCGCGTCACCACTTGGCGAAAACCTGCGTTCTACCGTTGACGCACTTGCGGGACAGTTCCGAACCGTGTCACTTCGGGGGGCATGACCCTGGCGCTTGTCGCAGGTCGCGAGGCATGACACCCACCGCGCGGAGGTCGGCTGCCGCGTTGTGGCCTTGGTGGTTGCCGAGCAACGTCGTCGCCACCCACGGCACTCCGGCTCTCATTGGGGGTGGCGTCGGACCGCTGCATCGACGCCTCCTCCAGGCCTTCGGGCTGGCTGTGTGCGGCCCCCTCACGGGGGCAAACAGTCCACCGGAACGTTGGCCAATGCGCGTGGTGAAGGGCCTCGGGCGAGCCGCGGCCCGCGCGCCTCCGAACCAGGCGGATGAGAGCGTCAGCGGTTCTTTCGCCGTGGTCGCCTGAAGAGCGGCACCACGGACCATCACCGGGTCCAGAGGGATCCGCCGACGTAGCGGGCGGGGGAGCTGCGCATCGAGCCCATCGGTGCTGACCGCGGCGGCCACGGGGGCCTGAAGCGCCACGCCCCACGCGGCCCTCGAGTTCGAACGGCCACCGAGGGCGGGCTCCATGTACATGAGGCACCGCGCCGTCGTCATGGCCACAGCTACACTGGGGGTGATCCGGAGGCTCGACAACACGGCCGCAAAGGCGCGGCCGGTCCTCGGTGGCGAGAGCGCGCGCGAGCAATCCGCCGTGGCAAACTGAAGACGATTCCCCACGGCTCACTACAGCCGCTCCGGCGTTTCCCCTGCACGCTGCGGAAGGGAACGCCGCGCCTTGGATATGCCAGCACGCTGGGAAGCCGCGTCGAGCGCTCCGGAGCTGCTCGCAGCAGCAGACTCGACGGGATCCCCGTCGAACCGGCAGACTCACCTTGCAGGCGCGCACCCGCGCGTACTGCGGGATCTGGACGTAGGTAGAGACTCGCGCCTCGCAAGGAGGCCAAGGTGGAGGTCAGGCAAGCCGACAGGGTCTACGCCCAATGAAGAGGCGGAGGAGCGCTCGAAAAGTGAGGTGAGCAGGGTGGACCTGTTCCTCCGGCGATGGAGCCTGCAATAGGCTATGCGTCCTCGAATACCGAGTACAGAGGTGGATGGAATGGTAGGTCGGAAGACTCGGTTGGAGCTTTCGTGGATCGGCAAGCACGAGCGGCCAAGGCTGGAGCCTCGCATCCTCCAGGTCGACCCGGAGTTGTCCTACCACGCGGACAAGCGGGTCGGAGAGGATGACATCTTCGACAACATGCTCATCCAAGGGGACAACCTGCTCGCGTTGAAGGCTCTGGAGCAGGAGTTCGCGGGGAAGGTGAAGTGCGTGTTCATTGACCCGCCCTACAACACCGGGAGCGCTTTCCCGCAGTACGACGACGGGCTCGAGCATTCCATCTGGCTCCGGCTGATGGCCTACAGGCTCCGAGTGCTGCGGGATCTCATGCGCGATGATGGGTCGATTTGGATCACGATCGACGACAACGAGGGCCATTACCTGAAGGTGCTCTGTGACGAGATTTTCGGACGCAGTAACTTCCTTGCGGACATCTCATGGGAGAAGGTCTACAGCGAGAGGATGGACGCGAGCGGCTTCAGCAGGTCGTGCGATCACATCCTCGTGTACGGGAAGTCAGACCAGTTCGCTGTTCGCCCCTTCGCAGTAAAGCAAGACACGAGCCAGTTCTCGTTCTTTGACAAGAAGGCGGGTAAGTCGTATCGGCGGCGTTCCTTGAGAAAGGAAGGATCGTCATCACTTCGCACCGACCGACCGACAATGTGGTACCCGATCGAGGCTCCCGATGGCTCTCGAATTTGGCCAATCAAGCCCGACGGAACCGAAGGCCGGTGGCGGTGGAAGAAGGAGAACGTGTCGAAGAAGCGGGGTCTATTGGAATTCGTAGACAAAGGTGACCGATGGGAGATCTACGTCAAGCAATACGCGAAGGAGGTGGCCTACCGACCGCCAAACACCTTGTGGCGGCAGGAAGAGGTTGGTCACAACCACGAGGCCAAGTTGGAAGCCAAGGAACTCAATCCGGCCGATGTGTTCGCCACACCAAAGCCAGAGCGTCTCCTTCACCGCATCATCAGCCTCGCGACCGAGCCCGGGGACGTGGTCCTCGACTCCTTCGCGGGGTCCGGGACGACGGGAGCAGTCGCGCACAAGATGGGACGGCGATGGATCATGGTGGAGTTGGGCGACCACTGCGAAACGCACGCACGGCGGCGTCTCGTGGAGGTGATTAGGAGAGAAGATTCGGGAGGAGTCACCACCGCAACCAACTGGAACGGCGGCGGCGGCTTCCGCTTCTACCGTCTCGCCCCCTCCCTCCTCGAGCGCGACAAGTGGGGCAACTGGGTCGTCAGCAAGAAGTTCAACGGCCCGATGCTGGCCGAGGCAATGTGCAAGTTGCATGGCTTCCGCTACGACCCCGCCGCCGAGGTGTTCTGGATCCACGGACGGTCCACCGAGACCGACTTCCTCTACGTCACCGACCAGAACCTGAGCGCGGATCAGCTCCGG
>CAZVHW010000305.1:0-1881 GCA_964626835.1 uncultured Enterobacterales bacterium
AAGTAGCGCGGCGGGCGCACGACCGGGTAGGCGGCTGGCTTGACTTCCATCAGGACGCGCCGGACCTCGACCGCATCGCGTAGCTCGCGGCAGGTCTGGATGTAGCCACCGACCATGTCAGCGAAGGGGGTGAGCTCGGCGATCACCTCGTCGCGGGCGTCGAGACCGAAGAGCGCGTCGATCCAGGGACTGCAGACGATCCCCGATGCATCGCGAAGCTCGCGGTAGGCGCGGTTGAGCAGCTCGCGGGCGCAGCCCCATTCCTCGACGGTCATGCGCTCCTTGGTGTGTAGCAGCACGATGACGCGGTGGATCCGCAGATCGGTGACGATGCCCATGGCCCGATACAGCCTGACGCAGTTGGCGATGCCAGCGAGGGCGGGGTGGGCCGTGTGCCACTTGAGCTTGCGCATGTGGCGATCCATGTACTTCTGGATGCCTTCGGCAACGGCAGCTTCGGCCGCGAAGGTCGTGACGACGATCTTTGCCGGATCGCCCAGTACGAAGCCGTCGGTCAGTGTGTCGTCGGCCTTCGTGGAGCGTGGGATGTTGAGCTTGGCAAAAAACTCCCCGATGCGCTCGGGCTGTTCGCCGAGGATCTCCTCGTTCAAGATACGCTTGAAGTTCTCTTCCTTTTTCGCTGCTTCCCGAATGAGGGTGGAGATGGTCTGCTGGGTCTGGCTCAAGTCCGACTCCCTTACCGCGTTCTGCGCGGACTGATGGTCAAGTACGACCAAGGGTCAGGCTCAGAAGCGAGCCTGGAGAAACGCCCCATGGGGGACCGGCCCTTCTATCGCCCGACCCGCCCTTCTGCAATTGTCGTGACGATGGTAGGTAGAGGAACGAGAGCGTGACGAGATCATGCCGACGGCCGCGATGCGGCCGCGGCATATCTCGCAAACCGTCAGCGACACCCTGAACGAGCGCTTCGGTGTCACGAGGGGGGAGGGTTCGGAGACGGGAACCGGGTATGCGAGCTCACGCGCTCCACCGGCGCGCTGGCTGCAGATCAGCGACGTGCATGGAGACCTGATAGAAATCCAGGCCAACGCTCCACCCCCAGCGCCGCGAGGTCACCTTGAGCTGCTTCCTCCACGCACTGCAGCGCCGAGTCCTGGTCTTCGACGGGGCCATGGGGACGGCCCTGCAGGCCCTGGACCTCTCCGAGAAGGACAAGGCAACCCTCGAGCTCTGCCCGGAGCTGCTCAACACCACCAGCCCCGACCTGGTGCGAGAGATCCACGAAGCCTACCTCGACGCGGGGGCCGACGCCGTCGAGACCAACACCTTCGGCTGCACCCCGCTGCTCCTGCAGGAATTCGACTCAGCGGCGCGCACCGTCGAGCTCAACGAGCAAGCCGTGGCCATCGCCCGCAGCGCCTGCGCCGCCTTCTCCACCCCCGAGCGCCCGCGCTTCGTGGTCGGCAGCATGGGCCCGGGGACCCGTCTACCCAGCCTCGGCCAGGTCGGCTGGGCGCAGCTCGAGGCGTCCTATCGGCTCCAGGCCATCGGCCTTGTCGGTGGCGGTGCCGACGTGCTGCTGCTCGAGACCAGCCAAGACGTGCTGCAGATCAAGGCAGCGCTGGCGGGCATCCGTGCAGCCTGCGAAACGACTGGCCGCACCGTCCCCGTGATGGCCCAGGTGACCATCGAAGCCAACGGGACCATGCTGGTGGGCACCGACATCGCCGCTGCGCTCACGGCTCTCGAACCCTTCGACCTCGCGGCCATCGGTCTGAACTGCGCCACCGGGCCGCAGCAGATGGCTCCCTGGGTCGCGTACCTTGCCAGGCACTGCGCCAAGCCGGTCAGCGTGCTGCCCAACGCTGGCCTGCCGGAAACCCGAGGAGGCAAGGCGGTCTATCCCCTGGGTCCTCGAGA
>CAZVHW010000305.1:1891-9314 GCA_964626835.1 uncultured Enterobacterales bacterium
TCGTAGAAGACGGCGTCAACATCGTCGGTGGCTGCTGCGGCACCACGCCGGACCACATCCGCGACCTCGCCCAGCGCATCGGCGTGCGGGCTCCCACCGCCCGCGAGACTCGGCACGAACCCTCCATCAGCTCCCTGTACGGAGCGATCCCCCTCCGCCAGGATGCCGACATCCTGGCCATCGGTGAGCGGACGAACGCCAACGGCTCGGCGGCGATGCGAAAGGCCCTCGAGGCGGAGGACTGGGACCGCATCGTCCAGCTGGGCCGCGTCCAGGTGGAGCGAGGATCCCACGCCCTCGACATCTGCGCTGCCGTTGTGGGCCGCGACGAAAGACGCGACATGGTCGAGGTGGTGTCGCGCATGCGCACTGCCATCAAGGCACCCCTGGTGGTCGACTCCACCGATCTGCAGGTCATCCGGAGCTCACTCGAGCTGCTGGGCGGCCGATCGGTCATCAACTCGGTCAACCTCGAAGACGGCGTGCCCAGAGCCAACGCCATCTGCTCCATCGCAAGAGAGCACGGCGCCGCGCTGGTAGCCCTGACCATCGACGAGCAGGGCATGGCCCGCACGCCCGAGCGCAAGCTCGCCGTCACCGAGCGCTTGGTGGAGATCGCGGTCGGGAGTCACGGCCTCGACATCGCATCCCTGCTGGTGGATCCACTCACCTTCACCGTCTGCACGGGCCAGGAAGAGGACCGAGGGCTCGCCCTGCAGACCCTCGAGGGCATCCGGCTCGTTCGGCAACGTTTCCCCGACATCGGCATCGTCCTGGGCGTCTCCAACATCTCCTTCGGCTTGACCCACAAGCTGAGGCCCGCGCTCAACTCGGTGTTCCTCCACCTGGCGCGCGAAGCCGGGTTGACCGCCGCCATCGTCCACGCCCGGGGGGTCTTGCCGCTCTTCTCCATCCCGGACGAGCTCCGCACGGTGGCCGAGGACTTGATTCTAGATCGCCGCCGACCCGGCTACGATCCGTTGCAGCGCTATCTCGAGCTGGCTGCCGAGTCGGCGGGCGGCTCTGGCCAAACCGAGGAACAGGGCCCGCACCGAGACGAGACCCTCGCACAACGAATCGAGAGGCGCGTGGTCCAGGGCCTGCGCGCGGGCCTGGAAGAGGATCTCGAGCGGTGCATGGCCGATCACGCACCGATCTCCATCATCAACGACATGCTCCTGGTGGGCATGCGCACGGTGGGTGATCACTTCTCGGCCGGCCGCACCCAGCTCCCCTTCGTGTTGCAGTCCGCAGAGGTGGTCAAGGCAGCCGTTGCCTGGCTCGAACCCCACATGGAACGCAGCGAACACGAGAAACGTGGGACCATGGTGCTGGCCACCGTGCGGGGCGATGTACACGACATCGGCAAGAACCTCGTGGAGATCCTCCTCTCCAACAACGGCTTCGAGGTGATCGATCTGGGCATCCGGCAGCCCATCGGCAACATTCTCGACGCCATCCGGAAACACAGGCCCGATGCTCTCGGCTTGAGCGGCCTGTTGGTGCGCTCCACCGCGGTCATGCACGACAACTTGGTGGAGCTGAGGCGCCAGGGCTTGTCCGTACCCGTGATCCTGGGGGGGGCCGCACTCAACAAACGTTTCGTAGGCACTGACTGCACCACGGCCTACCGCCAACCCGTCGCCTACGGTGGCAACGCCTTCGACGGATTGAGCTTCATGGAGGAGCTCGAGAGCGCCCGTGCCGTGGGCGTGCCTTCCCGCTGGGCGCGGCCCCTGGAGCTGGAGGACGAACCCCCACCACCCCGCGATGGTCCGGTCCCCGCCACCGAAGACGACCCGTTCGACGAACCACTGCCCACCGAGTGGACGGACGGGGGTACGCTCCCCCTCCCCCTCCCCTTCCACGGCGGCCAGCTCGTGCCCACGCCATCCCTGGACGATCTGCTCGTGCTCGTGGACACAACGACGCTGTACCGCTCGCGCTGGGGCTTTCGCGCAAACCGTCGCGACAGCGAAGCGTGGCTGTCCGAGCGACGCGACACCCTCGATCCCCTGTTCGAACGGCTCGTGGAGCGCGTCCGGTCCGAGGGTTGGCTGCGGCCGGCCGGCGTCTACGGGTTCTTCCCCACCCACGCCGCAAAAAATGCGCTGCTGCTCGAGTCCCCCAGCGGCGAGACGGTCCGGCTCACCGCTCCCTCGGGGCGGAAGATCGCGGGCCTGACTGACTGGTTCCCACCCTCGGACCAAGCTCCGGACACCGCGGGCCTGATGGCCGTGACCGTGGGCGATCCGCTGGTGGCCGCCGTCCGGGAGCACTATCAACGTGGGGAGTACCGCGACTACCTGCTGCTGCACGGGCTGGCGACCGAGCTGGCCGAGGCCCTCGCCGCCTGTACCCACCGCCTCGCACGATCGGCCCTGGGCATCTCCGATCACGACGATCCCAACCCGGCTCGAATGCTCCGTGGACGGTATCGAGGCCGCCGGTATGCCTTCGGCTACCCTGCGCTGCCCCTCCTCTCGGACCAAGGGCCGGTCCTGGACCTGCTGGGAGCCCATCGCATCGGCATGCGGTTGTCCAACACCCACCAGCTGCGGCCGATATTATCGACGACCGCGGTGATCGTGCACCACCCAGCGGCCCGATACTACCGGGTGTAGCGAGCCATTGTCAGCGGTTGAACGCCCCGTCGACCTCGGCGCGAAGCTGGACCTTGCTGGCGGCTGGCTTGCCGGGAATCACTTCCCAGGCCCATTCCTGGTTGCCCAGGACGCGATGCTTGGCGTAGGCGTCATCGTAGCCGAGTCGGCGCAGAAGGGCGGCACGCGTGCGCGCGTCGGCCTTGGCCTGCGCCTCGCGCCGCTCGGCATTGCGCTCCTGGATGTCCTGGGGAAGCTCGTAGTTCATCCAGTCAAAATCCATGGCGACGTTCCAGGGCCCGCGCGGGGCCGTTCGGGGACCCGGGGATCTTGTCCCGAGAGCCCGCCGCTGTCAATCCGGCTACAACACTGGGCTCGCGAAGAACGCGAGGCCGCGGAGGCACGGTGAAGGGTATCGGCAACCGATTCCTGATCGGATTCGCCCTGGGAGCCCTGCTCCTGGGGTGGTTTCTGTACACCACGGAGTGGTCGTCGTTCTTGGCCGCCTTGGCGCGGGTACACCTGGGCTGGGTGGCGCTGTCGGCGATCATCCTGGTAGGCGAGTTCGTCCTGCGGGCCATCCGGTGGCGCATCCTCCTGGCACCCGTCGCACCCCGAGCTACCTTCCGCACGCTTCTATCGGCCACCCTGATCGGCGGCGCCGTCAACACCCTGCTGCCCGCCCGTGCAGGCGACCTGGCCCGACCGCTCGTCGCCCACCGCCGCACGGGCGTACCGCTGGCACCCATCATCACCACCAATGTCGTGGAGCGAGTGTTCGATCTGGTGGGTCTGCTCTTCGTGCTCCTGCTCGCCCTGGCCTTGCTCCCCAAGGTTCAGGGCCCAGAAGGCGTGCTGGTCGAAAACCTACGTCGATATGGCCTTCTGCTCGGCATGGCCGGCATGGTAGGCATGGTGGCCCTCTTCTTCGTGGCACGACGCAAGAGCTGGCTGCAACCTCGAATAGAGCTGCTGGTCACCAAGCTGCCCGCACGACCCGCCGAGCTGATCAATCGCGTGCTCGGGGGCCTGATGGACGGGCTCGCCGCCATGGCGCGGCCCACCGACATCCTCGCTGCCATCGCCGTCTCCATGGTGCTGTGGTTCAACGGCGCCCTCTCCATCTACGTGCTCTTCCAGGCCTTCGACATCCCTCTCCCATTCGGTGCATCGGCCTTCACCGCGGTGGCCCTGGCACTGACCGTGGTGCTCCCCCAAGCCCCAGGCTTCGTAGGCGTGTTCCACATGGCCATCGAGAGAACCCTGGTCCTCTGGGGCCTCGCCGTCAGCCCCGCCAAGGGTTTCGCGGTGGTGCTCTGGGGCGTGTCCTTCCTCCCGGTCACCCTGCTCGGGCTCGTCGCCCTGTGGCGCGAAGGCATCTCCCTGAGCTCTTTGCTCGTGCGTGACGAGCCAGACCTTGCCGGTGACGCCGAATAGTGCGACAATTCACAGCAGCTGTCGGTCGATCATCCGGTCACCGCTACATCCAGCCAGCCCCATCATCCGGAGACCCCATGAAGAGGCTCCTCCTTCCCGCGCTCCTCCTCGCCGGTTGCGCCGTCCCCAGCGTCGAGATCCCGTTCGACAGCGACCGAGACGGTCTGCTCGACGACGAAGAGCTTGGCTTCGGCACCGATCCCGACATGGCCGACACCGACCTGGACGGCTGGCTGGACGGCGACGAGCTCAGCTCGTTCACCGACCCCCTCAACCCAGACGACCACCCCTACACGGGTGGGTGGCCCATTGGGGTCTGCCGCGACGACAACGAAGGCGTGAGCACCGGCTGGAGCGTCGGGGCCATCGTCAAGAACACCAACCACGCGGACCAGTACGACGACCCGGTCAGGGTTCACGACTTCTGCGAGCGACCGTTCTTCCTCACCTTCTACGACTCCACGTGAGGCCTCTGTGGTGATGCGCAGGGTGCGCTCAACTATTACTCCCAATACGCCGACCAGGGACTCTTCGTGGTCATCGCCGCTGCAAACGCCGACCTCGGCTCGCTAGGCGACTCCTACGACAACGCCATCCCCTTCATCGACGACTCGGACTCCGGCCTGTACTACTCGGCCTACTCAGCTGGCGTAGAGATCCTGCTCGTGGCGCCCGGCGGCGAGGTCGTGGCCACCGGCGAATACGCTTCCGACATCCCCGCCGAAGAGGTCGAAGCCCTCCTCGACTAGACCTGGCAAGGGTCCGGTTCTGACCGTCGCTTGACCCCGCCGTGGGGGCGTGCGTGGGAAAACGAGCTAGGTGAATTTGGGTCGCTCCACCTGCGGGCGCCCATGTCACACCGACAACGATCTCCAGCGAACGGAGAGCCCCGTGTCGCGCTTCCATCACTTCGCCAGTTGCCTGCTCCTGCTACTCGCCCCTCCGGTGAGCGCCGAGACCTTGGTGGTTCCCTCCGGCCCACTGCTGGGCGACGGGCGCACCACGGCTACGGTGTACCTCTACCTGCCCGACCGCATCGAAGGTGAGCGTTACAAGCTCAAACCCGACCAAGGCCGAGCCGCTCAGCTCGTCGTGGCCACCGATGGACTGGTCTCCTTCCCCTTCACGCCACCCCGAGTGCTGAAGCCGCAGGTCATCGGCATCACCATCACGCGCAAGGGCGGGACCGCTGGAGAAGAGCGCTTCGAGCTACCCGTCGTGCCTCCCTACCAGGGCGACCTCCAGCTGAGCTTCGATCCGCCGCAGCTGCTGGCCGGCAGCGACACGGCCTTGGTCCGCGTGACCCCGTCGGGCGACACCCCCCAAGCGGGCGAGGCCCGACGCTTCCTGCTCGCAGCGTCGGCAGGCGAGCTCGCCTCCGCCATGCCCGCAGGAGACGGCACCTGGGTGGCCCGCTACACCCCACCGGCGACCGTCGAGGGCCCGCGCACGGTCATCATCACCGCCGCCGACGCAGCCGCCCCGGACCTCATCTTCGGCTGGGCTGCCCTGCCAATCCGCGTCAAGCAGAGCGTCTCGGTGAGCGTGCAACCCGACGCGAACACCATCCTCACCGTGGGTGACAAACAGTACGGCCCTCTGCAGGCCTCGCCCGCCGGTACGGTGGCCTTCGACGTCGAGCTCGACCCGCGCCATCCAACCGGGACGGTGCAGGCGGTCACCCACACCGGAGAGAGCGCCAACCTGCAGATCGAACTCCCTCAGCCGGACTACCCCCGCCTGGGCTTCACCCCCCTCCCCGCCGGCGCGCCAGCCGATCCGGTCAACGTCAGCCTACCCATACGGCTGGTAGCCACCGATCTGACGGGCCAACCCCTCCGCGCCAGCATCCCGAAGATCCACGCCTCCGTGGGCCAACTGGGCACGGTCGAGACCAGCCCCGTCCCAGGCGTCTACGTCGCCACGTTCACCCCGCCCTCCGAGCCCGGTGAGGTGGTCTTCACGGCGGAACTGGACGGTGCGACCAGCACCACCACGGTCAAGCTGCTCCCGCCGATGACACGGCTGACCCTGTCCGCCGATCCTTCCGAGCTGCCCGAGGGCAAGCGCGACTTCAGCATCACGGCTCGGGTCAAGGACTCCGGCGGCGCCAGCATCGCCGGCCGCATGCCCGTTCTCGACGTCGAGGGAGCCACGGTCATCAGGCGCATGAGGGACAACAACGACGGCACCTATTCCGGCACCTGGCGCATCAAGAGCAACACCGACGTGGCCAGCGTCCTGGGCGTTCCACCCCTCGAGGCCTCGGGGCTTCCCCCATACCGCCTGCTCATCTGGCCCCGCCAACAAGCCATCCCTGCCGATGGCTCCATGCGGTTGCCCGTCACCATCGCCTGCTTGGACCGCTTCGGGCTGCCCGTCCCCAACGTGGACATCAAGCTGGCCGTGCCCAGGGGTGACGCCGCGCTGCCCGCCAACACCAAGACCAACGACCAAGGCCTGATCATGGCCGTATTGTCCGCAGGTCAGACGCCAGGCTTGGTCAGCCTACGCGCCGAAGCCGCAGGCCTGGTCGCCGAGACCCCGGTGTTCCAGGTGGCCCAAGGCCAGCTCGCACCCCCGGTCACGCCCGGCGGAGATCCCGACACCCTCCAGTCCCTGGCCCTCTGGCGCTCGGCCGTGTCCGTGCTCGAGGTGGGCCGCGAGGGAGCTGCCCCCTCCGCAGGCCCGCCTGCCATGGTCACGGTCACCACGGTCCCGGCCTTCACCACCCCCGGGGCAGCCATCCTGCTCACCGTGCGCGTCTCGGACGCCATGGGCGTATCCCTGCCGGGCCTCGACCTCGAGCTGCAGGCCAGCCTGGGGACGGTCGGAGCCACCACCGACAACGGAGACGGCTCGTACAACCTGCCCATCCAGCTGCCCGCGGGCCAAGACGGCCCCATCACCATCACGGCCACGGCCGGCACCGTCACCCGCCCGGTCCTGCTCCCCACGCTGGCCCAGGCCGGAGCCATGCCGGTAGCGGTCGCCCCCGGGGCGCAGCCCGGCCAAGCCAGAGCAACCGGCTCGAGCGGCCGCGCCCGGCCTGCCAACACCGGCCAGGTCGGCGGCGAAGCCGTGACACGCATCTGGGGCGGCTTGTCGCTTCTCGCCCACGACTACTCCATGGAGGGTACAGGCGAAGGCACGACCCCCAAGGACGCGGCCTACTCGAACGGCAACTACCTGGCCGGCCAGTTCGGCGGCGCCCCCTCGGTCCTGGGCGGCGGTTGGTTCAAGCTGGGCCAGCTCCCCGTCATGCTCGAGCTCGAGGCCTCGGCGTGGCTCGAGACCATCGAAGTGGCTGGCGACGAGTTCGACAATACCGGCTTCCAGGCTCACTTTGGCGCACGCTACTTTGGCTTCCTGGGCACGTCCCC
>CAZVHW010000306.1:0-9263 GCA_964626835.1 uncultured Enterobacterales bacterium
GGGAGTGGCGGCAGCCGTACACGTTGTCGAACTTGGACTTGGTGACCGAGTCGTTGACGTTGATGGCAGGGAAGAGCAGCGTGCCCGCATCGCGGCGTTCGTAGAGGCGATGCACGCCCGTGGTGGTTTCTTCGGAAACGCCGCGGATGGCCTTGGCCATGGTGGTCCAGTAGCTGTCGCCCTTGGCCTTGCGCACGTCGCGGAGGATGGTGAGGACGACCTGGAACTCGGCGCTGTCGGTGGTGGAGGGGTCGGGCATGGTGCCGCTGGCTTCGAGCTCGGCGCCCATGTGGACCAGCATGGTGGCGTCGCCACCGTCGTCGAGGATGAGGTTGCAGCCGCCGTGCCCGGGCCAGGCCAAGGCCTGCAGCGTGCACCACCAGTATTCCTCGAGGGACTCGCCCTTCCACGCGTAGACGGGGACGCCCTGGGGGTCGCCCGCGGTGCCGTCAGGGCCTACCACGGTGCCGGCTGCGGCGTGGTCCTGGGTGGAGAAGATGTTGCAGCTGACCCAGCGGACGTCGGCGCCGAGTTCCGTGAGGGTCTCGATGAGCACGGCGGTCTGGATGGTCATGTGCAGGGAGCCCATGATGCGAGCACCGGCCAGGGGGTTCTGGCCCGCGTACTCTTCGCGCAGGGAAGCGAGACCTGGCATCTCGACCAGGGCCAGCTCCATCTCCTTGCGGCCGAAGCGGATGGTGTCGGCGGAGAGATCGGCGACCTTGTGGGGCAGGTCGGCAAACAGCGGGAGGCCGGTGTTCATGAACGCGGCGGTGGTAAGCGTGGTGTCTTCGTAGGACATGGGAACCTCTTGGGGGAGAGAAGTGGTAGGCTTCATCCATATATCCGTCTGGACGGATGAACCGCAAGGGTTTATTGTCTTCCGTGATGAAAACAGACATCTTCAACCACCTCAGCGCCCTCTCCGAGCCCCTCCGCGTGCGGCTGCTCCACGCGCTGTCCGCCCACGAGTTGGGTGTGGGCGAGCTGTCCCGGGTGCTGCAGACCCCCCAGTCCACGGTCAGCCGCCACCTCAAACAACTGCTCGAACGGGGCTGGGTCGAAAAACGGGCCGTCGGCCCCGCCAGCTTTCTTCGGTTGGCCGATCCCCTCCCCCGCGAGGCAGCCCAGCTCTGGGCGGTGGTGGCCGAAGATCTTGTCAGCACCGCCGCCTACGCCGAAGACCTGTTCAGGGTCGAGAGCGTGCTGGCCCAGCGGGAGCAAGACAGCCGCGCCTTCTTCGGCCGTCACGCGGGCCAGTGGGACGCCCTGCGGCACGAACTGTACGGCTCCGGCTACCTGACCCCTACCCTCGCGGCGCTCCTCCCCCCCGGCCTCGAGGTGGCGGACCTGGGCTGTGGTACCGGCGAGTTGCTGATATCCCTCGCCCCATCCGTGGCGCGCATCGTGGGCGTGGACCAGGAAGCGGCCATGCTGAAAGTGGCGGCCCAGCGCTGCAATGGCCAGCCGAACGTAGAGCTGGTCCACAGCAGCCTCGAGTCCCTCCCGCTCCCCGACCGGTCCCTGGACGTGGCCCTGTGCATGCTGGTGCTACACCACGTCGAAGACCTCGCCGCCACCCTGGCAGAGGTCTCGCGGGTGCTCCGTCCCGGCGGCCGCCTGGTGGTGCTCGACATGATCGAACACGACCGCCGCGAGTACCGCCGCACCATGGGCCATCGCCACCTGGGCTTCTCCGAGACGACCCTGTCCGACCTGGGCCGCTCGGCTAGGCTCACGATCCTGGGCTGGCACCGCTTGCCTCCCGATCCGGAGGCACAGGGCCCCGCACTGTTCCTCGCGACTTTTCGGACCTGACGTGCCGGCGCTACGTGCCAAGGGCCAAAAGAGGGGTTCTTGCCTGTTGCTCTGCGCGGCGGCCTCTTTCGCCTGCCGTCGCGGCGTCGACGAACCGCTGCTGGTAGAGATCGAGCAGATCGGGCCGTCGAGCTTCGTCGCGAGCTTCACGGCCGAGCGGGAGACCACCGCCACGGCAGCGTTCTGGCAGGGTTCGGAGACCGAGCCACCCGACAACCACCACTTTGTGCAGGACGGCGCCACAGCGTCCACGGACCACGAGCTGACCATCCTCGGGCTCCGACCTGGAAGGTCCTACACCGCCGTGGTCACGGCCACCGACGCCGAGGGCGAGGTGTCCCAGTCCGAAACGATCCCAATCGAAACCGACAACGTCCTTCCCCTCCCCTCCAACAGCTCCGATGACTTCGACGAGGTCTGGCTGTCCACCACGGTCTACGCTCCTCGCCCCGACCTGATGCTCGAAGACCGGGTGCTGGTCACCAACCTGGCGCTCTCCCTGAACGATCAGATGTCCATGGCCGTGGTCTGGGATCGGCGCGGTTACCCAGTCTGGACGCACCATGTCACGGACATGACCTCGGGTGGGACTGGCGACGTCGACGTCACCTTCCTGGAGGAGTCGGAGCAGCCCTGGCTCTCGGACAACCAGGGACGGGCGATCCTGCTGGGCGGAGGTATTCCCACGGGAACGTACGTCTCCGAAGTCAGCCTGGACCACCAGGTGAGGGCCGAATTGTCGGAACAAGGGATCTTCATGGGCAACGAGGGCTTCATGCACCACTCGGCCCGCAAGGTCGAGGACCACTGGCTCACCATCAACAGCATCGACACCGACCACGGCATCTCGGACTGGCTGGTCCTGCACGACGAGTCCTTCGACCCACTGGTCAACGAGGATCCGTCGGAGGGGGTTGTCTGGGACCTGGTGGTCAAAGAAGATCTCGGAGACTTCACATACTTCTCCAACACCCTCGACTATGACGAAGAGAGCGACACCTACGTGTTCTACGTCCAGATGAAGGACGTGCTCATGGGAATCGATGCCGAGAGCAAACAGCCCCGGTGGGTGTTCGGCCCCGGCGTGGACGACAGGGAATGGGAGAGCGAGGTCGTGGTCATCGACCAGCTGACGGATCCTGGAGGCTGTGGGGATCCCTGGTTCTATGGGGCGCACGGGCTGGAGTTCTTCACCGTCGAGGGCGAGGGAGACACGGAGCGACACCTGCTGGCCCACGACAACGGCATCCAGGTCAGCGACACCGCGGTCAGATCCTACACCCGAGCGGTGGAATACCGCATCGACACCGAGCAGGGCTCGGCCGAGCTGTTGTGGTGCTACCCGCAGGATGCACCGACACAGGGCGACCTCGCCCCCCTGGCCTACTCCAACCGAATCTGGGGAGACATCGAGCGGAGCGGGGACAACGTGTTCTTGTTCTCCGGGTCCCCCGAAGCCGAGATGGACGGCGTCCCGTCCATGACCGCCATCACCGAATTGCACCCAGACTACGAACGGAACGAGGCGGTGTTGGCGTGGCGCATGGTCGTCAGTGGACACGAGGACAACGCCGAGGGATTGATCCCCACCTTCTACTCAGGGCACGTGGGGATGGCGCTGCACGGGACCATGGGACAGGTCGAGCCGGACTTTTCCGCCGATGAAGGCGAGGAGCCGGTGAGCGTCACCTTCAGCAGGCTGGCTGACTGAGGCGGTCAGTCTGCGCAGGCGGCGATGGGCTCCAAGGCCCTGGCTCGCAGCGTCGCCCCCAGATCCGCCGCCCAGCGAAAGTCCGCCTCGTAAGGGGTGTCGAGCCCACAATCCAGCGGTGATGCCCACCTGTCGTGGAGCACCTCGAGGGGCAGCAGTTGCTGGTATGCGTGGTCCGCTTGCCAGCGGCCGTCCAAGCCCTCGACGGGCTCCACGGCGCCGGGATCCAAGCGGACGTTCCACAGGCCAGGCCGGTGCTCGCAGTCGCCGAGCAGGTTGTTGACACAGCCGGAGTCGGTCAAGAGCCAGCTGCCGTCGCCGAGCAGGTCCACGTCCCGCAGGAAGTGCAGATCGTCATCCGGATGGTAGCCATCGAACAGGTACTGGATTCCGTCTTCGTCCACGCGGAGCACACCGATGCTGCCGCGATGGTCGTCTTCCTGGGTCCAACCCTCGAACTCCCAGTGTCCACCGAGCCCGTTCGAGTGGGCGTAGACCACGTACCGCTGGCCGTCGATCTCGACCATGTCGGCGTTGTGGGGGGCGTTCAGGAAGGCTTCGTCGCTCATCGGGGTGTCGGGGCAGGCCCAGTCCAGCTCAAAGCTGTCCGCCACCTGTTGCCAGGCCACGACCCGCCCCAGCCCCGGTCCTCCCACCGGAAGCGTGGACGACGTGGAAAAGAAGGTGCCCAGGAGGGAGATGTCCCCCTGCCCCGAGAAGGGATCGAGGTCGTTGAGGTTGTCGTAGCTTCCCCAGTCGGGATGCCCGCTCTGGTCGAGCAATTCCTCGACCACGCCGCAGGTCGAGGCCTTGTCCAGGCGCACCGCCAGGGCGCGCGTGGGGGTCCCGGTGTCGCTGATCCAGAGCAACACCGAATCGTCGTCATCCTCGGCGATGGCGGCACTGTGCACGTTGCTCAGGCTGCAGCCTCGCCAACGTTCCCAGTCGTCCAATGGAGCGGAGCAGGGTTCGGTGGCTGCACAGAGAGAAGCCTGGTCACCGTAGCGGACGCTGAAGTCCAGTGAATCGAGGGACCAGAGCACCTCGGGGCCTTCGTCTGCCAGGCGCGCCATGCCCACGATGGACGGGACATCGGGCGCGTCTGCTCCATCCGCGGAAGGGTGGATCACGTAGAGCAGCCTGTCTTCGTCACTGTCGGCGTCGTAGTGGGGCTCGATGCCGAAGCCCACGCAGGTGTAGCCGGCACCGTCGGCGCAGATGGCCGGGTGCAAGGCCGCGAAGTCCACCTGGTACATCAGCTCGGCGGTGTCCATCCGAACGACGATCACGCGGCCGTTGGCGCCGTCGGCCACGAAGACCACCGGCACCTCGCCGAGATCGGGCGCCGGGGTGGAGTCGTCAACCTGGCTGTCGTCATCAGGGGAATCCGTTGGACGCGGGCTGTCGGAGTCCACGTCCACTCGGCAGCGACCGCCGGTGCAGGCACAAAGCAGAAGGAGCATCGCCGACAGGCCGCGAATCGTTGGTGACAGGACAGCCTCCATGCCCGTCAACGTAGCCCCTCCAGATCTTCCCAGCGGCCCAGCGCCAGGACATCATCGCTGCCCACAGGCTCGAGCTCGGGCAGGCTGCGCAGCTCGATGGTGCCCCGGAAGGAATTGACGATGGCCAGCACACCGGGCTCGACCTCGAGGTAGCGCAAGGGGCCGATGCCGGTCTGTTGGGATGCATGCCCCAGAGGAGGAGACCGCAGATCATCCTTGGAGACACGAGCGACCTCTTCGAGATCCAGGGTGTCATGGACCACGAGGTCTCGGTCCTGCTCGGCCAGCAGCCAGCTTTCGTTCACCCACACGACCATCGCACCCTCGGGGAGCTCGGCAAGGACGGTGAGGGACTCGTCCACGGCCACGCCACCAACCCACGCACGCTCTCCCTGGATCACGATGGGGAAATCCGGGGTTTCACGGTCCAACACCAGGCTCGAACCGAGCGAGTCCGCTTCCACCTGCCAGAGCGTGTCGGCGCGTGGCTCGAACACCAGCAGTGTCTCGGCCAGCGAACCCAGTCCGAAGTGCTGCAGAACACTGGTTTCATCGGGCATGGGAACCTCTACGGGCTCCCTCCCCTCGGCCCAGCGCACGCCCGGTAGCTGGGGATCGGTGAACGAGAGCACCCCTTGATGCACGGTCATGTCCACCAACAGATCCCTCCCCATGCAAGGGAGCTCGGAGCACGGCGGGTGAAAGCTGTCTGCCAGGTCGAGTTCCTCGGCAACGGCCAGGCTCTCGGGATCCACGGACCACAGCTCGCCGCTCTCTTGGCAGATCACCGCCAGCCGCCCCTCGTGCTCCACGGACACCAAGGGCCAGCCGCAGACCTCGGCTGTCTCGAGCGAGCCCCCACTCAGCACGAGGCGGAACAGCTCGTCCGTCAGGTGACTGGTGAGGAACAGCGTCTCCTCGACCTGGCTGACATGGTCCAGGGTCAGCCCCAAGCGGGGACCCAGCAGGGCGCGCTCCCCCAGATCGGCGTCGACGGCCACCAGGCGCATCGCGTCTTCTGCCGCGGTCCACCACCAGTGTCCGTCCCACGCCAGGTGGCGGATGATCAGGTCCGCCTCCACTTCCCAGAGGATCTCGAGATCCGAGTCGAGAGCGACCACCGTACCCGGCGCTCCCTGGTCCACCAGCTCACCCTCGGCCCCCGCTTGCTGGCGGCAGGTGACCAAGACCTCGTCCTCGTGGCGCGCCAGAGCGAAGGCATCGACCCCCACGGTGCGCCGATCGCGCTCTCCGCCCTCGGCCAGAACGATGACGTCTCCCGTCTGCCGGTCGGCCACCCAGACCTCGTCCTCGACCAACAGGACATCGTTGAGCCAGCTCTCCTGCATCGGGTGGCTCCACAGAGAGCCCCCATCACGATCGAGCAGCGTCACGTGGGCCGGATCCTGGGACAGCAGCGCGACGTGCTCATCGTCGACCGAGATCGCCTGGGCACTGCCGGCCAACACCACCGACTGCTGGAGGGTCAGCCCGTCGTAGCGACGCAGCTCTCCCGGCAGGACGACCCAGACCTCGTCTCCGAAGGTCTCCAGGGCCTCGAGGGGTACGTCGAGTGCCAGCGGCTCCAGCGCCGCGTGGTCGTCCAGGCTCCAGCGCAACAGCTCGGAGCGATCCTGGCCCAAGACCCACAGCGCGCCGCCGGCGACCTCGAGCCTCGGATCGGTGCTGTGGTCCTCGCCGAAGTCGCGCAGATCGAGCGCATCGGACCACTCGCCCGTAGAGGCATCCACCACCGTGACGAACGGCACGTGCAGGTTGGAGACGTACACCAGATGACCATCGGGGTGGGCCACCAGGTCGTACAGCCCAACACTGGGCGCGGGTGGTGCCAGCCTCGTCACCCCGGGTAGATCGTCCTGGGCGGAGTCCCGCACCACCCAGGCGCCCCGGTTGCAGCACGAGCCCAAGGCCAGAGCCAACAACACGGCTGCGGCACTCGAACATCGCGGGGTGGGGCAGAGGGTGGTCACAGCCCCCACTCTGCCACTGTTGGCGCGCACTAGCGAGGGATCTCGACCTCGCCAAAGAGCCAGGTGGAGACCTCGGCGAGGCCCTCGAGGTCGTCGACCCCGGAACCCAGCTCCGGGACGGGGACTACCGGAACCTCGGAGCTCTGCTCGAGCTCCTCGACCAGGGCCACCGCTTCGTTGATGCCCTTGCTTTCTCGCACAGCGAGTCGGACCAGCTTGGCCAGTGCGCTCTTGTGGACCTTCTTGGGTCTGGAGGGGAGCAGGGACGCGTCGGGGAAGGGCCGAGCGGCCAGGGGCGCGAGGGAACGGTTGAGGACCAGGGCGCCGAGGGGCAGCGAGAGCTCGCGCAGCCGCTTCTCGAAGGAGCGCGCCTGAATGATGGAGTCTCTTCCGCCGGAGCTGACCAGCAAGAACGCCACGTCGGGCTGACCGAGGCGCGCTCGCATCTCGAGGGCGTTGCCCGACAGCTGGTGGAACATGCCGCCGAACGCGCCGAAGAAGACCTGCAGGTCCTGGAAGAACTCCGCGCCGAACACACCGCCCAGCACTCGCTCCAGGATGCGCCGAGTGGCGCCAAAGATGCCTTCGTCGGTGCTGGGTTTCATCAGATCGACGATGCGCGCGTCCAGGGATTCGGCGATGCGCGAGGGGGCCTCGAGGAAGTTCAGGGCGTTGCGCGAGGGCGGGGTGTCCAGCACCACCATGTCGTAGGTGCCCTGGGACACGAAGCCGTGCAGGGCTTCCATGGCGGTGTACTCCTGCATGCCCGCGATCATCTCGGTGACCCGCTGGTAGACGCTGTTTTCGAGCAGCCGCTTGGCTTCCTCGGGCGTACGGGTGAGGCGATGCACGGTCTGATCGGCGACCCGCTTTGGATCGAGCACCCAGACCGACAGGGAGCCAGGTGGCTCGATGCCCAGCGAACGCACGCGGTCGGCTTCCAACAGCACGGGCTCGGGGGTGTTCTGGCGGATGCCCAGGGCCTCGGCCAAGCGCCGTGAGGGATCGATGGTGAGCACCAGCACCCGCTTGCCACGGCGGGCCGCGCCCAGACCCAAGGCCGCCGAGACCGAGGTCTTGCCCACGCCGCCCGTGCCGGCGCAGACGAAGATGCGCCTGTCCTCCGCCAGGGGTGCCAGGCTCATGTCGACGCTCGCTGCAGCTGCAGCGTGATCCCACCGATCACGTCGTCTTCGTCTACTTCCATCAGGCGGATCAGCGGCAGGTCCAGGGAACCCTCGAGCCGCTCCATTGAGCCCTCGGCGCGCCGAATGCGCTCGACCAAGGTGAGCCCGCGGGGCTGGTGGCCTTCGAGGATCTCGTCGACGGCCACACGTTCTTCGGGGGTGAAGGGATCGACCGGGATGCGGTTGGCTACCACCGCACCCACGCCCATCTCGGTGCGGTGCAGCCCTTCGATGAGCTCGAGGCCCTCGGAGACCGGCAGGGGTTCCGGCAGGGTGACAACACAGGCCACGCACTGCTTGGGATCGTAGAAGATGGCGCGGCCGTCCCGCAGCGCCTGGGCGATGGGCCCACGGCTCACCAGATCCAGCAGGATGGAGGACAGCCCGGTCAGCGCCAAGGCGTGGCCGGTGGCCGGCATGTCGACCACCATGAGGTCGAACCGGTTGTGACCCTCGCCGTCCTGCTCCTCGAGCTGCGTGAGCATGTGGTGGAAGAGGCCCATCTCGTGGAACGAGGGGCCAGCACGCAGCATGTTGCGCAGGGCCGGCGTGCGCAGGGCCAAGCGTGAGAGAGCCGGCACCTTGAACAGACCGGTGAGGAAGAACTCCATGCCCAGCTCGCTCTCGATGGTCATGCCGTGCACGCCTTCGGCGATCTTCAGGGGCGTGGTGGGAAACACCGAGCGGCCGAAGCAGGCCGCCAGGGGGGAGGATCGGAAGCCGGTGGGTTCCTCGAACTCCCCCAGGAGCACTTTTTTTCCGCGCTGCGCGGCGACCTTGGCCAAGGAGGCCGCGACGGTGGTGCGCCCGACGCCTCCCTTGCCGGCCACGAGGATCACCCGCCGAGCCAGCAGCTGGTCGAGGGCGTCCTGATGAGAAGCGGGAGCGGTCTTGGACACGAAGCACGGGGGTGGGCGGGGGCGAGCCGCCATCTAACGCGACGGGCCAGACTGCCAGGAAAAATCAACCCCCGCGGACGAAGACGACCTTCAGCTCCCGACCGCGCTCGTCCCGCGTCCAGGCATCGGGATCGTCATCGACCTGCTTGGTG
>CAZVHW010000307.1:0-9260 GCA_964626835.1 uncultured Enterobacterales bacterium
TGGCCACTTCGGCTTCTTGTAGGATGCGGCGGGACAGGACCGCTTCGCGGTCGCCAACCTCGGTGACCTGGAACTGCAGGGACTGGTCGACGAATCGGTCCAGGTCGCGCCCGGGGAAACGATCGATCTGGGAGACCGGGCAGAAGCCCCGGGATCCCGCCAGGTGCACCACGTAGCCGCCAGCGTTGCGCGACTCGACGCGACCTTCGACGGGGATGCCTGAGGCCATGGCCGCCTCGAGGGCCTCGATGCCGCCGGAACGGACCTGGCGAGACATCTCTACGCCGGACTCTCGCACACGGAGGATTCGCGCCGTGACCGTGGCGCCGAGTTCGCCTTCGCCTTCGGTCAGCTCGGCGCGCGAGATGCGCGCCTCGGACTTGCCGCCCAGATCGATGAACGCGTTTTCGCCGTCGAGTCGCACCACCAAGCCGGTGACCTCCTGCCCGGGCTCGAAGTCCGTGGCGACGGCGGTGGCTTGTTCCATGGCCGCCTCGAAGGCCGCGCTGTCCATGCTGGCGAGCTCTTCGAGGCCTTCCGTGGTGAAGGGCTGCCGAGCGGTCGCGTCGTCGTCGTTGTTCTGGCCCTGGCCCTGGCCCTGGTCCTGGTCCTGGGAAGCGGAGGCCGCCGAGGCGGCATCGGCGACGCTGGGGAGGCCGACATCGGCGGCGGTCCCCGACGAGGCGTCGGCGGTTTGTTCCTTGCGGCGGATGGGCTTGGTGGGCGGGGTCATGGTGGTCACACTTGCTCTTGGGAGCCGGCTTCATATCGAGCCTCACCAGCGCGTTCAAGCCCAGCTCCGGCTTTCGCGGAGATGCTGATCCTTCGCATTCGAGGGGATCCGCTGGACCCTCTGGCAGGGTCGCGATATCCGCCGCGGCGATGCCTCTGACCCTCCCAGAACTGCGGGCGCGTTTCCCGATCGAGCTTCCCACCGGTCGGATTGCCCAGCGACCTCTCGCTCAGCGGCACGCCAGTCGACTTCTCGTGGTTCGATCGGGATGCCTGGAGGACCGGACGGTTCGCGACCTGCCCGACCTCCTCGACCCTGGCGATCTGCTCGTGGTCAACGACACCCGCGTCATGCCGGCGCGGTGCCACCTGGAACGCGCGAGCGGAGGGCGTGTGGAGCTGCTCTTCCTGGACGAGGGTCCCGGCCCGGTGGAGGTCATGCTCCGCCCGGGTAGGCGGCTGCGCGTTGGGGAGATCCTGTGTGGGCCTGATGACGAGCGGATCGAGCTTCTCGAGCGCTTGGACGGTGGCACCTGGCGCGTCCGCTCCCGCCCGGAGCCCCTGGAGCTCATGGCCCGCATCGGGCACGTGCCGCTGCCACCCTATATCCATCGTGCGGCTGGCGATCTCGACCGCGAGCGCTACCAAACGGTATTCGCCGAGCCGGTGGGTTCCGCGGCGGCGCCCACCGCAGGGCTTCACTTCAGCCCGGCGTTGCTCTCCGCCCTCGACGGCCGAGGGGTGCACCTTGCGACGGTCACTCTTCACGTCGGTCCGGGTACCTTTCGCCCGCTACGTCAGGACGACCTGGACCGTGGCGAGCTGCACCCGGAGCGCTGGAGCGTTCCGGCAGCCACCGTCGCAGCCATCGAGCGGGCGCGTTCCGCAGGTCGGCGTGTCGTGGCCGTAGGGACCACCACGGTTCGGGCGCTCGAGGCCGCTACGCCCCAGGGCGAGACGCTACCGCGTTCCGGCTCCGGGACCACCCGTCTGTTCCTGAACGAAGGCGACCACCTGCGCGTGGCCACCTCGCTCTTGACCAACTTCCACCTGCCGGGCAGTAGCCTGATCCTGCTGGTGGCCGCCGCGCTGGGGCGCGAGCGGCTGCTCGAGGTATACGGTCACGCCATCGCCCAGCACTACCGGTTTTATTCCTATGGCGATGCGATGCTCGTCCTTCACCCTGCTGGCTGACGCCGGACGCGCCCGCGCCGGGATCCTCGCCCTCCCACACGGCGAGGTCGCCACGCCGTGTTTCATGCCGGTGGGCACTGCGGGCACGGTCAAGGGCCTGACACCCGCCGACGTGCTGGAGGCGGGGACCTCCATGGTGTTGGCCAACACGTACCATCTATGGGTCCGCCCCGGGCACGAGCTGGTGCGGCAGCTCGGTGGCTTGCACGCCTTCATGCACTGGTCCGGGCCGATCCTGACCGACTCGGGTGGCTACCAGGTGTTCAGCCTCGAGGAGCACTGCACCGTCAAGGAGGAGGGGGCGCGCTTCCGCTCGCCCGTGGACGGCCAGTGGCGTCTGCTCACCCCCGAGAAGGCCGTCGAGATCCAGGAAGCGCTCGGGGTGGACGTGGCGATGGCTCTCGACGAGTGCATCGAGGTTCCCGCCACGCGGGAGCGCGTGTTGGCCAGCACGGCTCGTACGACGCGTTGGCTCCAGCGCTGCCTGGCTGCGCGCCAGTCTCCCGAACGCACCGCCCTGTTCGGGATTGTTCAAGGCGGGCTGTATCCCGACATCCGGAGCGACCACGCGCAGGAGCTCGCGGCCATGGACCTCGACGGCTACGCCGTGGGTGGACTCAGCGTGGGAGAGACCCAGGACGAGATGCTCGCGATGCTCGAGGTGAGCGAGCCCTGGTTGCCCAAGCTCCGCCCTCGATACCTCATGGGCGTCGGATACCCCCTGGACATTTTCGAAGCCGTGCTTAGGGGTATGGACCTCTTCGATTGTGTGCTGCCGACCCGGAGTGGGCGCTTTGGCCAAGCCTTCACCTCACGGGGTCGACTCACCATCCGACATGCGCGCTACCGGGAAGATTCAGGGCCTCTCGATCCATCCTGTAAGTGTTATACGTGCCGCTCCTTCAGCCGGGCCTACCTCCGGCACCTCTTCCTAGGGAAGGAACTTCTCGGACCCAGGCTGCTTTCCTTGCACAACGTGACCTTCTATCAGGGGTTCATGGCGAGGCTGAGAGCAGCGGTCCAGGAAGGCTCTTCCGCCCTCGAGGCGCTGCGGCCCCTGGCGGAGTCATCCTCCGCCACGATCCCCGCGTAGACATCTATTGGGAGGTCCCATGACCCCTCTGTTCGGTGACCGAGTAATGATGCTCCTCGACGCACCCGCCCCAACCGGGGGCGCTGGAATGGGTCAGACCCTGTTCCTGGTGGTCATGATCGTCGGCATCTTCTACTTCCTCCTGTTTCGCCCCCAGCAGAAGCAGGCCAAGGAACACCAATCGTTGCTAGACAGCCTCAAGAAGGACGACCGGGTGGTCACCTCGTCGGGCTTCCATGGCAAGATCTGGGCTGTCAAGGACGACACGGTCATTGTCGAGCTCGCCCGCGACACACGCGTCGAGATGGACAAGAGCGCCGTCCGCCGCAAGGTCGTGGACGGCGAAGCCACTCCCATCAAGCAGAAAAAGTAAACAGGGAGGCGCAACCATGACCGGATCCTGGTGGGCCAAGACTTTCGTCATCCTCGCTGCCGTCATCCTCTCGGTGTACGCGCTCCTGCCGACCCTGTTGGCGGAAGACAACTTCGCCCAGTTGTCCGAGCAAGCCGACGAGGTACACGACGCTCCCGTGAACCAAGAGGAAGAGGCCCCGGTGTCCTGGTGGCGCGGGCTGCTGCCCGACACCGAGATCAACAAGGGCATCGACCTCGCCGGCGGCATCGATCTCACGCTCCAGGTGGAAGTCGACGAGGCCGTGCTGTCCACCGTACAGCGAGACGCGCGTCCTCTGCGCGAGTCGCTGCAGGGCGAGGGCATTCACGTCGAAGAGGTCCGGCGCATGCGCGGCCAGTCCGCCTTGCTCATACGCCTGACCGAGGGCGAGGAGCTGGCCGAGCTGCGTTTCTTCATGCAGCAGCGCTACAACGGCTACTCGTACGAAGGCACCCAGCAGCGAGATGGCTTCGAATACCACGTCTTCCTGCTCTCCGACGAATCCGCAGACTACATCCGCAAGCGGGCGGTCGAGCAGGCCCTCGAGACGCTGCGCAACCGCATCAACGAGACCGGCGTCAAGGAACCCACCATCGTCCAGAAGGGCGGCAATCGAATCAACGTGCAGCTACCCGGCATGGACAACATGCAGCAGGCCGTGGCCGCCATCGGTACCACCGCCGTGCTCGAGTTCATGCTCGTGGACGAAGAGATCAAGCCAGATCAGGTCGAGAAGATGCTTCTCGATGCCAGGGAGAAGCTGGACTCGGCCACCTACGACGACGACGCCGCGCTGTCCGACTGGCTTCGGCGGAAGCAGATCGACCCGCTACCCGAAGGCGACATACTGCTTTGGCAGTACCAAAAGGACGTCCAGGGCAAGGAGATGCGCGTCAGCGCACTCGCCGTCAAGGACCAAGTCGAGATCACGGGTGACGACATCAACGACGCTCACGTCTCCATGAACCAGTACAACGAACCCTATGTCGCGCTGGAGTTCAAGCCGGTGGGAGGCAAGACCTTCGCCAAGCTCACCGGCGCAAACGTGGGCAAGCGCTTTGCCATCGTCTTGGACGGCAAGATGCGCTCGGCGCCGGTCATCCGCGAGAAGATCGCCGGGGGGCGCGCCAGCATCGAGATGGGCGGTGGCGGCTACCAGGAACAGCTCGCCGACGCCTCGGTGCTCTCCCTGGTGCTGCGAACCGGTGCGCTTCCCGCCCCCGTCACCATCGGCGAGGTCCGCGTGGTCGGCGCCACGCTGGGCGCCGATGCCATCGAAGCCGGCATGGAAGCCACCTTCCTCGGCGGTCTGCTCGTCCTGGTCTTCATGGTCGTCTACTACAAGAGCATCGGCTTCGTCGCCGACATCGCCTTGCTGCTCAACGTCGTCTTCATCTTGGCGCTGTTGGCCGCCTTCGGGGCCACGCTCACGCTGCCAGGTATCGCGGGTATCGCGCTCACCATCGGCATGGCCGTGGACGCCAACATCATCATCTTCGAGCGAATACGCGAGGAGCTGAAGCTGGGCAAGACAGCCCGCGCAGCGGTGGACGCCGGCTTCGACAAGGCCGTCAGCGCGGTGCTCGATGCCAACATCACCACCTTCATCGCGGGCGTCGTGCTCTACTCCTACGGCTCGGGCCCCATCAAGGGCTTCGCCGTCACCCTGATGATCGGCATCGCCACCACGCTCTTCTCCGCCATCTTCGTGTCCCGCACCATGCTGGACCTGCTCACTCGCAAGGCCGCCACGCGGCTGGCGTTCTAGGAGGCGGGCCATGCAGTTCATACCCGACAGCCTAAGCATCGACTTCGTTGGCAAGCGCAAGGTGGCTGCGGCGATCAGCGCCGTGCTCGTCGTCGCCTCCGTCGTCGTCTTCATCGTCATCGGTCCCAACTGGGGCATCGACTTCACCGGTGGCGCCGAGATTCGCCTGCAGTTCGAAGAGCTGGTCGAGATCGGCGAAGTCCGCGATGCCATCGTGGCAGTGGGGCTCCCCGGCGACTCCGTCCAGTCCATCGGTGGCCCGGAGGACTCCGAATACTCCATCCGTGTTCAGGATGCGGCGTTCGGCTCCGAGGACATCCGTGCCGAGGTGAAGCGGGCGCTCGAGGCCGCGTTTGGAGTCGATTGGCTGGTAGAGGAGCGCTTCGAGGCAGAAGTGGGCGCCTCGATGACCCTCGAGTACAAGGGCGACATCGTCGCCACCGACCGCATCGTGGCCGCGGTGAAGGACATCTCGGGCGTCCAGGTTCGAGAGCAGCCCGACGACAACACCTTCCGTGTGACCCTGCCTGGGCTGTCCGAACAGGTCCAGGACGCCATCGGAAAGGATCTCGCCGGTCACGAGTTCGAGGTGCTCCAGGTCGACAGCGTCGGTCCCAAGGTCGGTGGCGATCTGCGTCGCCAGGGCTTCATCTCCATCTTCTCCATGTTGGCCCTGGTCCTGGCCTACGTGGCCTTCCGCTTCGACCTCACCTTCGCACCGGGTGCGGTGGTGGCCCTGTTCCACGACGTCACCATCGTCATCGGGGTCTTCGTGCTGTTGCAGCGCGAAGTCAACATCTCCATCATCGGCGCATTGCTCACCATCATCGGCTACTCGCTCAACGACACCATCGTCATCTACGACCGCATCCGCGAGAACATGGAGCGCTATCGTCGCAAGGACATGGAGGGCCTGATCAACGCCTCCATCAACGAGACGATGAACCGCACCATCAACACGTCGCTGACTACCCTGGCGGCCATGATCGTGTTCCTCTTCCTGGGCGGTCCGGTCATCGAGACCTTCGCGCTCGCCATCGCCCTGGGCGTCATCGTGGGTACCTACTCCACGGTCTACGTGGCCAGCCCCCTCATCCTCATCATGGAAGACGTCAAACCCCACCTGGTCAACATCATGACCATCTCCCAGCGCAGCTCCCCCGAGCAGGCGGCGGCGCTGGACCGCGGCGCGGACAAACGTGGCGGTCGTTTGCGTCAGAAGCCAGGCAAGCCCGCCAACGAACGGGACCTGTTCAAGAACGTCTAACGGCTGGGTTTCCGCGCTTTACGCCCAGCGCTGGGCAGCGTTATCAGGGTGCCCCTTGAAGGCATGTAGCTCAGTGGGAGAGCACCGTCCTGACACGGCGGGGGTCGACAGTTCAATCCTGTCCATGCCTACCACTTCTTTTCCGGGCTTTCTCGAGATCCTCCGCAACCGCCGTGGTAAGTACGAGTAGCCCACCCCGTCTCCTCCGCCACTCGGGCGAAGCTAGACGAAAGACAGTCCCTACAGCATCGGAGAGGCCTTGAGGCGACGCCGGAGATACTTCGACAAACCCCCCGAGAGAGACGAACCCCGCGTAAACGAGCGAATTCGTGTTCCCCGTGTTCTGGTCATCGACGAGACGGGCACCAAGTTGGGGGAGTTCCTCACCAAGGACGCCCTGGATATGGCCCGAGAGCGCGGCTACGATCTCGTCGAAGTGGCTCCCAACGCTCGCCCCCCTGTCTGCCGACTCGTCGACTACGGAAGACTCAAGTACGAACGCAAGAAGAAGGAGGCTGCCGCCCGCAAGAAGCAGGTGACCATCAGCGTCAAGGAGATCAAGCTCCGCCCCAAGACCGACCAGCACGACTTCGATGTCAAGGTGCGCCACGCTCGGCGTTTCCTCGGAGAAGGCAACAAGGTCAAGGTGACCATCCGGTTCAGGGGCCGCGAGCTCGCGCACCGCGACATCGGTGTGCTCCAGTGCAACCGTGTCTTCGAAGCCGTCCAGGATCTGGGCGTCGTCGAACAACACGCCCGCATGGAAGGTCGTCAGATGCACATGATCATCGCTCCACAGCGTCGCGGATAGCCGCCTTTTCCAAACGAGAGGAAATCATGGGCGCCAAGATGAAAACCCGCCGTGCCGCCGCCAAGCGGTTCTCGGTTACCGGAAGCGGCCGCATCAAGTTCAAGCGCAGCAAGATGCGCCACATTCTTGCCAAGAAGTCCCAGAAAATGAAGCGTCGCCTCCGCAAGGCCGGGATCATCTCGCCGGCCGACACCGCCGCCGTGCGTCGCCTCATCCCCTACAAGTAGACCCCCCGAACATCTATCCGCTCACCGCTACCTTCCCGCGCTCACAGGCGGGAACGGGACCCGGTCGAAGGAGACGGAAATGGCTCGCGTAAAAAGAGCAGCGATTCGAAAGACTCGGAAGAAGGCCCTGGCCAAGGCGGCCAAGGGATTCAGTGGTGGACGAAGGCGCTATCGCCAGGCCAAGGCCGCGGTCCGCAAGGCCGACGCCTACGCCTATGTCGGGCGCAAGCGCCGCAAGCGCGACTTCAGGCGCCTCTGGATTACGCGCATCTCCGCAGCGCTCCTGGCACACCAGCTCCCGTACAGTCGTTTCATCCACGGCCTCAAGCTGGCTGGCATCGAGCTCGACCGCAAGCAGCTGTCAGAGCTCGCGGTGCGCGAGCCCGCGGCCTTTGACGCCGTCGTCCAGCAGGCTCGCGGTGCCCTGGGCTAACCGCGCCATGGCTGGTCCGCGCCGCCCGGTATTGCTCCCTGCGATGCTGGTGTTGGTCTGCGCCCTGGTGGGCATGGACTGCAGCGAAGAAGACGAGCCCAGCTGGGAGCAGTACAACGCCGAGGATGACTCGGTGGACATCGAGGTGGGTCTCGACGAAGAGACCGAGGACGTCACCACCGAGCTGCACAGCAACGTGGTCGAGCAAGTCATCGGATCCGCCTCGGTGAGCCCCGGTGGCGGCCCCATCGGCACCACCCACTTCATCACCGTTGTCGTCGAAGACGAATGGGAGAACCACGTGGGTCGCGTCACGGTGCGCACCGACAGCGGAGAACGCGGCGAGGACGAGTACGAGCTCGAGGCCGACATGTCCGACGAAGGTGCGTATGGGCTCGAGATCGTGTCCGTGGGTGAAGAGGGCGAGCAGCGTACCGACACCCTCACGTTCCGCCTGTGGTACGACGACGAGGACAGCACCAGCTCCGGCGACGATACCGGCAGCCGGTAAACATCCCGTGGCTCCGCCCCTGGAGGTCCCAATGTCCCCGCGAAGGGCCCACCTTCCCGCACTCACCAAGGCCGAGGTGGTCCGTGCCGTGCAGGAGCAGGTCGGTGTCACCAACGCCCAAGCCGGTGTGCTGGTCGACAAGGTCTTCGAGACCATCAAGGACACTCTGGCCGATCCCGACCAGGGCGAGGTCAAGGTCACCGGCTTCGGTACCTTCCACGTGCGTCAGAAGTCCGAGCGCATGGGCCGGAATCCCCGGACCATGGAAGACGTCGTGATCGAGCAGCGCAAGGTGTTGCGCTTTCGTTGCTCTCAACTGCTGCGGAACGCCATGAACAGGGAGTCCTGATGAGCGCCGACGAAACCCTGCTGCCCGGTGATCTTCCCGACAAGCTCTACTTCCGTATCGGTGAGGTGGCTTCGGTGGTGGGCGTCGAACCCCACGTGCTGCGCTACTGGGAAGGCGAGTTCAGCCTCAAGCCCCTTCGGTCCATGAGCGGCCAACGTCTGTATCGCAAGCAGGACATCGCTCGCTTCCTCCGCATTCGCCACCTTCTTCACGAGAAGGGTTTCACGGTCGCGGGTGCGCGCAAGTTCCTCAAGAGCAGCCCGGGCGTGGAGCCCGGCATCTCCCCCGAAGCGGTGAAGGAAGCCCTGGGCCGCATGGCCGATACACGGGCTCGCGTAGCGGCCCTGAAGGACGAAGCCAGGCCGATGTGGGAGAGCTGATTCCTGGTTGACCACCCACCGCCTGCTCATTAAATGGCGGACCCTATCGGGGCGTAGCGCAGTCTGGTAGCGCACTTGACTGGGGGTCAAGTGGTCGCTGG
>CAZVHW010000308.1:0-9243 GCA_964626835.1 uncultured Enterobacterales bacterium
TGCGACGGATAAGCCACTGGGCATCGCGCCCGGGCTTGTTGGACTTCACGTCCACCCACAACAACGAGGACCGCCACCGGCAGCGCAAGCAGCACCACGGTGAACTTCATGGTGAAGGCGAAGCCCAGCAAGGCGCCGGCCAGCACCTGCGCCAAAAGCCCCCGCTCACGGGCCAGCCAGCACGCCCAGAGGGCAGCTGCGACGATCCAGATCTCGGTCTGGGCGCTGCGCCAGTAGTCCATGGGAACCCAGTAGAAGCCCGCACAGAGCAATGCTGCGAGCCCGGCCCGGCCGCGGTCCAGGCGCCCCTCGCCGACCAAGCCGGCCACCGGGACCGCCAGCGACAACACCAACACGAGCTCCATCGCGCGGATGCCCCACTGCCCTCCCCCGTCCAGCATTCGCGCCAGCATGAACAGCAGGAAGACCCCGGGGGGTTTGTGCTCCATGGCCCCCTCGTAGGGCCAAGCACCGTCTAGCCAAGCACGTCCCACGTAGTCGAACAGTGCCTGGTCCCCACCGTAGGGCCAAGCCAGCGAGGGCAGCGCCACACCCAGGGCCAAGAGGAAGCCCAGGCCGTTGGCGGACAGCAAGGCGGAGCGCAAAGAGATGAGCGGGCGGGCGTTCATGGGAGTTGGCTGGATCGCACGGGGGGTTGGGCGAGACTATACTCCGCTCTCCCCCAGGCGAACCCCCGCCACCACCATGAAGCCCCTCCCACGCACCCTCGCCAAGCTGCTCCTCTCGGCCCTGCTGTTCCTGGTGCTGCAGGAGTTGGCCCTGCGTGTGCTCTTCCCCCTCCCGGAGGTCCAGGGCTTCAACCGCGCCCTCTACATGAACGACCCCATCCAGGGCCCCCAGGAGATCCCCATTCGTTCCTTGGACCTGGTGTGGGAATCCGCCCCTGACGGTGCGCGCTTCGCCATGGGGCTGAACCGCTACGGCTTCAGGGGGCCGACACCCAGGCTCCGGGCGGGGTCCGATACGGTCCGTGCGGTCTTCGTAGGTGACAGCTTTGTGGAAGGGATCATGGCCTCCGACGACGAGACCATGCCGATGGGCTTCTCCCGGGCCGCCGGGCGAGCTGGTGTCGACGTCGATGCCATCAACCTCGGCATCAGCGGCATCTCCCTGCACGAGTACGTGCAACTCGCGCCCGACGCCAGCGCGCTGCTCGAACCAGACGCGGTGTTCCTGGTGCTGTTCGCCAACGACTTTCTGGGCTTCCCCCCGGGCCACCAGGCACGTGACTTCGGGCCCTGGCCGCGTTGGAAGCCCCGAGCGCTCGAGCTGCGGTCCATCATGGAAGCCGGCGAGCCCCTGCCAGCACGCTGGAACTGGCGGGAGCACGCCTTTCACTCACCCGCACCGAGTCCCGCCAACTTCTGGAGCGACAAGCCCGACGAGCTGCGCGCCCAGTCGTCCCCGGACATCGCCCAGGCCATCCTCGAAGGGCGCTTCAACCCCTTCCGCATCGGCGGCGCCCGCTGCCTCGAGGAGCCCTTGAGTCAGCCGATCAACGTCGAACACGCCCTGCGCGACCTCGCTGGCAAGGTGCGAGACAGCGGCGGAACCCTGCACGTGGTCTACATGCCAGATCGCAGCCTGGTCACCGGCCACTACCATCGCTACGAGGCCGAGATGAGCGCCCCGGATGCCGATCCCTACGACTTCGAGCAACCCCGGTACCAGGCTCAGAGGCGCAGCCTTGCGCAACAATGCGAGCGGGCTGGCATCCCCTACCTGGACCTCACACCCACCGTGACCGCCGAAGAAGACCAGGGCCACCACCTGTACTGGGACTACGACGACCACCTGCGGGGCGAAGGCTACCTGCTGCTGGGAGCCGAGATCTTCGAGTGGTGGAGCGGCCTGCAACCATGACACTCTCCCGCGCGACCCTGGGCAAGCTCGCCTTCTCCGTCCTGCTCTTCCTCGGCACGCAGGAACTGGCCTTGCGCGTGCTCTTCCCCCTACCCGAGGTGAGGGAGTTCAACCGTGCCCTCTACATGCACGTCCCCGCCGCGGGTCCCTCGGACACCCCGGTGCGCTCCCTCGACGTGGTCTGGGAGTCATGGCCCGACGATGCAAGCTTCGTGCACCGGCTCAACCGCTACGGCTTCCGGGACAAGGAATGGACCCGCGCCAAGGACCCGGACGTGCACCGCGTGCTGTTCGTGGGCGACAGCTTCATGGAAGGGGCCATGGCCGCAGATGACCAGACCATCCCCGCGAGCTTCGCCCAAGCGGCCGAGGGCGGGGATCGAGAGATCGAGGTCATGAACCTTGGCCTCATCGGGCTCGCGATGCCCGAGTACCACCGCATCATCCACGACGCCCTCGCGCTGTTCGAGCCCGACACCATCGTCCTCGGCCTGTTCTCGAACGACTTCACCTTCACGCCCGTGCCGTACGAGGGCACCCGCTTCGAACCCTGGCCCCGTACCTTGCCCAGAGCCCTCGAGCTGATGGGCATGGTGAGGCGGCACGAGACCCTACCCATGCGCTGGAACATCGTCAGCCAGGGCTACCATGCGGTGGCACCCAGCCCCAACAACCCCTGGTCCGGGCGCGACGCGGAGCTGCTACGCTTCTGCGAGCACGGCATGGCCCAGGACATCTTGCAGGGGCACTTCAACCCCTACCGGCCCGATTTTGCGGAGTTCCTGTTGCTCAAGTGCCAGGATCCCGTGGACATGCTGGGCACCTTGACGGACTTGCAAGGGGCCGCAGCCCAACACGGGGCGGAGCTGGTGGTGGCCTACCTCCCAGAGCGCAGCCTGGTCACCGACCACTACCTGCAGTTCGACGCGCGCTGCAGCAAGATGCCGGTCAGCTCCATCCAGATGACCGAGCCCCGCTACCAGCGCCAACGCCAGAGCCTGGCCCAGCAATGCCAACAGGCCGACGTACCCTTTCTGGACCTCACGCCGCTGGTGCAGGCCGAGGAGGCCGCCGGCCACCACCTGTATTGGAGCTACGACGACCACATGCGGGGCGAGGGGTACGTGATGCTGGGTGAGGCGATCTTCGAGTGGTGGGGCGGGCTGGCGGGGCGCTAGGGGCCTCCTTCCCCCGGTGGAGTGTCAGCGAGCGGGAGCGCGAGGGGTGCTGGAAGATCGGTGTCAGGCACTATGAGATCGGTGTCGATCGGTGTCAGGCACTAGGAATTAAGATCGGTGGATCGGTGTGAGGAGATCGTCGAGATCAGATCGGATCGGTGTCAGGCACTAGGAATTAAGCTTTTCCAAAAAGCTTAATTCCTAGTGCCTGACACCTCCGATTCCGATGCGAACCGCGAGGGTGTCCAGAGCCACGCTCATCTCGATCCCCTGAACCTCGCCTCGATCTCGCGGATGTCGTCGTCGCTCAAGGGCTGGCTGCGGGTCATCCGCTGCAAGCCTGCCTCGGTGAACTTTGCGACGGGCGACAAGGCCAGCACGTACTCGGGGGGTGGGCTGCGGTCGTGGGCGAAGATACGCTGCTCTGCGCGGCGGTAGGGGGAGTGGGCCACGACCCAGTCGTTCAGGCCGGCCTCGTCCAGGATGGCCACGTGGGGGTAGGTCCAGCCCACCACACCAACACCGAGGGCCGAGATGACGGGGTTGTCCACTCCCTCGAAGGCTCGGGCGCCCTGTTCACGAGACGGGAGCAAGGAGACGTAGTGTTGCCAGAGCAGCACGTGGTCCTGGTGGCGGATGCAGATGTTGTGGCCCAGCAGCCATGTCTGCAGCCCGTCATGCAGGCGCGCGTAGGGACGGAGCGGGGTGGGAAGCGCCGGAGCGATGGTCACGTCCGCGTCGAAGGAGTCGGCGCGTTGGGTCACCTGGCGATTCACGCGCCACTGCGTCCACGGCAGCACCGAGGCAGCAAGCAGGACCGCCAGGGCCACGCCGCAGAAGGATGGCCAGCGCAGGCGGAGCGCCAGCAGGGACCACGCCAGCCCCAGGCCCAGCAGGGGAACGGCGAAGGCCAGGCAGCGGAACTCGAAGTTGTCTCCGCCCACGACCAACAGGTAGCCAGCGACCTGGAGGATCACGGGCGCGGCCATCGCCGCTGCGACGGCAGCAGGGGACAGCCCCCGGCCCGCCGTGCTGGGGGCCTGCAGCCTGCGCCAAACCGCGATCCCCACGGGGAGCACCCAGAGCCAGAGCGCGTACTCCACGACGAACAGCGCCCCGTAGCGCAGGCCGGCTTCAGGCCAGGCACCCGCGACCTTGGCGTAGGCGGTGTTCGGGAGCCAGGCGCCGTAGAAGACGCGCCGTCCCAACAGGTGCACCACCACCAACACGAACGGAGAGAGAGACGCCGCCACGAAGGCAACACGCCGCTGCTTGACCGCCAGCCACGCACCCAGGCAAACCGTGGCCCCGACGTACAGCGATCCCTCGGGGCGGGTCAGCGCGAGCAAGGTTGCCATGACGGCCATGCCGGACAACCAGCGGGGACCGCGCCACGCGAGCAGCAGGGCGGAAAACAGCCAGCCGTGCAGCAGGAAGTCGAACAGCGCGGTCTCGAGCCCCGAGCTGGTCCAGGCCAGGAAGCTGCGGTTCGACAGCGTGTAGGCCAGCGCGACCGTCAGGGGCAGGGCCAGGGGCAGGGTGGAGCGGCTGCGGCGCCAGATCAGCGTGGTGGCAGCCGCGAGCAAGCCCACCGAACCCAAGGAGAAGACCAGCGCAAAGGGGTTGGCCAGCTCGGTCGGTGGGCGACCCGTGAGGGTGCTGGCCAGGTCCAGCAGCGCCACCCAGAGGAAGCAGGTGTAGCCTTCAACGGGAAGGAAGGGGGGTGGATTCCAGGCGTAGCCCCAGCCAGCCTGGCGGTTGGCCACGTAGCGGAAGACGATGAAGGCATCGTCGGTGAGGTACCAGAAGACCCGCCAGCCCCACCAGGTGGCGAGCAGGGCCAGGCCCGCCAGGACCACGAGCTGAGTCAGAGCGCCGCGTCGCATCAAGGGGCCGGCCTGCGCGCAGCCACGATCTCGGTCCAGCGCGCCATCCAGCGCTCGAAGGCCGGCACCCATCGGGGGGCGCGAGCCTCGAGCAGGGCCTGGGTCGCGGCGATGGCAACGCCCTCGAGCTCCTGGTGCAGAGCGTGACCCTCGCTGCCCACCCGGGTGTCCCGTGGCTGGCCCTCGCGCTCCATGCGCACCAAGGGATCGGTGACCGGGTGCACTTCCTCGTGGAGGATCTGCATCAGCACGTGCTCGGTGGGTTCGTCCAGGGAGACCGCAACGAGGCGCTCGCCGTCGTAGCTCGTGGCACGGCCCGCAGGCCCCAGGGCCGGGCAGTGCAGCACACGAAGCGGGGGCGGCTCGCGATCTTGGCCGGCGTAGAGCTGGCTGCGGAGCTCCCGCAGGTGCGAGCCGACCTCTCCAGCGACAGCGGCCACGCGCGCATCGATCCCGTCGTCGGCCCAGGCCCGCAGGAAGGCAGGGGCCTCGGCCTCCAGGGCCCGCGCCAGTCCGCGCGCCAGCTCTGCGTCGGCCTGGCGACGCAGGGGACGCGGCGGGCGCTCGGCCAGGGCGGTGACGAGGGCTGAGACCTGGTCGAAACGCATGGCGATGACTTGGGCGAAGATGCGACCGGGGGCTTCCCGGAGGGCCTCCAGGAGAGCTCCCGTCCAGGGGGCGATCGACAGCGTGGGATCGAACAAACTGGCAGCGTCCAGCCCCAGATCGAGATGCGCCAGCACGTGGTAACAGAGGGCCGGCGCCGCTCGGCGCTCGAAGCGGATCGCAGGTCGCGCCGAGGATCCCACACCCACGGGCCAGGGCAGCCAGCCCCACGGGCCGCCGAGCGCGGGCATGCGCACACGGGCCAGGGGGCGCTCGGACAGATCGTCCCCCAGCCGCCGAATCGACACGAGATCCTGGGCTCGGAAACGCGGGCCGAGGAAGGTGAGCACCCGTCCGCCCGGATCCCGCAGAGCCTCCGCCACGGGCTGCGGCAGTCGGGGCAGCCCCCCCCCGATCCACAGCGCGTCCCAAGGCCCGGGTGAGGGCATCAGCCGGCCGAGGGCAAGGGCCTCCACCCGAGACTGGGGCCAGGGGGCCAACACGCGGGCGAGGTCTTCGGAGGACACACCCCGAGGCACGGCGACGACCTGGCCCTCGGGGCCGACCAACTCAGCCATGAGCGCAGCAATCCACCCCGAACCCGCAGCGAGATCGGCCACCCGCTCACCTGCACCCAGCTGCAAGTCCTCGAACGCGAGCACCGTGAACCGAAACGCGGGGGCCAGTGCCGGCAAGCCCTCTCGCGCCACGGCGGGAGTGCGATCCTCCAACACCTCGCGGGCCGACTCGGCCGGCATGAAGGCCTCGGGTCCGACCTCGAGCAAGGCCTGCACCAGATCGGGGCTATGAAGCACGCCCTGGTCCAGCATTCGCCGCACCGCCTCTTCCCGCTTGCGGACCCAGGGATCCCGCATCTGCAGGCCCATGGGCAGGGGCAGCGCGGTCCCGGGGACGGGCTCGGAGGCTCGGGGCCCGGCGCGGGCTGCCTTGCGGACGAGGGTTTCCCCAGCCGTGGAGTTCATGAACCGCCGCTGCTCGGCCATGCTGCGCTCGAAGACCCGGTCCACGCCACGTCCCTGGCCCCTGAAGCGCTCCTGGACCTGCTCCAGCAGTGGGCCGTACAGCCGATGCATGGCGCTGATCCGCGTGGCGAAGTCCAACTCCCGGCTCGGATCCACCCACTCGGCCCGGAACGCGTGGTCGTACCAGCCCTGCCACCAGCGCGGCGCATGGAACGTCGTGCCGTGGTCGCGCTCGTACTCGCCCATGGCCGCGTGCACTTGGGAGCCCGGGTACAACCGGAAGGGATCTACGCTGAGCCAACCGCAGGTCTCGGGCGCCGAGAGGTACAGCTCTTGCACGAAGCGTGCGGTGGCTTCGAGGCTGGATGGGGTCTCACCGGGGTGCCCCACGATGACGTTCGCCGCCCAGCTCAGCCCGTGCTCGCGAGACATCGTCGCCAGACGCCGCATGGCCGCCAGATAGGCCTGGGGCTGACGGGTCTTGCCGATGACACGCAGCATCTCGGGGCTGCCGCTCTCGAGCCCGACACCGATTGAGAAGCGAGCCTGGGCCAGCAGCTTCACGTCCAGGTCGTCCAGGTCGTCGGCCCGGGTCAGCGTCCAGAACTGCCTCGGCCGAAGCTTCGCCTCGAGCACACCCTCGAGCACCTCCCGCCTCCACGAACGTTGGAACCCGAACAGAGGATCGGCCAGGTTGACCACCCAGGATCCCAGCTCCACCCGAGAAGCGAGACGCTGCAACTCGGCGATGGCGCGGGCGGGAGAGAAGGCGCGCCACGAGGCTTCGCCCTTGGCCCGCTCCATGCAAAATGCGCAGCGGTAGGGGCAACCCCGCGACAGGTGAATCTGCAGCTTGCGACCCAGGCGAGCCGCGCGGGGCCAATAGCGAGCCAGCAGGTCCCAGTCGTAGGGAGGTAGATCGTCGAGCTGCGCCACGGGATCGGGACCCAGGATGTCGCCTTCGACCGACCGACCACCGAGGATGTCTTCGAGCAGGCGCTGTAGGGGCCGCTCGCCTTCCCCCACCACCACCGCGTCGAAGGGGGCCAGGGGTGGGAGCAGATCCTGCGGCACGGCGCTGGCATGGTAGCCACCGGCGATCAGGGGCACGTCGGGCAAGTGCTCGCGCAGGAACCGAGCCAAGGCGACCACCCGCCGGTAGTCGAAGCTCGAGTAGCAGGAGACACCGATGGCGTGGAAGGGGCCCAGCTCCTCGAGGGTGCACAGCAGCGCTCGGTGGTCACCGCCCTCGTAGCCGAGGTCGAGGATCTCCACCCGCAGCCCCAGCTTGGTCCTGACCCAGCCACCCAAGGCCACCAGGTGGGGCAACCCGAAGTCCGAGTCGGTCCACTTGATGATCCCCGGCGAGATCAGCAGCAGGGCGGGCTCGCGGGACCTCATGCCTCTTGCTCCGGTAGATCGGGGAGGCCCAGGTCGGCCCGCTCGTCCGGGGTCAGCGCCAGCCACACCAGGGGATCGGGCCCCTCGAGGGAGCCAAAGGCCGCGTAGGCGCTCTCCTTGCAGCCCCCGCCGCAGCTGCGCTCGTAGGGGCAGCCGCGGCACATGGAGGGCAGCGCGGTGCGGAAGGTCTCCAGGTAGGAGTGCGATGCCAACGCCCCGAGCCCGTCATCGTGCAGGGAGCCCAGGACGCGGTGGCTCAGGTTGCAGGCCCGCACGTTGCCCTCGAGGTCCATGACGATGTTGTGCTGCCCCGTGCCGCTCGAGCAGAAGCCGAAGCGCACCCATGGGTAGCGCTCGGGGCGGACGAGGCAGGGCGGGATGGGCATGGCGGTGCTGATCTCAATCTCCCACCGCCGGCCCAAGGTCTCGGCGGCCCGGAGGTCGGCCTCGATCTGCTCTGGGGTAGGCATGAGCGCGGCGATGCGGTGCACCCCCAGCCCCGCGGCGGACATGCGGTTGTAGGACAGCCCCTTGATGCCCATGGCGAAGCAAAGCTCGAGCACCCCGGCGAACTCCCCCGCGTTGCGCTGGCTGGACACGAAGCAGCCCTGCACACGCACACCAGCGTCCCTAAAGCGCAAGACCGTACGCAGGGTGTCGTCGAAGCTCTCCACGCCTTTCAGCGCGTCGTGCACCTCGCGACGCCCGCCCAACAGGGTGAGCTGGGCCGATCGCAGCCCCGCATCTCCCAACCGCCGAGCCACGGCCTCGCTGACGTGGCTGCCGTTGGTGATCAGCCCCACCGAGTCCACCCGGGAGCACGCGTGCTCCACGATCTCGAGGGCGCTGGGGTGCAGCAAGGGTTCGCCCCCCGTGAGGGAAACGTGCTTCACGCCGCTGTCCGCCAGCCGGTCGATGAGGGCCCTGGCCCGCTCGAGATCGCCAGGCACGGTCGGCGCCAGGCCGTGTTGTGGGTCGCCGGGCAGGGCGTTCCAGACGTTGTAGCAGTGGACACAGCGATGGTCACACGCCGAGGTCAGCTCGATCTCGACACGACGTGGGCCACCGCCCTCGATCTGCTCGGCATCCGAGGCCATGGAGCCGGGCCGAGCTCTACTCGCCCATGTTCCGCGCAACATCGGCCGGCAGCGCACCCGAGGTTGTGAGCCCATCGATGACCGCGCGGCGGTCGGGACCGAGAGCCTGTACGTCGGTATCGGCGTCCGTGTCGGTGTCCGTGTCCGTGTCGGTGTCCGTGTCCGTATCGGTCTCTTGCGACAGGCAGGGGCCCGCCGTCTCCTCGGA
>CAZVHW010000309.1:0-9223 GCA_964626835.1 uncultured Enterobacterales bacterium
TCTACCACCACTTCTTCGTGGGCGACCTCCTCCTGTTGGACACCCTGGACCGGCTCGGAATCCCAGCGGACTGGAGCATCACGCGCACGGGCTTCGTGGGACCGAAGCATCCCGGAATCGGCGAGTTCTCGGCGCCATGGCAGCTGCTCACCTTCAACCACCTCCGACGCCGAGACAGGGCTCTGCTGGCCTTGGTGCTGGCCCGGGTGTCCGCCGAGTGGATGCGCAGAGACGTAGCCGCGCTGGACCACGTGCCCGCCGTGGACTGGCTCCGAGCCCTGGGCGGAGGCCCCCTCGTCGAGCCCTTCTTCCGACCCCTCATCGAGAAGAAGTTCGGTGCGCGTACCCTCGAAGTCTCCGCGGCCTGGCTGGTGGGGCGGCTGGGCATGCGCGCAGGCCGCACCTGGCAGGGCGAGAAGCTGGGCTACCCCCAGGGCGGATTCCAAGCCTTCGTCTCGGGCATGGAGCGGAAGCTCGCCGAACTGGGGGTCGAGGTGCTGCGAAACCAACCGGCTCTCGAGCTGATCCAGGCGAACGGCCAGGTCGTCGCAGTGCGCACGGTCGCAGGGGAGCTCTCCGCGTCGGCGGTATTGGCCACGGTACCCCCATCCGCCATGGCGTCCTTGCTGCGCACGTCCCACCTCGCCCAGGCGGCCGCACGATTCGAGGCCCTGCCCATGCAGAACGCGCTCACCGTGCTGTTGGGTCTCGAGCGTCCCGTCAGTGAGTTCTACTGGGTCAACGTCCTCCACCGCCAGGCACCCTTCGGCTCCGTGATCGAACACACGGTGTTCAGGCCTCCCCAAGACTACGGAGGACCCACAATCTACCTGGCCAGCTACCCCGATCCCCACGATCCGGCGTGGACCGAGGACGATTCCCGGGTGGTCCAGCGCTATGTCGACTGGCTGCAACGACTACTACCCGGGGCGCGACACAACCCTCTACGCTGGAGTCGAGTGGTGCGCGGCGAGGAAGCCAGCCTGGAATACGTCCGTGGGTTGCACCCCAAGCTACCCCCACAACGAGAATCCACCGTCCAAGGTCTTTTCTACGCCGGCATGTTCCGCTGCTACCCCAAGCGACCGGTAGACCTGGTGGGGCAGGACGCCTGCGCCGTGGCCGACCTGGTGGCCGCTTGGATCCACGGGGATCCTCCGCCGAACCCTGGTCCCATTCGGAGCCTCGAACCGTGAGCCGATCCTCACGCCGCTGCTCGCGGGTGCGCCTCCTGACCGGCACCGCCAGGGCCATCGCTCGACATCGCCTGGGTGCCGGGCCCACTCCCCTGAGCGTCACGCTGGCACCCACGAACCGCTGTGCCGGGCGCTGTGACTACTGCGGCATCTGGCGAGGCAACCACGAGAGCGAGCGTTCCTCGAGCTGGTGGGTCGATCTGCTCGAAGACCTTCACCGACGGGGGTGCCGCCGCGTCGGTTTCACCGGAGGGGAACCCCTGCAGTTCGAAGAACTCGACCGTGTGGTGGCCCGCGGCAAGGAGCTCGGCATGCTGCTATCGCTGGGCACCAACGGCGTCCTGGTGCCCACACGACAGGACCTGGTGAGCCAGCTCGACTACCTCGTGGTCTCCGTGGATGGTCCCGCCGAGATTGCCGACCAGCAGCGCTTCCCGGGCGCCCATGACGCCGCCATGGAAGCCATCCAGGTGGCGAGGAGCCTGAACGTGGCCAGCTGGATCACGGTGGTCGTCACCCAGCGGGTCGCAGACCGCTTGGACGAGGTGCTGGCTTGGGCCCGTGCCCACGACCTGCGCCTCAACCTGCAGCTTCCGTTCCACCCCGAACCCTACTGTGGTCAGGACAATCGGCGGTTCTTTCCAGCCCCCCCTGCGGTGAAGGATCTGATCCAACGCGTGCTCCCCGAGTCCCAGCCGGGGGGCCCGGTCCTGAACAGCCCCGCCTACTGGGCTCACGTCGACAACTGGGCACACATCGAGGCACGCCGGTTCGAGCGAGCGGGCCCCAACCTCCCTCGATTCCCTCCCTGCCTCGCCGGCAGGCTCTTCCATCACGTGGAGCCCGACGGCCGCCTCTACCCCTGCACCCACCTGGTGGGCGACTTCGACGCTCTCGACGCCAGCGCCGGGAAAGCACTGGACACGGCGCTGCGCCACGCGGCCAGCCATGGTTGCCTGAGCTGTCTGTCCAGCTACGCCCAGGAGCAGAACCTGCTCTTCGGCTTGAGCCCCAGCGCCGTGGGCTCCTGGCTTCGAAGCATCGCGGCGATGCTGGCTTCGTGAACGGATTATTAGGACAATCCAGCCTCGGTAGGCCGCGCGGCATCTGGAGCAGCACATGAAAGCACCGGAGGTCAGCTGCTTCATACCGGCCTTCAACGAAGCACGAACCATCGCCCAGACCCTCGACAGCCTCACACGGAACCTCGCCGAACTCTACGACGGCTTCGAGGTCGTGGTGGTCGATGACAACTCCGTTGACGAAACGGTCGGCCGGGTCGAGGCGATGGCCGATCCCAGAATCCGCGTGACCGAGAGCCCTCGAGGCCCCTCCTTCCGCGAAAACGTGGGACAGAGCATGAAGACGGCCCGAGGGAGCCTGGTCATGCTCTGCGACGCGGATCTTCTGCCGGACATTCCGACCTTGAAACGTCTGTTCTGGTCAGTCCGCGATGGTCACGACATCGCCGTTGGTAACCGCTACCACCCGGACTCGGATGCCAGGCGCAAGGTCAGCCGCCGAGTGCTCAGCCTGGCCTACAACCGCTTCCTTCACCTGGCCTACACATCGCCGATCATGGACCACCAGTGTGGGCTCAAGGTGTTCCGTCGCGACGTCTTGCAGGACGTCTTCGAGAAGATGGAGCCGGATCCCCACTACACCCGAGGTTGGTTCTGGGATGCCGAGCTACTCATTCGGGCGCGGTGGTCGGGATACCGGGTCGTCGAGGTACCGGTCACCTGGCAGTGTCGTCTCGACAGCCGCTCGATGCTCTGGAAACAGTACCGGATGATTCCCTGGATGCGCAGCCTCCACGCCGACCGACCGCGATGAGGTGCTTCGGCCAGCGAGTCGAGCCAGCGCTCAGCCGTCTGGCCTGGACGCAAGGGCGGAGGCCGGTGTCGTGAGCGGCACGGGCCAGACGGCGGGCACCGAGGCGCCGCGCGCCTACCCGGCATCCCTGCTCTCATGGATCGGCCCTCTGGCCTTGGCCGTCGGGCTCACCCTACTACCTCTCCTGGCGTCCATCCTCCTGGGCGAGGGCCCATGGCTCGCCCACGCCAACTCCGAGGTCCCCGTCCGCATCTGGGGTCTCGAGACCTTCTCCACCATCGGCGTGCTCGGCGGCAGCGTAACGGCCATCGGGCATCCCTACCCCGGCCTGCTCGCCAACCCCGACCCGCTGGGAACCCTGATCTACTCCGCACTGCGGCAACTCCTCCCACAGGCCCCCTCCTACAACGTCCTGGTGCTGGGGGCCCTGGCAGCCAACGCAGGAGCTGCGTTCTTCCTGGCACGGGATCAGATCCGGGACAACCTGGCCGCCACCACCGCCGCGGTGGCCTTCGGCACGGCCCCCATCGTGCTGAGCTACGGCGTCACCAGCGCAGTCACCGACGTGCTCCACCTGTGGCCCTTCCTGCTGGCCTTCACCTTCGCTCTGCGCGCCCTCCGCCGCCCTGGCTGGGGCAACGGCCTGTTGGCAGGCCTGTTCGGCGCCCTGGGCACCTTCGCGAGCACCTACAACCTCATGGTGCACGCCATCGCCATCTTTCCACTGCTGGTCGGCATCCCCGCAGCCTGGTCCGAGCGGCTCGTAGCGGCGGCGGATCCCAAAGCCACGGCTTCGTGGAGACAGTGGTTCCGCGGCCTGGGTGCGGCCGCCGTGGTGTTCACACCGCTGGTGGGCGCCCACTACGCATGGGTCAAGCTCACCATGAACGAGCCCTCCGGGCACATGGCGGGTGAGATCGTGGCCAGTGTCCGCCATCGACCCCCGTTCGAGGAGCTGCTACCCAACGCGGATGGCTACGTGAGTGCGCTGTCCGACTACCTGGGGTTGTTCGAGCCCCTGCTGTTCCACCGCGGCGCCGGTTCGGTGTACTTCGTCGTGGTGGCCCCGGGGATCGCGGTCCTCGCGCTGGCAGGGTTGGGGCTCTGGGCCGCCCGCAAGCGCCCTCGCATGGTGTGGGTCTGGTGGGCGATCGCCACCTTCGCAGCGCTGGCCAGCATGGGCCCGTTCGCGCCCGTGACGGCTTCGTCCTGGCTGGCCTGGCCGGCCAACCCCTGCTGGCTGCTCACCTACTACGCCCTCCCAGGGGGCAGCATGGTGTTGGAACCGTTCCGCTTCGCCTTCCTGGTGGCCATGGCCCTCGTGGTCCCGGTGGCCTGGGGCGCCCGCTGGCTCACACGGCGCTTCGGACGCTGGCTGGGCTTGGTCCTGCCTGTCTTGGTGGTGGCCTCGACCACCCTCCTCACGCCCCTCGCGTACCCGCTGCCCAGCTCTCTCCTCTGGGCCTCCACGACCTACCTACGCCTGGATGAAGTGCTGGGCTCCGGCGCCATCGTCGACCTGCCTTACTGGGACGGCGAGAGCGAGTCTTTCCGCCGCATGCACTTCGTGAACCAGCTGGTCCATGGGCGACCGATCATGGACGACGTGGCCGGCTTCCCCGCCCGCTACCTTTCGGACAATCCACTCGTCGCCGCAGCCGTCCGGGCAGAAGGCCGGCGTCCAGGCCAGGAGATCTGGCCCAAGGGCGACCCACGACCCGGTGTGCGCCAGCTGGCCGTGGACGGCTTCGCCGGCGTGATCGTCGACCCCAGGGCGTACCAAGGCGCGGAGGAACTCGACCGCACTCTGGCCGTTCTGAGCCTGCTCGGAGAACCCCTGATGCTGGAAGAGCACCTGGTGTTCCGCGTCCCAGGGGTGAAACACCCCAACCCTCCAGCAGACGCCGAGCTCGCCGCCGTTCCGAGGCACGCGGAACGGGACGAGGAATGACCATGTCCGGACTCCGCGCTCGGCTGGTGGCAGTGGGCCTACTCGCCATCACGGGCCTATGGGCTTCCTCCGCGCCGGCCGAACCTCCCGCGGAAGAACCCCATGCGACGCTGCCTGCGGACTTCCCCCTCTCGCCCGTCACGTGGGGAGGGTTTGGTGGAGCCAAGGACCGCGCATCGTGCCAGACCCTCGGCCGACACCCCGTAGTCCTGGTTCACGATGACGGCGAAGGCCCCGAAGCCTGGCGTAGCGGTCCCCAGGGCGGGCTGATGGCGGCGCTCGCGCGCGAAGGCTTCGGTGCCTGCGAGCTCTGGGCGATCGAGCTCGGTGAACAAGGGCGGCCCATGCGTTCCGTCGAGGAACTCACGGACGATCTCGCGTTCTTCATCGGCTCCGTCCTGGCCTACACCGGCGCACCACGGGTGCAGCTTGTGGGTCGGGGTACGGGGGCCGTCCTCGCCCACACCACGCTGGCCAAGTATCGGCTGCACCAGCAGGTCCTCACCACCGTCTGGCTGGACGGGCCATTCCAAGGCCTGCCGGGTTGCGACGACACCCGATGTTTCTCCGGCGAGATCCGCTGCTGCTCGCTGCAGCAGGGATCGCTGATGCTCCGCCGCAGCTTGTCGCCCCTCGAGACGCCGTACGGCCAGCGGGGCATCAACGGTGAACGCCGTCGAGGTCACCTGCTGACCATCGCGGTGGGCTCCAGCCCCGTAGTGGCTCTCGACGACCGCAGTCCGAACCGCGGGGGCTGGATGCTGGACGGAGCCGCAAACCTGCGAGCACCCGAACGCTCCCTCGCGGCTCCCCAGCTCGATCGGCAGCTCTGGGCGGTCCTGGTCGAAGCCCTCTCCGATCCGGCGGTGGCCTGCTCGCCGGACAAGGACGAAGACGGAGACGGATTCTGTGCCCAGAGGCACGGTGGAGCCGATTGCGACGACGGCGACGCCGCGGTCCACCCTGGAGCAGAGGAGATCGAAGCGGACGGCATCGACCAGAACTGCAACGGCCACGACGTGGACCGGCGCTTCCCTGGATGGGCATGCGAGCGACCCCTGCAGGAAGGCGCTGGAGCTCGCCACCCCGAGCCACCGCCGGTCGTCGAGGAGGTCGAACCTCCCCGACACAACCACCGCCTGTCGCTCATCTTCGTCCTCCTGGCATCTACCGGTGTACTCCTGGGTGGCCTCGCGTGGCTCCGTCGCCGAGGCGCCTCCGCCGGCTCTGCCGCCCTCATGGCCTTCGCGATCGTCCTGATCCCCGGCGAGCTCCGCTCCCAACCCTCCGTCACGGCGCAGCTCCCGCCCCTTCCAGCCGAGCACCGCTTCGCGGTCCTGCTCGACTCCGCCGACGGCGACATGAACGCGGCCCTCGAGCGCTGTCGCCGAGGCCAGTTCCGACTCGAGCCCATGCCGGACCACCACCCCCACCGTGAACCCGACACCCCGCACTACCGAGACCTCGGGTTCTTGGCGGTGGACGACCTGGACCAGCCCTACCGCACCGCCGTGCTGACCATGGAACGGTCGAACCAAGGCTGCACCCTGCTGGACACTCCGGCAGGTCCAGTGGTGATCGCACGCCTCGAAGGTGTCCCTGGGAGCGAATACTCGGCCCAGGAGCAGGAGGCATGGCAGCAACGGCGGGCCGAACGGGCCGCGCAGGCTCGGCTACTCGAAGAGGTCCTGCCCAAAGCCATCGAGGCCCGTTGGTTCTCCACCGAACGCAGCGGTGGTCGCGACCCAGGCACCGATGGCGAAACCCAGACAATCGCCGGAGGGATGGGCTGGGTGGGTGACGCTCCCCTGCGCCGTCCCGTGCAGGTGACAGAGTTCGCGTTGGACCGCTCCCCGGTCACGACACAGGCATTCCGGCACTTCACCGTGTCCGTCGGCTACCGAACCGATGCGCCCGCGCTCGACGGCACTCTGGGTTCCAAGCCCGTAACGGGGGTCGACATGGCAGACGCCACCGCGTTCTGCTCCTGGGCGGGAGGGCGGCTGCCTACCGTGGACGAGCTGGCGTGGGCAAACGAGCGCGAAGAGCCAGGGCTGGACGAAGAGCCCGCGCTCCGCGAATGGACCGGCACGGCCTTCGACGCCGAGAAGGCCTGGCTGGCCGGTGACAGCCTGCCCGCCGCCTGGACCAGCCGAGCCGAGAACCTGGGGTTCCGTTGCGCCTATCCGGCGTCCTAGGATCACTCTCCCCCAGCCAACAGCACCCAACAGCCGAAGGGGTTGTGGAAGGGGTCTTTCGGCGGAAAGTGTTCACACGGCCGGAGCTCGAGCTCGAACACCGGGGCGTCCTCGGCGGCAGCGAAGGTCTGGCCGCTCTGCATCTCCGGCTCCTCGACCAGGAGGTAGAGGCAAAAGGCATCCATGATCTCGGCCGCTGCTTCGGATTCCACCGAAGCGGGCACGACCACGTCCGGGTGGCCCAGGTTGTGCATCCCGCAGGTGAAGAAACCGGTCGAGGCATCACCCACCAGCGCCACGAAGGCGCGGAAGAGTGCCAGCGCGTCGTGGATGTGGTCGGTCATCTCGCGCCAGCTCTTGGCGTCATGGGCCAGGCCCGCGCTCTCGACCTTGACAGCGTGACCACCGGCCCTGAGCAGCCCCTCGGCGAAGATCAACATGCGCCTCGCGGCAGCCATGTCGCCCCCGTCCGGATCGACGAGAAAGACGTGGCCCGGCGAGTGCTCGATGGTGCCCAGCAATCCTCCTGTCAACGAGCCGCGGCCTGCGACCTCGAACGCCCGCCGCAGCTGGGGATCGCGCGCCTCCCAGGACCACTCCACCGCACCCTCGCTGACCACCTCCATCATGACGGCGCCCGCCATGACGAAGCGGGGACCATCCTCGACCCGCAGCCCGGCGACCGCTCGAACCAGCTCGTCCCGGTCGCGCCAGGGGCCGGGGACACAGACGACGCTCTCCACCTTCATGAGGACCTCCCGCAGGGTGCGGTGGCAGCTAATCACCCGCCGCGAAGCGCGCCCCGATCTCCGTCCAGCTGGCATCGTCCCAGGGTCGCTCCTCGTCCACCGGCTCGATTCGGTACAGCCATGACAGCCCCCAGCGGCCTTCGTAGGCCTGGGGCAAGGCGTAGACCGGATCGGCCAGGGCCGTGGACAGGGGCACGAAGCTCGCACCGGCTCCCTCGAGGGCGACGAGCAGGCGGTCGAGCCCATCCGCGTTCAGGGCATTGGCATGCAGCAGCAGCACGTGCGTCACGTCGCGGCCCAGCTTGCGTTGTGCCACGGCCCGGAAGTTCTCCACCGCCGAGAGCACGTGCTCCACGTAGAAGTCCGCGAGCGCATCGGCACGCTCACCGTCACCCGCAGCCAGAGCCTCGCCGTACAAGGTGGCGATCTTCCACTCGTGGTTGTCCACGCTGACACGGCCGATCGTGTAGCCGAGATCGTCGGTGAGCACCGTCAACACCCGGTCGCGCACCTCGGGCGTCGGTCCGTTGAACAGGTAGGGATAGCGGAAGTGCACCACGGGTTGACCCGTCAGCTCGCGGAGGACGGTGTCACAACGGCGCACACCCTCGAGCCAGGTCTCCTCGGGGACCTTGTTGAGGTCGTCGTGGTTGGCCTGGTGGTTTCCCAGCTCCATGCCCGCGGTTCGCCACAGCTCGACGACCGGGGCGCCGGCCCCCATGCGATCACAGTTGACGAACGCGGTTGCTGGAACGGCGTGGGCCCGCAACGCTGCCACGATGGCTCGATTCGCGTCGAGCCGTCCGGTTGGATGCGCCGGTCCGACCCAAGGTACGTCGTCGACGGTGATGGCAACACGAAACGAACCCGGCGCGGCGGCCAAGGTCGCGCCGAGCAACAAAACGATGACAAGGGCGAACGTCATGCCGCTGGTTAACGGGCACTCGAACCTGCCGCCCCCAGGCTGCGATGAAGCCCGCACCGCTCCTCTCCTTATCGCTCCTCCTCGCCTGCAACCCAGAGCCTCGCGACACCCAGTCCGACACGACGGTGGAGCCCCCAGGCACGGCCGTCGTCCTGGTCGCGGCGGGCTACACGACCCAGCAGGGCCCTCCCGATGATCCCGACGCGATCAGCGAAGCCACCACCGCCATCTGGAACACCCAGGCCTACGCCGACCGCTTGGTAGAAAAGCTCCAAGACCGAGACGTGGACGCCGCCGTGGTGGATTGGGTGGACTGCAAGGACCTCTCCTGCCTGCACGTTCCCGACGAAAGCTCCACCAGCGACCTC
>CAZVHW010000310.1:0-8464 GCA_964626835.1 uncultured Enterobacterales bacterium
TGCTCTCAGCCCTCAACGCCATCGTGGTGGTGGCCTACACCGTGGCGCTCGTCGCGTCCCAGGCCGAGCCCGAGGGCGTGGGAGGAGCGAGCACGGCCGCGGCTTTGCTCGCACAGGTCACCCCGGTCCATCGTGAGGTGGTAGCGGGAGATGCGGAGCCCGCTGATCTCGAGCCTTTGTTGGCCAACCTGGGTGGGTTGCTGCTGGACATGGACGACCTGGGGCGGCCCGCCCTCGAGGCCCTGGGGGCTACCGCGATGCCCTCGACGTCTCCGTAGCCAGCAAGGAGGCGGGGTCTGGTGGGGGAGAGGCCGCGCTGAACAGGCGCTACTTCGAGCTGCTGGGTGCCGTCCAGATGATTGGAGACAGCCAAGGCGGCGAGTCCGATGGTCCCCGCCGTTGGTCGCTGGCCCTCCTGCTGCTGTGGGTGGTGTTGGTGGCTGGTGTCACGGTCGCCAGCGCCTTCCGTCTGCGGCGGGTGTTCTCCCGCCCTCTCTCGCGCCTCACCCAGGCCGCCATGGAGGTGGCCGAGGGTGAACTGAATCGCCCCATCGTCCCGGGCGGAACGTCCACCGAGTTTCACCTGCTCAGTCAAGCCTTCGAGACCATGCGTCGGGAGCTGGTGCGCTCCATCGCGCGGCTGGACCACCAGAACGCGGTGGTCAAGGCCATGCTGGATGCTCTGGGCGACGGCGTGCTGCTGCTGGATCGTTCCCGCAACGTCCTCGAGTACAACCCGGCGGCGGCCCTGCACCTGGCGGGCATCGCGCCGCCGTCGCTCTCCCGTGCGCGCAAGCTCCCCGTGGTGGAGCTCTTGCCCGGACTGGATCGCGAACTCTTCGTGGTGGGTGGCGGCGGGGAGCCCGTGCAGCTTCACTACACCCTCGAGGGTGGCGTGGAGCGCTACCTCGAGGTCAGCCTCGAGGCCCTGACCGCCGTGGGCCACGACCTGGACCGCGCCTACGTGATGGTGGTCCGCGATGTCACCCGCGCGGTGGAGGTCGAGAACCTCCAGCGCAGCTTCCTGTCCGTGGTCACCCACGAGCTCAAGACGCCCTTGACCGTCATCGAGGGCTACGTGCGCCTGCTGCAGATGGGCAAGGGCGGTGACCTGTCGTCCAAGCAGGCCCAGATGCTGCAGATGGTGAGATCCCAAGCCGAGATCCTCAAGATGATGGTCCAGGATCTGCTCGACACCACCCGCTTGGAGGGCGGGCAGCTGGCCATGGACCTGGGACCCGTCACGCTGCGGCGCGTGGTGGCGGAGGTCGTGGACTCGCTGCGCCCTGACGCCCTCTCTCACCGTCTCACCCTCGAGCTGGAGCTCGGTGCTGGCGCGGATGCCATGGTGCAGGCGGACGAGTTCCGGCTCCGGCAGGTGCTGGGCAACCTGCTTCGCAACGCCTTCAAGTTCACGGAAGCGGGAGGCCAGGTGTCCGTGACCGTCGAGGCCGCGGCAGGCGAGGTCCTGGTCCACGTCGAGGACACCGGGCGGGGCATCCCCGTAGCGGCCCTGCCTCGCATCTTCGAGAAGTTTTTCCAGGTCGAGGTGGCCGATACCCGCAAGGCGGGTGGCGCCGGCCTGGGGCTGTACATCTGCAACCAGCTCATGCGGGCCATGGGGGGCTCGACCGATGCCCGATCCGTGGTGGGCGTAGGCAGCTGCTTCACCCTCTGTTTTCCCATCCTTGATGCGTCCTCACCGCGGACGCCGGAGGGTTCGAACCCATGATCTCCCACAAGCGCATCGGGCAGATTCTCCTCGACTACGGTCTGCTGGAAACCAAGCTCCAGGAAGCCCTCAAGCTCCAGAAGGTGCTCCCTGGCACCCGACTGGGTGTGGCCCTCGTGCGAATCGGCGCCGTGAGAGAAGAGGACGTGGCCCAGGCCCTCGCCCAGCAGTTGGGGCACGACTTCGTGGACCTGGGCCGTGTCAGGGTGGATCCTCGCGTGGTCTGGATGCTCGATCGCGCCACGGCGGAGCGGCGCTCCGCACTGCCCTACAAGCGCGACCAGAACGGTACGGTGGTGGTGGCTTGTGCAGATCCCAGGGATCACGAAGGCCTTCAAGAGCTCGAGTATCGGCTCGAGGCCAGGGTGCGACTCCAGGTGGCGGCCCCCGCCCAGGTTCGGCTGGCCATCGAGCGCCACTACGGCCTCGAGTCCGTGGCCGAGCGCATGCTCCAAGGTGTGGATCCCTCCGTACGCCGGCTCAACATCGCCCCGAACTGCCTCGAGCTGGACGCCAAGGCCATCTCGGAACACCTGCGGGAGGGCAAGGCCCACCTGTATGTCGAGCTGGTCAACCTGCTACTCATCAACGCAATCGAGCGGCGTGCCTCGGACATCCACCTCGAACCACAGCACGACGGCATCCGTGTACGGGTGCGGATCGACGGGATGTTGCGGGAGGTGCTGCGGCTGCCCTCGTGGACCCAGGCTTCCCTGATCAGCCGCATCAAGGTGCTCGCCAAGATGAACGTGGCCGAGCGGCGGCGCCCGCAGGACGGAAAGGCGGCGGTGAGGTTCGGTGAGCGAGCCCTCGATCTGCGCATCGCCACCATGCCCAGCCAGTACGGGGAGAACCTGGTCATCCGTCTGCTCGATCCTGCCATCCTGCACGTGGACTTCGGTGAGCTGGGCTGGAGCCCGGAGCTGCTCCGCACCTGGTATCGGCTGCTCACGGCCCCGCGAGGTACCCTGCTTGTCGTCGGGCCCACGGGTTCGGGCAAGTCCACCACCCTGTACTCCTCCATCCAGCGCCTGAACACCGAGGGCACCTCAATTGTCACGATCGAGGATCCCATCGAGTACACCTTGCCGGGCATCACCCAGGTTCAGGTGCACGAACGAGCGGGTGTCACCTTCGCCAACAGCATCCGGGCACTGCTGCGCCAGGATCCGAACGTGGTGGTCATCGGCGAGGTCCGCGATCACGAGACGGCCCAGGCCGCCCTGCATGCAGCCACCACCGGCCATCTCGTGCTCACGACGCTGCACACCGACAACGCCGTCGCCGCCGTTACGCGCCTGCTGAACCTGGGCGTGCCGCGCTACCTGCTGGGCACGGCGATGAGCGGTGTGGTCTCCCAGCGCTTGGTGCGCCGTGTCTGCAAGGAGTGCGCCATCCAGGCCCGGGTGACTCCGGAGGACTGGACGCGGCTGGGGCTGCCGTCCGCAGATCTCGGTGAGAATGCGGTGCGCGTGGGTCCGGGCTGCCCCCACTGCCAGTACCTCGGCTACGTCGGGCGCGTGGGTGTCTACGAGCTGCTGGCCTTCGGCCCCGAGCTTTCCCAGCTCGTTCAAGAGGGCTGCTCCGAGGCCCAGCTCTGGGACGCCGCGCTGGACAGCGGCTTGAAGACCATGCTCCAGGACGCGGTGGGGAAGGTCATCACCGGCATGACCACTCTCGAGGAAGTGGCCCGCGTGGTATCCGTCGCGGACTACCCCCGTGCCGTGCTGCAGTCGGCGCTGAGCAACCTGGGCCTGGCTGCACCACCTGTCCTGGATCAGGACATCATGGACCTGCCGGCCACCGCGCTCGAGGACATCGAGCTGGCCAGCATGTCGGTGGACGATCCGGTCTCCGCTTCACCGGTGCGCCGGTCCGGACCGAAGCGGGGGCGGCCCATGGTCTTGGTGGTGGACGACGCTCAGGAGATCCTGCAGCTGGTGAGCATGGCGCTCGAGGATGACTACGACCTGTGTACCGCCCAGGACGGCCTCGAGGCGCTGTCCGCGGTGGACCAGCATCAGCCCGACCTGGTGATCATGGACGTGATGATGCCCCGCATGTCCGGCTACGAGGCGTGCGCGGCGCTCAAGGAAAAGCCAGAGACCCACGACCTGCCTGTGTTGATGCTCTCGGCCCGTGGCGAGAAGGCCCACGTGAAGAAGGGCTTCTACGCCGGAGCCGACGACTACCTGCCCAAGCCGTTCGATCCCGAGGAGCTCTTGCTCAGGACTCGTGCCTTGCTCCGGCGTGCAGGTTGGCGCTTCTGATCTTCCAGCCGGGCCTTGACAAGTGCTTTCCCCAAAGCTCGGCGTCCCTGGTTAGGTGCGTCTGTGAGTGCTTTCTCGGGAGGTGACCGTGAGTCAGAGTCGGACCAGCCCGTTCCTGTCCGTCGGCAAGGTGGCCCGCATGTGTGGGGTCTCCAACCGCACCGTGCTCAACTGGATTGGACAAGGCAAGATCGAAGCCCATGCGCTGCCTTCGGGGCACTTCCGTGTCCACGTCGACGAGGTTCGGGCTTTCATGCAGGCCAACGACATGGAACTCCCAGCGCGCATCAGCGAAGCCGCGGCGCTTCGGGAGACCCTCTGCTGGGTACGCCGCGACCTCACCCGTGGCCACGAATGTTCCCGCTGCCAGGTGCTCGCGGCCCAGGCCTGGCACTGCTTCGTGGCGCGAGACCTGCTGGGCGACGATGCGGTGGGCTGCGACTCTGCCTGTTCCAGCTGCCGATACTTCAAGGCGGTGGTCAAGCCCATCGGGGCCAGCCTCGAGATGGATGCCCAGGCCTGTGCTGTCAGCCGGGGGGGCGTGCTCTTGGGGGCCAACAGCCAGCTGTGTGCGCTGCTGCAGCGGCCCCAGGCCGAGGTCGTGGGCTTCGCATGGAGTGATCTGGCCGCGGTCGAGGATCTCCAGCCACTGTTGGTGTCCGAGCAGGATCCGTCCTCGGTGGCGGCTACCCGTGTCCGACGTCTCGAAGGCCATCTGGTGCGCAAGCGGGGAGGTCAGATGCCGGTGGCGTTCATGGTGGCTCCCTTTGCGCGTATGTGGGGTGCCCTGCTGGTGCGAGTCGAGGCCCGCTAGTGCCGGCGGAGTCGCCGGGCGGGCCCATCGGTCCTGGCTCGGTCCTGGGCCAGTACCGCGTCGTCCGGTCCGTGGGCCGTGGCGGCATGGGCGAGGTCTTCCTGGCTCGCGACCTGGCGTTGGGCCGGCGGGTGGCCCTCAAGGTGCTCCACGCCGACGCGATGGGCTCCCCCGAGGCGGTGGAGCGTTTTCTGGCGGAGGCCCGTACGACGGCCCGCTTCTCTCATCCCCACATCATCACGGTGTACGGCGCCGGAATGCACTGGGGCAACCCCTTCGTCGTGCTCGAGTACCTCGAGGGCGACACCCTACGCCGCCGCCTGGATCAGGGCCGCCTGGGTGTGCGCGAGGCCCTGAGGCTCGGCCGTGCGGTCGCCGATGCACTGGGTGAGCTGCACCGGCACGGGATCCTGCATCGCGATCTCAAGCCCGAGAACGTGGTCATCCCGGCCGATGGCCGGCTGCGGGTGCTGGACTTCGGCCTGGCCCAGCCCCACCAGGCCCCCGATGGGGGGGTCGAAGGTGCCGATCTCGACGAAGATGACGATCTCGATCTCGCGGGCACCCCCCCCTACATGGCGCCCGAGCTCTGGCTCGGTCGGGCACCAGGGCCCGCCAGCGACATCTGGGCCCTGGGCGTAACGCTCTTCGAGCTCATCGAAGGCCATCAGCCGTGGCAGGGCATGTCCGAGCGCGACCTGGTGCAGGCCCAGCTGTCCGCCGAACCCGTCCCCGGGCTGCAGCGCATCGTGCCCGAGGCCGTAGTCAACCTGGTGGCCGGCTGCCTGGAAAAGCGGGCGTCTGCCCGCCCGCCCGTGGACCGGGTCGTGGAGCTTCTGGACAGCCTCATCGAGGGCGCCGGGACCAGTCGGCGCGAAACCCGGGCGCCTTTCCGCGGGCTCCTGCCCTGGAGCGAGCGCGACGCCGACAGCTTCTACGGTCGTGACGGCGAGGTGACCGAAGCCGTAGAGCGGCTCCACCAGCAGCCCATCCTGTCCATCGTGGGCCCTTCCGGCGCCGGAAAGAGCTCCTTCACCCTCGCGGGATTGATCCCCCGGCTTAGGGAGCAGGCACCGCTGGTGCTGCTTCGGCTTCGCCCGGGCCGGTCCCCTCTCAGGGCTCTGGCTTCGGCGGTGGTGGCCGCGGCTCCCCCGGGCCTGCCAGATGAATCCGTCAACGACGAGCACGCAGCGGAGCTGCTCGCCCAAGAGTTTCGGAGCTCTCCCGCACGCCTCGGGCTCTACCTGGGCAGCCTGGCGCGGGATCGGTCCAGCCGCGTGCTGCTGTTTGTCGACCAGCTCGAGGAGCTCGTCACCCTCGGATCGGGCCGCGACGAGCGCGCCGCCTTCATGGCCGCGCTCTACCAGGCGGTCGGAGGCCCGTCGGAGCCCGTCCAGCTGATCCTCGCCCTGCGCGACGACTTCCTCGGCATGTTGGCCGAAGGTGGTGCGGCGCGGGGCCTGTTGGAGCGGGTGACGGTCCTGGGCAGCCCCGGCCCGGCTGCCCTCGAAGAAATCCTCACGCGGCCTGTCGCTGCTGTCGGCTATGCCTGGGACGATCCCGATCTGGCCCCGCAGATGGTGGCCGAGGTGGAGGGTGAACCCGCCGCATTGCCCCTGCTGCAGGTCGCGGGTCGCATGCTCTGGGAGCGCCGGGACGCCAAGCGCCGGCTGCTCCTGCGTTCAGCCTACGACACCATCGGGGGCATGGGTGGCGCCCTGGCTCTGCACGCCGATGGCGTGCTGGCGGGCATGAACGCCAATCAGCTCGGCATCGCCCGAGCCATCCTGCTGCGCATGGTGGCCCCCGAGCGCATCGGTGTGCCCGGACATCGTCAGGTGGTGACACGCGCGGCATTGCTGTCCTCGCTGGGCCCCGATGCGGGCTTGGTGCTCGGCCGGCTCGTGGCCGGTCGCCTGGTCGTGGTGCGTCAGGCGCGTGAGGTCGACGGTGGCTCGGTGGAGCCTGGGGATGCGGAGCTCGAGCTCGTCCACGAGTCGCTCATCTCCGCGTGGAGCACGCTGTCGCGTTGGATCGAGGAAGACCACGAGCAGCTCGCCTTCTTGGCCGAGGTTGGCCAGGCTGCCGACCTCTGGGCTCGCCGTGGCCGCCGCAGGGAAGAGCTCTGGCAGGGAGCGCCCCTGCAGGAAGCCCTGGGCCGAGCCGCCCGCTTGGCCACACTTCCCGAGGCGGTGCGAGCCTTCTTGGCCGCCGGACGCGCCCGGGAGCAGCGCCGCCTGGTACGCCTGCGCCTGCTGGTGTCGCTGGGCTTTCTGGGAACGTTGGCCGTGGCCGGGTTCACCGCGTTCCAGGCACGTGAAGCCAACGTACAGGAGCGCGAAGCGCGAGAGCAGCGGGTGGTCGCCGAGCAGCGCCAGGCCGAGGTCCAGCGCGAAGGTGCCCAGGCGGCTTGGCTGGCCGAGGACCACATCGAGGCGCGGGCACGTCTGCGCGACGCCCTCGAGCTACGCGACTCGGCGCTGGCGCGTGCGCTGTGGTGGCGCCTCGAGCACGCGGCGTTGCGTTGGCGCTTGCGTACACCGTCACGGGTGCTCGGAGTGGACCTCTCCCCCGATGGCTGCACCGTGGCTGCGGGCCTGTCCGACCAAGGCATCCTGCTCGTCGACGTGGCCAGCGGACAGCGCACCCGGCTCGAGCTGCACATCGACAAGGTCCCCGCCGTGGCTTGGTCCCCGGACGGTGCCACGCTCGCTTCGGGCAGCCTCGACGGTGCGCTGCTGGTCTGGGACGCCGTGCGGGGGCATGCTCGCAGCCTGGGTGAGCACCAAGCTGCCGTGCGCGACGTGGTCTTCAGCCCAGACGGTGGCCTGCTGGCCAGCTCCGACGCGCAGGGCGAGGTGGTCCTGTGGGATCTGGACCGTGGTGAACGGGTGCATGGCTGGAGCGCTCACGGTACCCGTGTCACCGAGCTGGCCTTCTCGCCCGACAGCCAGCGCTTGGTCACCGCCAGCAAGGACGGCAGGCTGCGCCTCTGGAGCGTACCCGACGGCGAAATGCTCGGCGAGCTCGATGGGCACGAGTCTGGTGAGTTCGAGGGTGGGGTGGCGTTTCATCCTGCGGGTGAGGTGCTGGCGGATGCGGGCGTAGGCCACGTGGTGCGCCTGGTGGACGCCCACAGCCTCGTGCCCCTTCGCGAGCTGTCTGGCCATGCCGCACCGGTCACCTCGGTGCGCTTCGATCCCAAGGGCCACCGCCTGGCCACCGCCAGCCAAGACGAGACCATCCGTCTGTGGGACCTCGAGGCAGGGGGGGAGGCCCACGTGTTGAGAGGGCACGGCAACTGGGTCAACGACATCGCTTTCGGGCCGCAGGGGAAGCTGCTGGTATCGGGTGGGCGCGACCAGGAGCTGCGCCTGTGGAACCTGGAGCACTTGGGCCTGGCTTCCGGTACACCGGGCCACCAAGCCGACGTGCTCGCGTTGAGCTTCGCCGACAGGGGGCGCGTGCTGGTCACGGGGGACAGCAGCGGAGCGGTGCGCCTCTGGTCCGCCACGACCGGCGAGGCGCGTGGAGCCATCCAGGCGCCGACCCCCGAGATCCTCACCCTTGCGTCCAGCAGCGATGCGGCTACCCTGGCCGTGGCGGGGAGTGATGGGAGCATTTGGTTGCTCGAAGCGAACTCCGGAC
>CAZVHW010000310.1:8474-9222 GCA_964626835.1 uncultured Enterobacterales bacterium
CGGGTGTTGCGCATGCTGCGGGGAGGGGGTGCGTCGGTGTTGGCGCTACGCTTCGGTTCCCGAGACCGCACGCTGCACAGCCTGGATGCCGAAGGTGGTCTGCGCAGCTGGAAGCTGCAATCGGGCGTCGAGTTTCGCTCCATCACCGGCCGGTCTCCCGTGGGTCTCCAGGGTCGCTTCGGCCCCGGGGGCGCGCTCGCCGTGGCCGCCGGCAGCGACGGCGTGGTGCGCGTCTGGAACGCCCGCAACGGCCGGCTCGCGGCGGCCCTGAAGGGCCACAAGGGGCGGGCGGTGGATGCCGCCATCAGCCCCGACGGTCGTCGCGTGGCTTCGGTGGGTGCCGACCGACGCCTGCGCCTCTGGTGGGTGGGGAGCGGGCGGGGACGCGTGCTGGCTCGCTTCGAGGCCGAGACCTTCTCCGTGGCCTTCACCCCGGACGGCCGCCGTCTGGGGGTCACCTGCGCCGATGGCTCGGTCTGGCTCGTGGGGCTGGATGGCAGCACGGTGTTGTTGGGAACCCACCGTGTGGCAGCCAACGCCGTCCGCTTCGTCCCTGGGGGCGACCTTGCGGCGACGACGGCCGAGGACGGGACGGTACAGATCTGGGATTTGGCCAGACAGAAGCCCCTGCGTTGGGCTCCGCTCTTGGCCCACAGCCCAGCTACTCTGCTCACCGAGGACGGTTGGCTGCCCCTCGAGGCCGACGTCAGTGCCGTGCTCGACTGGCCCTCGCGGCTGCTGCGAGGCG
>CAZVHW010000311.1:0-9194 GCA_964626835.1 uncultured Enterobacterales bacterium
CCTCGAGCTGGGGCTGCCCTCTGTCCATCCCGCAGCTCCTCCCCCCCAACCGGCCGATCCTCCCTCCCAACCTCCCGTCACCCTCGTTCCTCCAGCCGAGCTCGAACCTCCGCCGAGCGAAGGCGACGTTCTCCCAACATCCGAGCCCCCCATGGCACCCACTGCATCCGACGAGCGCGTCGTGCGCTTGCTCGAGGGCATTCAAGCCCAGCTAAGCGGCCAGCGGCCGACGCCCCCCACGGCGAAGGCCCGCCTTCCCTTCTGGCTGGTGTTGGCCATCGGCCTCCTTCTCTTCTGCCAGGCCCTGCAGTTTGGACTCTTGGTGGCCATCTTCATGAGCGGCATGGGATCGCCCATCAGCCAGCTGGACTGGTCCACCCCCACGGCGGATCTGCAAGCCGACGGACCGGAGCCCAGCCCTTTTCCCCAAGCCGCTCCGGTCGATGACGGTCTCGCAAGCGCGGAACCGACGATCGACGACCGGGGCGGCGAAGAGTTCGACCTAGTCGACGAAGAACCCCTCGGGGAAGAACCTGGCACAGACCTGGAGCCCGAACCCGAGGGCGACGCACCCATGGAATCTCCCGGCTCGACAGCGCGTGTCGTGCCTACCGCAGACATCCCCGACCGCACCGAGCCAGAGGACAAGAGCACCACTGGTTCCTCGAGCAGCTCCAGCCCCCAGGCCTCTTCCGGCTCCTCGACCAGCTCCAGCTCCTCGGGCAGCTCCAGCTCCCCAACCAGCACCAACCCCCAGACCTCCTCCAGCTCGCCGAGCGCAGGGAGTACGAAGACCTCGCCGTCCAGCAGCAGCGCGAGCAGCAGCGCAGAACCCAAGACCTCCACGAGCTCGTCGTCCACATCGAGCACATCGAGCAGCACACCCTCGTCATCCACGGCGAGCGCAGCCTCCGGTTCGTCCTCCATCCAGGTCATCAGCGCGGAGGGGTACGTGGTTGGCCCCGGCGGTCGGAGGCCATGTGGCGCTCTTCCGGCGGGCACCTACGAAGTCTTCGCCCAGCCCAACGACGGCGCGGGCTACTTCTCCCTGGGGGTGCACGCCCTCACCGAAGGCCAGGAGATGTCGTTCCGCTGCGGCTTCGGTGCCTGCAAACGCCTCCAGTAGGGGCTAGCCCCTCTGCCAGGTCAGTTCCTGCTGGCCTGCGGCACGGGCCGAACATCTCGCCAGGACGAACAACAGATCCCCAAGCCGATTGAGGTAGCGCAGCAGCGCGGAGTCGAGCAGCTCGCGGTCGGTCTCGAGCCCGCTTTCTGCGAGCAGTACGACCTGGCGTTCCACCCGTCGGCACAGGGTCCGAGCCTGGTGTAGGAAGGCGCTGACCACGCCCCCGCCTGCGAGGATGAAGTCCTCGAGGGGAGGCAGCTTGGAGTTTTGTGCTTCGAGCTGCAGCTCGAGCCGCTGGACTTCGCGCTCTGCGATGAGCGGCATACCGTCCCAGCGGTCCGACGGAAGGGTGGCGAGCTCGCCAGCGAGCACGAAGAGGTCCTGCTGAATCCCCTCGAGGATGGCCGCCACCTCGGCGAGCTCCGGGAGTGCCTTCGAGGCGGGAACGGCGAAGGTGCGGGCCAATCCGATGGAAGCTCCGAGCTCGTCCACTGAACCGTAGGCCTGGACCCGAGGGTCGGCCTTGGAGACTTCCTGGCCTCCCACCAGGTGGGTCGTGCCACCGTCGCCGGTCCGTGTGGCCACCTTGGTGATGCGCATGGGGCACCTTACTGCAGGTCGCGCCTCCTCTATGGCCGCGCGGCTCGACGTGCACACCGGGACTCGTGCAGCACTCGTTGCGATTCCCGGAGCGCGGGACGTAGACGCGAGATACTGAGCCGGGTCTCTCGAAACGGACCGCTACCTTGTCACTTCGCCCCCCACGCATTGCCGTCGCTGGTCTTCGCAGTGCCGATCCCACCAGCCTGCTGGTCATGACCCAAGATCTCATGAACCGCAGCCTGGTGCACCTGGACGGCAACACCTTGGCCGATCTCTTCGCTCTCGCCGAGCTCGAAGAAGAGCTTCCCCGCCACTTGTACCGCGATCTCGATCGCTTCGCCCGTTCCAAAGAGCGCGAGCTCAAGGACCTACCAGACGGCAAACCGCTGCAGGAACAGCTCGAGCAGCTGATGGACGTAGCCGCGGTCTACGTGCCGGCACGCCTGCGCCTGGCTGTCTCCGCGCTGCGCAAGCAGCGCCACCTCGAGGGGGGCTCGAACACCATGCTGGACCAGCTAGAGCAGGCCTGGTCCGAAGCCGAGCCCGAGAGGCCCACCCCAGGAAAGGCTGGCGCGGCCAAGGTCGAGCGCCCCGCGGTACCCCGGCGCCTGCGCATGCCCGATGACCCCTCCCCTCGCAAGCGCAAGCGCGCAGCCACCTCGAGCACGCCCAAGGCCAAGACCACCCCCGCCGCCAAGCAGGACGAAGGCCGCAGTGCGTGGATCCGCCAGCACGTGCTCACCCGCCTCGAGGCGCGCCGGGAGCAAGGCCTCAAGGAATCCATCCTGGTGGCCGCGACCTGTCACAACAGCCCCTACAACGACCTGCAGCGAGCCGAAGTGCTGGCCGAGCTGCGCGAGCTCAAGCGCGAGGGAGCCGTCAAGAACTCCGCAGGCCGCTGGATCCGCGTTCAACGCCTGGGCTGGTAGCTGCGCGGGCTCGGTTCTCGCGGCTAGCAGCGTGCGTCGAAAGGTGGACCGGCTCTTGCCACGCAAGAGGCGGGACGCCGCAGTAGACACGGGTTTTGACGCACGCTGCTAGGTGTCGCCGTCGCGGCCGGCACCGACCGGGTGCTGCTCGAGGAAAAACCGGTAGTAACGCTGGACCTTGTCCACGTAGCCGATTGTCTCGCGAATGGCGGGCACTCCCCCCGCCGATCGCACCGCTCCAGGTCCAGCATTGTATGCGGCCAAGGCGAGCTCCAGATCACCGAACGCGCGCAGCTGCCGAGCGAGGTAGCGACTACCCCCGTCGATGGACTGGGCCGGGTCGAAGGGATCGTCGACGTCCATGTCCCCCGCCGTACCCGGCATGAGCTGCATGAGCCCCTGGGCTCCGGCGCGGGAGACGGCCAGCGGATTCATGGCACTCTCGGCCAAGCAGACCGCCTTGACCAGCGCGGGAGAGAGCCCATACCGCTGCGCAGTTCCAACGATCAGGACATCGTAGCGGTCCATGGAGGCCTTGTATCCACGGGGGGCCGTGGCGGGGATCTGGGGCCTGGCGATGGGCGTGTGAGCACGAAATCCATCGACCGAGGTGGGCGAGTCCGTAATGGTGATGACGCCGTTGGCGTCTGCCCCCAAGTAGAGATCGCCGGCCAGCGCTGCCGGCGCGAACAGCAGCGCTGCGAACAGGGCAACGAGGGGGCGTACGGCGGACATGTCCTCCCAGCCTATGGGGTTGGGCGCGAGGGCGTCAACTCTGGGGCCTGGTCGTCGCCCCTACCCCAACACCACCACCATCTTGTAGATCCACCCCAACACCAGGCCGAGCATGAGGCCTCCGGCGACCCACCCCTCCTTGAGCCCCAGCCAATCCCAGAAGCGCCGCCAGCGCGCCCGAGGAGCAACGAGCTCCGCCAGGGACACGGCAGCAAAGGCCGCGGTCACCAAGAAGAGCACCAACCCGAAGGGCTGACAGAACAACGCATCCACCAGGTGGCCGCGAATGGCGAGGGAGAAAGAGGTGGTCATGCCGCACATGGGGCAAGGCCAGCCGGTGAGCTGAAGCAGGGTGCAGCCACCCAGGCCGAGCTGTGTGTGCGTTCCCATGCCTGCAGCGCTGGGGGGAAGATAGGCGGCGATCGCCAAGACCACCGCCGCAGGGAGAAAGAGCGTGAGTGACACCAGCCGGTCGAGGACCGGGCGGGGTGGCCACTCCGTGGAGGCTGGGGCGGTGGACATTGGAGAGGCTAGTCGCCGCTCTCCGTGTCGTCGATGACGGTGTCCTCTCCGCCGTCCGCGGGGGCGTCGGCTCCCGGCAGGGTCACCTCGAGGATGGCCGAGGTCGCCGCCAGCTCGCGGTCGATACCGTCGAGTTCCTGTACCGCGTGGCGGCGGAAACGGGCATACTCCGACGCGATGTTCAGAGCGGCCAGCAGAACCACGGTCTCACCGTCTACGCCGGGGGTGCGGGAGGCCATCTCGTTGACCCGCCCGTCCAACCAGCGAGCGACCTGGACGACCTCTTCCTCGGGCTCGTCGCTACGCACGGTGTAGTGACGGCCCCGCAGGGTGATGGTGACGGGCATGGGCTCTCCTGCGAAGGGAACGGGCAAGGGTAGTGACGCCGCCCTACCCCTGTCAAGGGACGACCGAAAGGAGCACATAACCAGCCCCGGCTGTGGGCACCGCCACCGGATGGGGCCGCGTCCCCGCGGGAAACCCCCGATGCCCCTGGGGAGCGGCCCGAGATAGGGATGGGAAGGATCCAACTTCATGAGCGCGCCCGGCCACTCCTCGACCCGACCCGAACCGGGGCTGTACGCCTCGACACGACGAGTGCGCACCGCAGCGGCCGTGGCCCTTGTGGTCTTGCTGGCCCTGGTTGCCGGACTCCAGGCTTCGCACGTGGCCAACAACCCTTTCCCCAAGGCCACCAATCACGAGACGGCACAGCTGATCCCGAAGATGCTCAAGGTGATGGAGGGCTACGACAGCTGGCCACCGGGACCCGACGAACACGAGCGGATGATCACCAACGTCTCGTTCTACCCTCTGCCCGAACGCGTCCAGGAGCCACTCGCTCTCCCCCTCGGCCTACCCGGCGCCCTGATGAAGGGTGGACGGCTCCATTGGCTGGTAGGATCCTGCAGCCAGCGCTTTTCCGCCTGCTGGCCCCACAGCATGGCTCTGCCAGCGCTCGTGGCCCACGCCGTGCCTGGCCACCCGCTGCTGGTCAACCTGGTGCCCACGTTCTGGCTGTTGCTGCTCTTGGCCGCCCTGTTCGGCGTGGGTCGCGAGCTGGGAGGCGCCTGGGTTGGGCTGGGCGCGGCGATGATAGGCGCAGGCTACCCAGGCCTGTTCGGTCACGCGCGTTTCATGGAGGGGTACACGCCCGCAGCAGCGCTGTCGGTCGCCATGGTGTGGTGCCTGCTGCGATCGAAAGGGCTGTCCCGTCCACTCCCCTTGCTGGGCTTCGCGGCCATGGCCTGGACCGCACTCCGCACCGGCGAGGGCTTCTCCGAAGGGCTGGGCGTGGGCCTGGCCGTGAGCGGTCCATTCTCGGTCGAGCTGTTCGGCGGACTCTGGGCGGGATGGAAGCGCCGAGCGTTTCCGTGGCGCACGCTCGGGGGCGCCGGGGGCGTGCTCCTGCTGGTCTGGCTGACAGCCGACACCTTCTGGATTCGCGGGAGTATGCTCCACGTCAACAGTGGCTTTTCCGATACCGCCGTCGCAGCCTGGGTGCGGCCCGACGCGCCCTGGCCTTGGCTGCACCCACTGGTGCCGAAGATCACCTACCCGCTGCTGATCTGGAACGACTACCTGCTACCCCTCATGGTTGTGTGGCTGGTGGCGGGCCTGGTCCCCTTCCTACTCCGGCAGCCGCGCCACCGCGTCCTCACGGTGCTCTGGTTCGCCGTCCCGCTGGTGGCGTACTCGCTGCAGATCCGCAAGTCCATGTGGTATCCCATGCCGGTCTTGCCTCCCCTGGCCGTGATCACCGCGGTGGGCTTGGCCGCCCTACCCCGCCGCCGGCTGCGGGGAATCGCGCTGGCGTTGGCAGCCTTCACCGGCCTCGCCCAGCTCTGTTTTCTCTCCACACAGTGGGGGCACCGAGTCGTTCCCGAGGAGAACTGGCTGCGCTCACCACTACCCGAAGGCTTGCTGAACTTGAGAGGCTACGATCTGGCCAGCCTGGGGGATCCCGCCCTGCAAGGCCTGCACGGCCACGCCGAGAAGCTCCTCGCACTGGCCGAGCGCGAGATCCCCCGCTCCGAGCGCCTGAAGTACATCGCGGTGCTCAGCCCCTGGGGCCAGATGACCGAACCCGCCGATGCCCTGGCCTACCTGCTGCCCCTCGAACGTAGCGATCTGGTGGTCATCCCCTTGGCCAACATGAGCTACGCGGCCCAGGCGGGTTTCGACGGGCTCGAGCCCTCGGACTTTGCCTACCTGTTGCAGCTGGACGGCACGCGCGTCGTCCCGTGCTGCCACGTCCAGGTCAGCACCCAGGACGCCCAGGATCCCAACCTCGTGCCCGTACGGGAGTTCCTGGACAGGTTGAACGAGGTCTCCGCTGGCGCCGTCGAGGACTGGCCTGAGCTCGTCCGGCTTCCTGCAGCTACTCGCTGAGCAAGGCCTGGGCGAAGGCTTGGGCCTCGAAGGGCCGCAGGTCGTCCAGCTGTTCGCCCACGCCCACGAACTTGACCGGCAACCCCGTCTCGGCGCAGACCGCGACGACCACGCCGCCCTTGGCAGTGCCATCGAGCTTGGTGAGCACGATGCCGGTGACGCCCACCACCTCGCCGAAGACCCTGGCCTGGGACAACGCGTTCTGACCGATGGTGGCGTCCAGGACGAGGATCACCTCGTGAGGGGCGCCTGGTACGGCCTTTCCGATGACCCGCGTGACCTTGCCCAGCTGGTCCATCAGGGGCTTGCGGTTCTGGAGGCGGCCCGCGGTATCGCAGATGACCACGTCGTGCCCCCGGGCCTTGGCGGCCTGCAGACTGTCGAAGATGACAGCCGCGGGATCGGCATTCTCGGCATGGGCCACCACGTCGGCCCCGGCGCGCTCGGCCCAGATGCGCAGCTGCTCGATGGCGCCCGCACGGAAGGTGTCGCCCGCGCCGAGCATGACCTTCTTGCCCGCCGATGTGTAGCGCGCGGCCAGCTTGCCGATGGTGGTGGTCTTGCCGCCGCCGTTGACCCCGACAACCAGGATGACCAGCGGGCCGTCGCTGGGTTGAGGGGCGATCTCGCAAGCGGGATCCTCGAGCATCGCCTGGATGTGGGCCTGCAGATGAGCGCGCAGCGCCGCTGGCTCGACGAGGCCTTCGCGGGCCACGTCCTGCCGGAGTTGGCTCACCAGCTTGCCGGCAGCGCCGACCCCCACGTCGGCAAGGATGAGAGCGTCTTCGAGCTCTTCGTACAAGGCGTCGTCGATACTGCTGCGAGAGAACACTCGCTGGAGTCTCCCGCCGAGGGCCTCGCGAGTGCGAGCCAGGCCCTTGACCAGCCGCTGCATGAAGCTGGGGACGGCGGGAGGCTCGGGCGTCGCATCCGGTTCGAGCTCGGCGGGCGACGCAGTCTCGACAGCCACGTCGGGCGCCAGCTCGACAGTGGGAGTCTCGCTCGGTCGCAGACGTTCCTCGGTGGGCGCTTCCCCGTCTACCGAGTGTTCCGCCGAGGCAGGTCTGCGACGTCCGAAGAGCCAGCCCGCCAACAGGCCGACGGCGACTGCCGCGGCGATTCCGATGGGCACCAACGGCTGCTCGACCATGTACGCGATGAGCGGTTCCACGAGGCCTCCCGCGATGGGGGCCCACCCTAACTCGCCAAGGACCGCCCGTGGGCGGTCCTTCTTGGCGCCGTTCGAGCAGACGATGCGGATGGCTGCTAGTGCACCCGCACCGTCACCAGCTTGGAGACACCCGGGTCCTGCATGGTGACACCGTAGAGCGTGTCGGCGCACTCGATGGTCTTTTTCTTGTGCGTGATGAGGATGAACTGGGACTTGCGGGCCATGTCGCGCAGGAGGTCGTTGAAGCGAGCGCCGTTGCCCTCGTCCAAGGGCGCGTCCACCTCGTCCAGGATGCAGAAGGGCGACGGCCGCACGCGGAAGAGCGCAAAGACCATCGCGATGGCCACGAGGGCCTTCTCACCGCCGGACATCAGGCTCATGTTCTTCACCCGCTTGCCCGGCGGGACAGCCATGATGTCGACCCCGGTCTCCAGTAGGTCGTCCTCGTCCGTGAGCACCAAGCGCCCCTTTCCCCCGCTCGACAGGCGCTCGTAGATCTCCCCAAAGAAGACGTTGACCTGGTCAAATGTCACCCGGAAACGTTCTCGACATGTACGATTGATGCGCGCCAAAGCCGACCGGATCTCGGCTACGGATGCCTCGAGGTCATGCCGCTGGGCCATGACCTCCTCGTGCCGCGCCTGGACCTCGAGGTACTCCTCCACCGCCGTGAGGTTGACGTCACCCAGGTTCTCCAAGCGCTTCCGAGAGCGCTCGAGCCGGTCCGACCACTCCTCGAACGTGGCGGAGCTGTCGAGATGCCGCGGCTCGATGACCAGCAGGTCTACCTTGGGCAGCCGCTTGAGATCGAGGGGCAAACGCTCGTCGTCGTCCAAGCCGTGGGGGATGACCAGCTGACCGTTCTTGTCGAGCCGATCCAGCTGTGCGGGGAGCGACACGCCCAGATCTTCCTGGCCCTGCCGCTTGACCAGGTCGATGCGGGTGCGAGCTTCCTGAAGGGCGATCTCAACCGCTTGGAGCGCGGCGCTCGACGCGTCCTTCACCTCGCGGGCGTCCGTCAACGCATCTTCGCTTCGGCGAACCCGGCGACGCGCCTCGGCCAGGTTGCGGCGCTCGCGCTCGAGCTTGCCCGCCACCGCATCCTGCTTGGCCGCGACGCGATCGATGTCCTGCTCGGTCGTCGAGGTCTGGTCTACCAGCTCGACCTCCCGGGCCGTGACACGCGCGGACTCCTCGGTGGCCCGCTCCACGACCAGGCGCGCTTGACCCAGGGCGCGCCCCGCGGCTTCGCGCGCCTGCTTGGCCGCATGGATCCGTTCCACCAAGGCAGCCAGTTCCTCTCGCAGCCGCTGGTGCTCGGCACCGAAGGCAGCGTGCTCATCGACCATGTCCCTGACCAGGTCCTCCGCCCGCTCGAGGTCCCTCGCGGCCGTCCCGATCCGCTCCTCGGCGACGCCGAGGGTCTTCTGGGCCTGGCCCAGGTCTTCCTCGAGCGTCCTGACCCTGCCCTCGTGTTGACCCGCTCGCTCCTCGAGCTCGACGACGAGCTGTCGCTGACGGTGAACCGAGTCACGACACGATCTCACCCTGTGGTCCAAGCCCGCAGCTTCGAGCTCGGCCCGGCGGTGAGACTGCTGGCACTCAGCAAGGGCCTGCCGTGCAGCATCCCTCAGCTGTCGCGCGTTTTCCCGTCGCTCGGCAGCCGCGATGTTGGCGACGCGGGCATCGTCGGCGCCACGTTGACGGGCCTTGCAGT
>CAZVHW010000312.1:0-4427 GCA_964626835.1 uncultured Enterobacterales bacterium
GCCAGGCAGGCGGACTCCCGCGGCCACTCCACGGCCAGAGAGATCCAGGTGCTGCTGGTGCACGGTGTCTTGCATCTGTTCGGCCACGACCACGGCGACGACGAGCAGGAGGCGGCGATGCAGGAACGGGCGGCGCGGCTGCTCGAGGTGCTGCAGGGGCGGTGACGCTCCCCCCTCCTCCCCAAAATGGGCACAACCACCGGGCACAGCGCCGCATCCTCCCCTTTCCACCTACCCCGCCCCCCTATGTGGAGTAATCCGCCTATCCAGCAGGATTACGGGCACGGTAGGGATCGGGATCGGTGTGGGTCTCCTGCGGTCCAAGCCGCGACCATCAATGCAGCAGCACCATGCTACCGCGAAGAGCGTGGGTGGTCAGCGAGCCACGCTCGGGGCGGGACGTGCGAGGCCGCGTTCGAGGTGGGCGCCACCACGGCCGCCACCCTCCGGGAGTGCGGATCCATGTCGCTCATCCACGGCTGCGATCCTTTCGTACCTTCGACTCCACTGCCCTTGGGTCTGGAGGGAGACCAGCAGCCGGACCACCTGGGCCGACGTGTCGCTGCAGAGCAGCGGATTCCGAATCCAGTCCTGGGAGTGGTAGGGCCCTCGTGAGATCGGGCTGGACTTCCTTGGCCGCCTCGCGGAGGGAGAACGGCCGACTTGCTGTAGTATGTCGGGATGAGAGTCTTCCTCTTCAGCTGTACCTTTCTGCTCACGTGCTGCTGAGGCCCCGAGAGCGAAGTCAACCCGAGCGACTGCTCCGATCTCGGCTGCGGTGATCCCGCACGTGCAGAAGAACCCGCGTGCATCGAGGGCGCCAACGACACCGATGACACCGACATCGTCGACGACGAGGACGCGGACGACGATGGGTACCCGGCCTGCGAGGACTGCGACGACTGCAACGGCCCCACGATGATCGTCGTGAACGGGGCATGCGCATGGTGCGTGCGAGCGCGCTCGATTCGCAGAAGAAGATTGGGCGCTGCCGCCACTCTTCCTTCGACGAATCAAAATGCACTACTTGCTGCCTGTTGTGCAGCTGTTTTGCGGAGGCAAAGATGAAGAACTCGTTTTTTTGGGGCTTGCTATTGATGGGACTGACCCACTGCAGTTCGAGTCAGGAGGTCCCGCCGTCCGACAAGACAGGGGATCAGAATCAGGACCCGGCAGAGGGCGCTGTATCGGCACACATTCCTTCGGTTCTCTGCCAGGCGTGGTTCCCCAAGGAGGCCACCAGCACACCGCCCAACGCACTGGTGGCGTGTGCACAGGACGCCGACTGCACCTTTGGGGAGGTTCGGGGTTGCTGCCAGCGCTTCGTCGTCGCGATCAATTCGGCGCAGAGAGGATGCCTGGCCGAGGCAACGCCCGACGCAGGATGTCGAGCGCATTGCATGAGCGTGCCGGCAGATTACAAGCGGGTAGCCGACCGCGAAGGATTCGGAACTTCCTGCGTCGAAGGGGTGTGCACATTGAGCTTGGATGGGGAGACCCAGGCCATTGAAGTGGAGGCGGTCCCCTAAACCCGGCACCTGAGGCCGCAACCCTAGCAGTGGAGCTACCCCGATCTCGTGGACACCTTCGCCAGTAGTAGTAGCCGAGAGCAGAGCGACATGACAAGACCACTGGGGACCCGGGGTAGATCCGGGGGGGTCCGGGGGGGTGAGAATTGTTGTTGAAAGCCTGTGGACAAAGACACGAGGCAGTGGAGATCCAGGCAAACTGCATCACGCGACCCTCCGGGCGCTGTGAGGCGGGGCGTCTGACACTAGGAATTAACAATGAGGAAGCCTTGTTTCCTAGTGCCTGACACCCCACCCTGACACCCCACCCTGATCGACAGCGAGGAGCAACCGGCAGACTCGCCGCACAGGCGCGTCCTCGTTCGAACGGCTTGTCCCCATGTCCGCCCCCATCCCGTGCGCGGCCGCATGGGCCTGCGCGAGCCCGCCCGATGTTTGCGAGCAGGAGGCAGGCCAGGGCGGCCTCGAGGGAAAGGAGGCGGTTCATGGCTCCATGGCTACGCGACGTTCCGCTTCGAGCGTGCCGAGGACAAGGCCAGTCGGATCCCGGTCGGCTGGCCCACATACTTCCGTACACAGTCCCTCCCGTACACGCTGACGGGACCTCGCGCCTTGACACGTTTTTTTTCGGCGGTAAGAAGCGACACAGGATGACGCCCCTTCGCCATCGCCACCTCGCCCTCCTGCTGCTGACGCTCGCCGTCGCCTGGGTGGGCATGGAGACGGCGATGCGCCTGCACCACATGCAGGTGGCGCACGTCGTCTGTCCCCTGGACGGCGAGTTCATCCACGTCGACACCCAACCCCGGGACGAGCCATTGCAGCTCCGCGATGCCCGCTTCGGCCACGAGCATCACGACTACACGGTCTCGAACTTCGCCACGGCTGAGTCCGCTCCGTGGGAGCCGACGCTCCGATCCCGCAGCTGGACCAAGGACTGGTCACGGCGCGGGGCACCGACACAGAGCGAGCACCGGGTTTCGCCCCTGCGCGACGCGCCCAAGACCTCTCCGCCCGCGTCCACCTGATCCATCCCCTCGACGCTACGCCAGGCCCGTGTCGCTGGCGGCAGACGTGCGGTTGCTCTCCATCGTGAGACACCGCTGACACACGCCGCCTGCTGATCTGCGTTCCTGAGTCCGCGCCGTGACGCGGCGGGAGCCCTGCGGCCCCGCTCCCCTCCGATCAGGCCTCCTCGCGGACACCACGCGTCCGCGGCCACCTTCGCGGCTGGCCGTCCCGACCTCCGCGAACACAACTCAACTTGGGCGAACCCATGCTCGAAGCTATCCGTCTGTCTCTCGTCCCGCGGCGCACCGCCGCACTCCTTCCCCTCCTCGGCCTCGGTGTCATCGGCAGCGCCCACGCCGGCCCGACCATCAAAGACATCCACCCCGATCAAGGCCACACCCACGGCGGCACACAGATCCACGTGCACGGCAATGGCTTCGAGTCCGGCTCCACCGTCACCATGTGCGGAGAGCGGGTCCAGGAGCAGAAAGTGCTGGACGGTGACGAGATCCTCGTCGTCACGGCACCCCACGCCGCGGGCATCTGCGACCTGGTGGTCACCGCCCCCGACGGCACCCAGACCACCCTGGCCGCCAGCTTCCGCTACACCGACGCGGCGCCCCACGTCGAGCACGACGACCACGAGGACGGGCCCGAGTACCAGGGCCGGGACACCGTGGTCACCGGTACGCGCGTTCCGAGGCGCATGGCCGACACCCCCGTGCTCACCGAGCTGATCCCGGCGGAGCAGATCGAGGCCAAGGGCGCGGTCTGCCTGATCGACGCGCTCACCTACGAGCCCGGCGTGCGGGTGGACAACATGTGCTCCATCTGCAACACCACCGGCGTCAAGCTGGCCGGCATGCCCGGACGGTACACCTCGCTGCTGATCGACGGCGTGCCCATCTACAGCTCCCTGGGCCAGACCTACGGCTGGCTGATGCTGAGCGCCGCCGACATCCAGCAGATCGAGATCGTCAAGGGCGCCAACTCTGTGCTCTACGGCACCGACGCCATCGGCGGCGTGGTCAACGTCATCACCAAGCGACCCAGCGAGGATCCCGACGGTCGGGTCACCGCCGAGTACGGCGCCTTCGACTACCACTACCTCACCGGCTCCGCCTCGGTGAAGCGGCACGACGTGGGCGTAGCCCTGGTGGCCACCCACACCGCCCACGACGCGGTGGACCGTGACAGCGACGAGGTCAGCGAGTTCACGGCCTACCAGCGAGCCAACATGGCGGCCACCGTCACCTACGACACCGAGAAGGTCGAGGTGCTCTCCCGCGTGTCCATCACCCAGGAGACCCGCCAGGGCGGCGGCATGGGCAGCTACATCGAGGTGCTCGACGGCGAGCAGCGGAGCATGTCCGAGACCGTCCTGTCCCAGCGCATCGACGGCTCGGCCGTCATCGACGTACACGCCAGCGACGTCCTGGACCTCGAGACCACCATCGCCGCGAGCCAGCACCTGCAGGACTCCGACTACGAGGGCGAGGTCTACGTGGGCGAGCAGCACATGCTCTACCTGCAGCAGAGCGCCGTGGCCCTGCTGCACGACCGGTACAGCCTGGTGGCAGGAGGCAGCTACCGCGGCGAGGTGCTCGAGGAGAACCTGGCCATCGGCGAGTACCAGCACCACCAAGGCGGCGCGTTCCTTCAAGGCGACTGGGCCCCGGCCCGGAGCTTCGAGCTGCTGCACGGGGCGCGCTTCGACTACCACAACGTCTACGGGCCCAACTTCACGCCGCGGCTCTCGGCCCGGTACAGCCCCGTCGGTGTGCTCACCCTCCGCGCCACCGGCGGCACCGGCTTCCGCGCCCCCACCACCTTCTATGAGTACGCCCACGGCGTGCGGCCCGATGGCTACACCCTGCTGATGAACGT
>CAZVHW010000312.1:4437-9167 GCA_964626835.1 uncultured Enterobacterales bacterium
AAGGCGGAGCGCTCGCTCAACGCCGCCGGCTCGGCGGTGCTCGATCTGGGCCGTCCCTTCCGCGCGAGCGTCGAGGGCGCCTTCAACCGCGTGAACGACCCCATCACCGTAGGCGTCACCACCGACGGTGACATCGAGGTGTACAACGCCGACGGCCACCTGGACGTGATCTCCGTCGAGGGCCAGATCCAGAGCGCGCCAACCGACTGGCTCCAGCTAGCCGCGGGCTACGGGCACTACGTCTACGACGACACGGGCGGCGCGCTGGTGTCGGCGCCCCCGAGCGACACCATCGACCTCAGCGCCGACCTGTCCTTCGACTTCGGCCTGATCGCCAACGCGGGGCTGCAGGTCTACGGCCCAATGGACCTGGTGGGTGTGTACGGCCCGGCCTTCAACGGCAGCAGCGACATGGCGGTGTCCGACTGGCTCGATCCCGCCAATGCCGACACCTCGGCGTACAAGCTCGAGACCTCGCCCTGGTACGCCACCCTCGACGCCCGCATCGAGCAGCGCGTCGGCGAGACCGTAGCGGTCTACCTCGGGGGCAAGAACCTCACCGACTACCACCAGAACGACGTCGAGACACCGCTGATGTTCCCGGAGACGGAGCCCGGCGTCGCCGGCCCCGTCGACGTCGTCTACCTCTGGGGCCCCGCCCGAGGACGCTTCCTCTACGGCGGCGTCAAGGTCGATCTCTAGCCATCCAAGAGAGCCCCCATGTACGCACCGTCCCTCACCCTCCCCGTCCTCTGGCTCCTCGCGGCGCTGATCCTGCCGAACCCAGCCGCCGCCCAGGACGCCGACTACACGGCCCTGGCCAAAGAGCTGGCCGCGCTCCGCGCACAGGTGGAGCAGGCCGAGTCCGAGCTGAGAAGCCAGCGCGCCCGGTCCGAGGCGTCCATCCGCTCGCTCGTGGAGCAGCGCAGCGAGCTCGAGGTCATGATCCAACGCGAGCAGCTGCGCCTGGACAGCACGCGAGAGGAGATCCTGGCTCTGCAGCAGGCAGCCCAGGACCGCAGCACGGAGGTTCAGGCCCTGGCGCCGATCGTCGTGCAGCACGCCGAGGCCCTCATGGAGCAGGCGGCCCAGGCGGTCCCCTACCGCCTTGACGACCGTCTTGCGGAGCTCGAGCTGGTGCGCGACGGCGTGCAGTCGGGAGCCATGGATCCCCGCACCGGCGCCTCGCGCCTATGGCGCCACGTCGAGGACGAGCTGAAGCTCTGCGAGGAAAGCGGCCTCTCCCGGCAGGCCGTGGAGCTCTCGGAAGGGTCGGTCCTGGCCCAGGTGGCCCACCTCGGCCTGGTCGCGCTGTACTTCCAGACCGACGACGGCCGCTACGGCCACGCCGCGCGCGACGGCGAGGTCTGGACCTACTCGGTGGCCACCGGACAGGCGGAGCGCGCCGTGGCCGACCTGTTCGATGCGCTGCGCAAGTCGGTGCGCTCGGGGTCGTTCACCCTGCCGCTCCAGCCGCCATCCGCGGGAGGTGGTTCGTGATCCCCCGCCTCCGCATCGTCCTGCCCCTGCTCGGCCTGCTCCTGGCCCTCCTCCCCGTCGGGGCCTTCGCCCAGGCGGAAGATCCCCTGGTGCAGGCGTACCAGCTCGAGAAGCAGGCCCTCGAGGAGGAGCTGGCCGCCCTGCGCGGAGAACTGGACCGCTTCCAGGCCGATCACGTCGGTCAGGCCGAGTCCCTGCGTCAGGAGGTCTCCGGACTGCGCGCCCGCCTGACCGCCCTGGGCCTCGAGGCCGACCGCGAGGAATCCCGCCTGGACACCATGCGGGTCGAGCAGGACGGCGGCGCATCGCAGCAGGAGCTGCTGCTGGTGACCATCGACCAGGCCTTTGCCACCCTCGAGCGCTACGACCTGGTGGTCGAGGGCGCCCAGGAGTTGAGCGACGAGGACGCGCTGGCCGCCGCGTTGGCCGGTGCAGGGTCCACGCTGGGCCGCGTGTCTTCGGTCCGCACCGAGCCCGGCAGCTTCTTCTTGCCCGACGGCCGAGAGGCCGATGGCGAGGTGTTGCACTTCGGCCAGATCGCCGCATTCGGCATGGCAGGGGACCAGCGCGGCGCCTTGGCGCCCGCGGGTGCGGGGACGCTGCAGCTGCAACCCGACGAGGAGGGCACGCTCCAGGCTTGGCTCGACGGCGACTCCAAGATGCTGGACCTCTACCTGCTCGACGCCGCGAGCCGTGACCACCAGGCCCGCGCCGAGCTGACCCTGTGGGAGCACGTCGCGAGCGGCGGCGTCCTGGTATGGCCGATCCTGGCCTTGGGGCTGCTCGCGGCGCTCTTGGCCGCGGAGCGGGCGTTCACCCTGCGCCGGCTGCACAGCGGCACGGACGGTCTGCTCAAGGTGGTGCTGGCCAAGGTCGCCAAGGGCGAGCTGCAGGAAGCCAACCAGGCCTGCGAGGCGGATCCCGGGGCCCCGAGTCGGGTGCTGCTGGCCGGGCTGTCCCACTGGCACCTGCCCAAGGACCAGCTCGAGGACGTGCTCAAGGAGGCCATCGTGCGGGAGCTGCCGCGGCTGGAGCGCGCCCTGCCGATCATCGCCGTGGTCGCGGCCGTCGCGCCCTTGCTCGGCCTGCTGGGCACCGTCACCGGCATGATCTCCACCTTCGAGGTCATCACCGAGCATGGCACGGGGGATCCCAAGATGCTCTCCGGTGGCATCTCGGTGGCCCTGGTCACCACCCAGCTCGGCCTGGCGGTCGCCATCCCGGTGCTGCTGGTGCACAACCTCTTGAGCACCCTCTCCGACCACGTGGGCGCCGACATGTACAAGGCCGCCCTGGTGCTCTCGAACGCCCTGTACAAGCAGGAGTCCTTCCGCCTGGACGACGGCCGCTGGGTCAGCCGCGCGTACGATCTGCGCGACGAGCCCACCGGCGAGATCGAGTTCCGGCGGGACAGCCACGGCGGCACCCTGCCCATCGGGCCGTCACCGGACGGCCCACCGCCCGGCCCGCCCTTGATGCCGTGGCCTGGCGACCGCCGCCCCGACGACGGGGGTGCGTCGTGATCCTCCGCCTCTGGAGCTACCTGGTCGCCGGCGGCTGGGTGATGCCTCCCCTGGTGCTCGTCGGCCTGCTGCTATGGTACCTGCTGACGCTGCGCTGGCTCGCGCTTCGCGGCAAGAGCAACGGGCACTTGAGCGCGGCCATCGCGGCGCTCGAGCGCGGTGAGCACCCCGCTCCCAAGCGCGGCGTGCTAGGCCACGCGGTACAGCGTCTGTACGGCGCGCTCCCCCGCAGCCTCTACACCTTGCGCGAGGTCCAGGCCTCGCTGGTCCTGGACCGGCTTTCGCTTGGACACCTGCGCAAGCCCATCCGCGTGCTGGTGACCGTGGCGCCACTGCTGGGCCTGCTCGGCACGGTCTCGGGCATGATCGAGACCTTCGCCAGCCTGGGCGAGTCGGTGCTGTTCAGCCGCTCCGGGGGCATCGCGGGGGGCATCTCCATCGCGCTCGTCTCCACCCAGATGGGGCTGCTAGTGGCCATCCCCGGCCTGCTGGCGGGCCGAGTGCTCGACGCGCGGCAGCACCTGATCGAGGGCCAGCTCGACCGCCTGCAGGCCTGGCTGTCCGGCTACCTCAAGCAGCGCCAGGCTCGGGAGGCGGCATGATCGATCCCCTGCGCCTGAAGCGCCGCGACAGATCGGAAGAGGTCAACATCGCGCCGCTCATCGATATGGTCTTCATCCTGCTGATCTTCTTCATGGTCAGCACCACCTTCGTGCGGGACATGAAGTTGGACCTCGAGCGCCCCGGGGCCTCCACCTCCGAGGTGGCCGACAGCCGGGCGCTGCGCGTTCAGGTCGACAGCCGCGGCGCCGTCTACCTCGACAGCCAACCGGTCAAGCCGTGGATGCTCGAGGGCCGGGTGCGCGACGCCCTGGCCAACAAGCGCTTCCGCAACGTGCTGGTCGTCGCCGACCGCTACGTGGACACCGGAACGCTCGTCGAGGTGGTCGACCAGTGCCGCCTGGGCGGTGCGGAGCACGTGGGCGTGGCCGTGGCGAGCGAAGGATGAGCCCCTTCTCCCGCCACGGCTTGGCGCTCGTGGTGACCGTTGCTGTCAACATCGGTGTGCTGTGCCTGTTCCTGCAGTTGAACGACCTGCTGCAGACCGTGGCCGCCAAGGTTGACAACCAGACCGTGGTGGTGGACTTCGTGGCCCCACCACCCCCAAAGCGCAAGCCCCGGCCCCGCCCCCAGCGCCAGCAGAAGCTTGACGTCAAGGTCGCCCCGCGCGTGCCCAACCTGCCCTCGGCCATCCAGGCGCCGGGCCTACTGGACCTGGACGTGGACGGCGCGGACATGCTCGCCGGCCTGATGAGCGGCGAGCTGGCGGCCGGTGCCGGGCTGGTGATGGCCGAGGATCAGGTCGACAGTCCTCCGGAGGTCACGAGCCGGCGCCCCCCCGTCTACCCCCCGCGTGCGCTGGACCGCGAACAGGAAGGCGTGGTCACCCTGCGCCTGCTGGTCGACGAGGAGGGCGTAGTCCGCCAGGTCGACCTGCTCGAGGCTGATCCTCCGGGGGTCTTCGAGCAGGCTGCCACCGACGCGGTGTGGCAGTGGCGCTACCGCCCCGCGGTCTACCAAGGCCGCGAGGTGCGCTGCTGGTACCGCCAGCGCGTCGTCTTCAGGTTGGAGTAGGCGATGCGCATCCCCCACCTGGCCCGGCTCGTCTTCGCGTTGCTGTTCGCGGCATGCCTGGTCGCGCCCGCG
>CAZVHW010000313.1:0-1868 GCA_964626835.1 uncultured Enterobacterales bacterium
GTGGAGCCGCCGAGTTGGGAGCTGCACCCCGACATCGGCTCGCTGGTGACGGTCTCTTGGGAACAGCTCGAATCTGCCACGACGGTGGTCGAGTACGGCTTCGACGAGGGCAGCTGGCTGCGCTCGCCAGCCCGAGACCTGGAACCGGGCCCCCAGGAGCAGCTGCTCCTTGGCATTCCCTACGACACCGAGTTCAGCCTACGCCTGGTCAGCGAGATCGACGGCGAGGAGCAGGTCACCGAGGAAGAGCGGGCCAGCACGGGGCCTCTGGCCGAGCCCCTACTGATTCCGGAACTACTCGTGGGCGACTCCGAGGCTTGGGAGCCCACCGGGCGCTATCTCTACACCTCCCTCTTCTGGCAGGACAAGCCCTTCTACGGCGCCTGCTGGCGCTTGATCCTGGACCGGCAGGGGCGGGTCGTGTGGATGATGGAGAACGAGGCGAACTCCCAGACCTTCTACGCCAGCGTCTCGAGGGACGGTGACGATCTGCTCTGGGACGACACGCGCCTGTTCTACCCCTCGGATTCCGCCGTCCGGCGCATGAAGATCGACGGCAGCGAGGTGCAGGCCTACGAAACCCCCGCCCTGCTGCACGCCTTCGCCGAGTTGGACGACGAGAGCGTGGTGTGGGGGTCCTATGCTGGAGGCTTCTTCGAGACCTTGCGGCAGGTGGACGTCGACGGCGAGCAGCAGCAGCTCTGAGACTGCGAGGAGTTCGAGGCCGAGTGGGGCAGCCCCAACCAGTACTGCATGTCCAACGCCCTGTTCTGGCACGAGGAAACCGACACCTTCCTCTACTCCTTCTTCTCCTCCATGACGGTGGTACAGCTGGAGCGCAGCACGGGAACGACCCTGCGCAGCTGGGGCCAGTTCAGCGACTGGAGCTTCGACCCTCCCGAGTCCCAGTTCGACTGGCAGCACGGGGTCACCTTCACCGAGACCGGCACCCTGCTGCTGTCCACGCACGTCAGCCAGGAGTCCGACGAGGGCGTGGTGCGCGAGTTCGAACTGGACGAGCAGAACAAGGTCCTGCGGCAGGTGTGGAGCTTCGCCGAGGGCGACGGCATCCCTGCCCTGGAGTACGGCGAGGCCCACCGCCTGCCCGGCGGCAACACGCTGCACAACTACGGGTCCACCACCCGCGTGCGCGAGGCCACTCCAGAAGGGCTCGTGGTCTGGGACCTTGCCTGGCTCGACGAACAAGGCGAGCCTCTGCCGGCCTTCATCGGTCGATCCCTGCTGCTGGAGGACCTCTACGCCTTCGCGCCCTGACCCACCCTGGCGCAACCCCGTGCGACCACGAACAACAGAGGGCGCTGGGCATCACCCACACGGTGGTCGGGCTGACCATCCCCATGATGATGCTGGGCTCGGGCATCTTCATCGACCTGTCGTCGCGCTGCGCCAGTCGGATCGGCAACACGGCTACGTGCACGCCTGCATGGCCTGGCCCATCGAAGCCGTGGAGATCGGAACCATCCGCTGACGCGGGACGGCCCGCCGGGAAGGCGGGCCGCACGGAGGTTCCGACTGCGCGGACTAGGGCGTCTCGAGGCAGAACTCGTAGCTGCCCGAGCCGGAGTAGCTGTAGACCATCCACAGGTAGTAGCCAGGGCTACCGCTGTAGCTGATGTACTCCTCGGAGTCGGCGTCGGTGGAGGTCGCCACCTTGCGCCAGTTTCCGTTGCGGTACTTGTACAGGTACAGGTCGAAGTCCACGGAGCCGGGCCCCACGAGGTAGCCCTCGTGCCCGCCCTGGGAATCGGCGTGGTAGTAGTTGCCGTCGGGCTCGTAGGCTGTGGCCCCGGTGCCGCTCAGGCTGCCATCGTAGCTGTAGGTGAAGCCGTCGCAGGTGCCACCGCTGC
>CAZVHW010000313.1:1968-8934 GCA_964626835.1 uncultured Enterobacterales bacterium
TGCCGCCATCGCTGCCGCCATCGCTGCCGCCATCGCTGCCGCCATCGCTGCCGCCATCGCTGCCGCCGCTGGAGCCGCCGTAGCCACTGCTGAAGTCCACGCCGGCGTAGTTGGAGATCCAGGAGGTGTAGGCGTCCACCCGGGTGCTCACGCCGTACTGGGTGCAGTAGTAGTCGCCGTAGGAGGTGATGCCGCCGACGTAGACGTCGTCACCCCGTTCCACGAACATGGGGCCGCCGGAGTCGCCGGAGCAGGGGCCGCCGCTGCCTTGGCGGTAGGAGATCTGGGTCTCGGAGTCGCCCGAGGAGGAGCAGCCATACACCGAGCAGCCGAAGCCGCCCAGCGGGATGGAGACCTGCAGTTTCTGTCCGTACCCGCCCGTTTCGGTGGTACCAAAGCCGGCGAAGTTCATGGTCTCGCCGATGTCGGAGTTGGTGAATCCATCGCTCGAGGGCAGCGGGTAGACCGGGGTGACCGACTCGGTGACACCGGTGTCCAAGCGAACGAGCGCGAGGTCGTCCGTGATCTGGCGAGAGCTGTAGTTGGGGTACACCTCGACGTCATCGACCGTGTACATATGTGAGACCAGATCGACGTAGGGGTTGTCACCTACGTAGATGGCGAGACGGCTGGCCGACATGCCCTCGAGGCAGTGGCCGGCCGTGAGCACCACCTTGTCGGTGATCAGCGTGCCCGTACAGAAGGGATCGGTGTAGACCGAGTTGCCCTGCATCTGGTGCAGAGAAACCACCGCGTCGTGGTACCACTCGGTGGTAGCGCTGCCGCCGTGGATCTTCTGGGTGGCGTACACGTCGGGGGCTTCACCCTCGACGACATCGATTCCCGGGGCACACCCCACGGTCGCGAGGAGTACGGAAGACAGAGTGACGGTGCGCATCGAGAAGAGCTGCACGGAGCCTCCTTGGAGGGATGATCGGGGGGGGAAGAACCCGACCGGTCCAAAAAAACATGGCAGAGACCTCGTCGGAAAGTTGTCAAAACTTTCTGGACAAACCCGTCATGTCTTGCTATACGCTGCGGTTTTCTGCGTTCAACCTAACAAAACCAAAAACGAGAAAAACAAGAAGTTCCGCAAAAAAAAGCAGACCGCCGCGTGCACGAAGGGCCGTGTCGGGGCGTCAGCGACCGTCGGCCAGGACCGCGCCTACCAGACCACCCGCCCCGCGAGATGGGGCTGCTGCTTTGTCGCGTGGCGAACCTCGATCTCCACCGCGACCCGCTCTCCGTCCCCCGCCTGGACCTCGCGCTGGCGCAGGGCGACGCGCCCTGGCATCAGCAGCGGGCGCTTGAAGTCCACCTGCACCCGATGACGTTCGGGTAGGGCCCGCTGGTCTTCGAGCCAGGCCATGGCCCGGGCCAGGGTCCACATGCCGTGGGCGATGGGCCGGCGGAAGCCGAACAGCCTGGCCAGGAGGCCATGGAGATGGAACGGGTTGTAGTCCCCCGACACCGCCGCGTATCGCCGCCCGGTGTCGCCAGCGACTTCGACCAGGTCAGGTTCGCACCAGCCTACAACTTCTTCCTGCACGCGAGGCGGGGTCCGCCGCCCACCGCTACGCCGGGTGGCCTTGCTGCGGGAGACCAGGGTGGCGAGCCCTTCCCATGCGATCTCTCCGTGCTGGTGAGCATGCATGGCGCAGTCCAGCTCGAAGCCGCGACGGGTCTGGCACACCGCGGCGAGCGAACACACCAGGTCGAGGCTGGCATCGGCCACCACGGGTCCGTGCCACTCCATGCGCTGGCCCAGGTGGATCACTCCGAACGGACTGAAGGGGAAGGTGGGCGCCAGGACGATCTCCACCATCAGGTCCTGGAACAGGGTCTCCATGAACGCGCTTGGAATCCCTGGCCCATCCGTGTAGCCGCAGACCTGTCGGTACCGGGCCAGCAACTCCGGCTCGATGATGCGGCCCCGTCGCTCCACGACGATGGGGCCCAGAGCCGCTACGCCGTCGGCGGAGAGGTCACCCTGTGGACGACGTGCCAGGCCTACGGCGCGTAGGTACTGGCTGGGGATGGACGCCGGTTCTTCCAACAGCTGCCGATGCTCCGGGGCGTCGAGGGGCAGGTCGCGCGGGAGATCGGGGGAAGGATCGGTCATGATGGGCTCTCCGACAGTCCGGATAACGGGCGGGTGTTATGCCTGCCCCCACGGCTGTTTTTGGCGACTAGCGCTGCCACTGCCAGCTGAACTTCGAGAAGACCTGCCAGTCCACGGCATCGTCCGCGTCTTGGTCGACCCCGCCCCCCAGGTAGACGGCCCGGCCGGGTGAGACCTCCCACGCCAGGAGAGCCTGGGCGCCATGCTGGTCGTGCAGGCCGCTGCGATCGACCACAAGTCGCCCCCAGAGCTGCCGCGTGGCGAAGAGGTCGAGCCTGGCCCGGCCCACGAAGCCCGCATACTGCTCTTCGCCCTCGTAGCTCAGCCGTTCCCAGACGCCCTCGACGGTGACGGACGTGCGCCGGCCGGGCGTGAGCTGCAGCCCACCCCAGACCTGGGCGAGCCCCCCGACGACCGCGGACTCGTAGTAGGGCCCTTGCCCCAGCTCGGTGCCCAGCTCCAGGGCCAGCCAGCGCGCGAGGTGGCCGTCCAATTCGACCGCCACTTGGTCGTAGACCAGCAGCGTGTCCTCGTACAGCTCCATCTCGCGCTCGACCTCGGCCTCGAGGCTCACGGCGTTCGAGAAGTAGAACATCACCGTGGGCTCTATCTCGAGGTTGCGCAGCGCGAAGTCGCTGGGCCGCCAGGCCACGCCGGCGTTCAGTGGCATCAGGGTGATGCGTCGGATGGGCCCCCTGCTCGGATAGAAACGATACCCGGCCCAGGCGGTGCTGTAGAAGCTGTCGGAGTAGACGAGGTAGCCGTTCTCGGCGCGGAAGTCCTCGTGCACGACGAACTGCCAGGCCCCCGCGTCCCAGTGGCGGCTCTCGTGCTCCAGGCCCCAGGCCCCCGCCGGCGCCCAGTCCTGCTCGCCGCTGGCGTGGTCGGTGACCGAGCCGATCACCGCGCCCTCGAGCTCCCAGGAGTCCGACAGCCGCAGGCGTCCGTCCAGCGCCATCACCCGGTTGGCCAGCCCCGAGCCGGTGATGGTCTTGTCGCTGTACAGCATGCCCACGTAGCTGTCGCCGCCCACGGCCTTCCGCACCCGCAGGGCCGTGTCCAGGGTTGGGTGGCGGTCGTCCTCGGGGCCTAGCTCGCCCTCACCCCAGCCGCCGCCCTCGGAGACCGTGTCCGCCGGCGCGCTGTCGAGCACGTGCAGGGCGGCCACGGTCCAGCCGCCGGCCTCGACCGTGGCACGGGCGCCGTAGCGCGGCGTGTTCATGGAGCGCGTGTACACCATCTCGGCGTAGGGTCCGTCGAACCACTCCCGTCCCTCGGTGAAGAACGGGCGTTTTTCGTCGAGGTACAGGGCGTAGCGGCGGTTGACGTCTACCTGGTAGGCGTCGGTCTCCACCTGGGAGAAGTCGGGGTTGACGGTGACCAGGCCGGCCACGGCCGGCGAGGGATCGAAGCGCGCGGTCACCCCCGGTGCCAGGCCATGAACGCCCCAGCGTTCCTGCGCGGGGCCGTCGTCGGTCCAGCCGAAGACCAGGCTGGGGGTCACCGACAGCCCCCAACCCTCGTCCACGGCCCCCGGCCCCCGCAGCAGGTTTTCCTGCACGATGATCCCCGAGACGTCGGGGTCTCGCTCGGGCCAGGAGGCACGCTCCCCGGTGCGGCCCGAGGAACGTAGCAGGCCGATCCCCACGTCTTGGAGCCGCGCAGGGTGCCGCACCGTGCGCCAGGGGATTCGGATCTCGACCTCGTAGCCGAAGTCCGTCAGCCGCCCCTCGCTTTCCCACTGGCCATCCCAGGAGGTCTCGTCCTGGTACCCGGCCATGCGCGTCGCGTCGGCTTGCACCCCGAAGGGGTTGACCAGGAACAGGTAGGCACGCTGGGCCTCGCCGGAGGGGTCCAGGTAGATCCCCGCCCAGTCGTCGCCCCAGATGCCATCCCGGCGCGTCAGGCGTGCGCGCACCCGCTCGGGTTCGGGGTCTTCCACCCGGTAGTGGACGTACAGAGCCCGATGATCGCAGAGGAGCCGGGCCTCGGCGCGGACGGTGGGTTGGCCACCGGGCGCCGGGAAGTAGGTGACCCAGTCCTCTACCACCAGCGCGTCCCTCCAGGCGGCCTCGTCGGCGCGGCTGTCCACGACGATGAGCGCGTCGTTTAGATAGGGCAGGTCCGCGTCGAGGGCGATGGGCATGCGACGACTCCGGGACCATCCACGAACGGGTCCAGGGACGATAGGAAGGAGACATGCGTATCGTCCACGCTGTGACCACGTCCATCCTGTTCGGCGTGGCCCTGCCATCCGTGTGCACGTCGGATGACAGCGGGCAGGAAGACAGCCTCCCTCCGGACAGCTCTTCCCAGCAGGAAACCCTGCAAGATCTCGAGCTCACGCCGTCATTTCGAAACGGCCTGGTGTTCACGGCGAGCTAGCACACCGGACAAGACGGACTGGTATACTGCCCGCCGCGCCGGGACCCTCCTCCTCAGGACGGGCTGGCGACCCGAGGATCCCCCGACGGCCCCATGAACAGCTACTGCATGAACTGCCTTGGGGAACATCCCCCGGCCCTCTGCCCCCAGCGCCCTCGGGAGCCGTTGAGCCAGGCCATGTGGGTCACGCGGGAGATCAACCTCGAAGCCCTGGCCTTCAAGCGCGAGTCCCCAAACACCATGAGTTGGCGCCAGCGCTTCGAGGACGACGATCCCGAAGCACCGCCCCCCACCACGTCGAACAACGCCCTGGTAGAGCAGCTGAGCCACCGCTTCTCCCTCTCCCACGCCATGGCCCAGGAAACAAAGCTGGCCGGCGCACTCGAGCGAATGCGCAAGGACCGCCACACCCGCGGGGAAGTGGCGACCAGAGTGGACGAGCTGCTCAACCAGTCCGATGCCGTGCTGGCCACCATGGCAAGGGACCGCATGTCCCGCAGCCGCCGCTTCCTGGACGCAGCCCACGAGCTGGATCCCCTCGATGCCCGAATCGCAATCCGACAGGGCTTCGTGCTGGCGATGGATGGGCGACCAGCCAGGGCGGCTGCAGCCTTCACGGGCGCCGCGAATTCCCTGCCAAGGGGCACCCCGCCCACCCTGCAGGGCAGCGCCACGCTGCTGGCGTCGCGCGCTCACTACCTGGCCAACCAGCAGAAGGAAGCCTGGGAGCTCGCTGGCACCGCCGAGCAGCTGCTGCCCAACGACGGCGGCGTGCACTACCAGAAGGCCTTGGTGGCCGCGCGCTACCCCCAGGCCGATCGCAGCGTCAAGCTCTGCCTGCGGCGCGCCATCGACCTCGACCCCGCCTACTTCACCCTGGCTGCCCTCGAGCCCGCCTTCGACAACGCCACCTGGGGCCAGGTGATCCGTCCGCTGCTTCGCGAGATCGAAGACCAGGGAGTCCAGGCCCTGCTCGACAAACGCGAGGCCGGTCGCGAGCTGTTTCGCGAGCTCGAGGACATCTCGGCCTCGCCAGGATTTTCCAAGCTCCCCTACGACGTCGGCGGCGCCCCGGGCACGACCCGCGACGCCCAGGGCGAGACCCGTGCCCTGCTGGTCCAGCTGCGCGAGTTGTTCTCCGAGGTGGACGCCGCCCTCGAGAAGGGGCCGGCACACCGCAGCGCCCTCGAGGGTCAGCTGCACGCCGGCCAGCAGCGCTGCAAGCACTGGATCCTCGCCTGGCAACGCGCCCTGGTGGAGCGCATTCACCAGCAGATCCAGGCGGCCCTGCCTGCCGAAGGCGAAAAATTCCCCAAAGGCAGCGCCAAGCCACTTCAACGCCTGGCCGAGCTCGTGGACCATGCCGAAGCCCTCGAGACCGGAGTGGGTCACTCCCCTTCCATCCTCGAGATCGAGCGCTCCGTGGCTCGGGAAACCCGCACGCTCGAGCTCCTGCGAGCCCCCAAACCCCGGCCGCCGCGCGCCGCCAAGCCCGCTTGGCGAAGGGTCGGGGGACAGGTGGTGTTCTACGTCGCGGTCATGGTGGCGGTCCTCGCGGCGCTGGGTGCCGACCTGCTGGTGCTCCACTCGCAGTCGTTCATCGACCATCCTTTCCTGTCCACCCTCGGATGCGCGGCGTTGACGGCCTACCTGCCGGAGCTGGTCGCCCGCCTCACCCGACCCCGCGAGGGAGGGGGCGCCGCCTGGCGGCTCCACGAGCTGGCGTTTCTACCCGCATACATGGTCTTCCCCGTGCTACCGGCCGCCGGAGTTGTGTACGCGTTCCCCACGGCCACCATGTTCATGCTCATGATGGGGGTCTCGGCGCTGATGAGCTTGCTGCTCATCGTCGGGCTCACGGGCCGCGGGCGCTAGGCCTTTCGAGGTGCGAGCGGCAGGGGCCGCTGGTATCGTGGCTCCGACCTGCGCAACGAGGACCCATGTCCCTTCGCCTTCCCGACGTTGCATGCGCGCTGGGCCTGGCCCTGCTCGCCTGTGACCGCGCCTCGCCCATTCCGGACGAACCCAGCTCGGAAGGCCCCGTCGCCATCATCATGGTCATGGATGGCGTCCGTGTTCAGGAGTCACTGGGCGAGGAGGCCTCGTCGATCACGGGGGAGCCCCCCAGCGAGTTCATGCCCGAGACCTGGGAAAATCTCGTGCCACAGGGGGTCAGGGCTACCAACGCCTGGAACCTGGCGGCCACGGTCACGGCGCCCGCCCACGTCTCCATGGTGACCGGCCGGCGCCTACCGGTAGCCAACTACCCGGCATCCGAAGAGGTGGGGGTCTACCGCCCGACCCTGCCCACGCTCATGGAAACGCTGCGGGCTGCGGATCCCACCATCAACCGGCGCATGGCGTTCTCGGTGGCCAACACCCAGCTGCTCAAGACGCTGGGTCACAGCATCTGGCCCGGCTACGGCTACGAGCACAGCGTCAGCTACCTCTTCGTCCAC
>CAZVHW010000313.1:8944-9166 GCA_964626835.1 uncultured Enterobacterales bacterium
AACGAAGCGGTCCCCGGCAAGGACGACCACAAGGTCGCGCGCTTCCTGAAGCGACGCCTCGAGCGTGGCTCCATGCGCTTCGCCCTGGTGAACCTGCACCAGGTAGACCGCTCCTCACACTACGGAGAAGAACAGGACTACCCGGACAGGGTCCGCCAGGTGGACGAGATCGTGTCCTCGTTTTGGACCTGGCTCCAACACCAAGACCAATACCAGGACAAC
>CAZVHW010000314.1:0-9107 GCA_964626835.1 uncultured Enterobacterales bacterium
TCCGGGCCGGGGAAAGAGACCGGCTCCATGGGGGGCTCGAAGCCGACTGGTACGCCGCAGAGCGTGTGGTGATGGACGCGCACTGGCAGGTCTTGGCCGACCTCCACCCGGACGGCAGCAGGGTGGTGGGCCCCGGTGATCTGGAGCTTGGCCTGTTGCTACGTCTACCGCTCTTCGAGGCGTCTCGCGAGCGGGCTCGTGAAGCGGGCGGCCGTGGGCCGTCCGTCGGCCTCGGCTGGCGCGTCAAGTTGCCCAACGCGGCCGACGAAGGGGAGCTGGGCAGCGACGAGACGGACCTGTCCTTGGTGGCCAGCTGTGCGAGTGATCTGGGTCCGCTGCGAGGCTGGCTCGGTGCAGGCCTGGCGATCCTGGGCGATCCGCTGATGCTGGCAGCGCAGGACGACGTTCCCTTCTTTCAGGCGCAGCTGTCCTTCGACACCGCCAGCCAGCTGCAGCAGCCCTGGCTCCCCATGATGGCGCTGGGTGTCGACCTGTCTCTCCCCTCCGCGTCCAATCCTTCCCGGGGTCTGCTCGGCGCGTCTTTGGCCTGGGGGCAGCGCTGGAGGCTTGTCCTGGACGGAGCCATGGGTCTCACGCGCGCCTCGCCGGTGGCCAGCTTGCAGCTGGGGTTCCAGCGCCGTTTCTGGGCTCCCGGCTCTTTGGCCGCGGGTGATGACGGGCCTGTGAATCCACGCTGAATTACTACGCATGCGTCCAGCCCTGTCGGCCGAATGCCGGCGAAGGAGGTTGCTTGGGCTTCTTCGACTTCATCTTCGGCGGCCCTGGCAAGCAGATCGAGCGCCAGTGCAAGCGGGTTCAGAACATCAACGGCCAACCCGAGGACCGCGAAGCAGCTGCGCTCTTTCTGGCTGAAGACGGCAGCGAGGAAGCCATCTATGGGCTCTTGGGACGTTTCGACGTGCGCATCGAGAACGCCATGAAGGACCGAAACGAGAAGGCCTTCGTCTTCGATTTGTTGGTGGCCCTCGACGAACCCGCCCTCGAGCCTGCGATGATCTTCGCCAAGCGCTGCAAGAACATCGCCAATCCCCTGCGTCTCACGGCGGCTATCGGTGGTGACGAGCCCATGCTGGTCACCGCCCTCGAGATGTTGGAAGAGGAAGCCGTCAAGGAAGACTACAAGCCCGATCGCAAGCGCAACTTGCTCGTCATGCTCGCCGACCTCAAGGACAACCGGATCTCGCCTAGCGCCGTGCGCTTCCTCGGCGACTTCGACGAGGGAGTCCGATACGCCGCCGCTCAAGCGGTCATCCGTCAGGAAGAAGAGCAGGGCCGCCAAGAGCTGCTCGCGGCGCTGGCCAACCCTGATGAAGAGTCCAACCGGTTCCGCGTGCGCATCGCGGAGACCTTCGCCACCCGTCGCTGGACGGTCGAGCCTCACGCCGCCTTCATCGCGGAGAACCCCCCCAACGGCTTCGAGGTTCAGGGCAATCGGCTCGTTCAGGCCTGACGCAGCCACGATGAGGGTCCTCCTCGTCAGGCCGCCTCGTCGCGACCACCGGGACCTGAGCTTGGCCGTGCCTCCCCTCGGGTTGGCATACCTGGCCGCAGCGATGCGCGCGGCAGGTCACCGGGTGACCATCCTTGATGGTCGGGCGGAGGGGCTCTCCTGGCGGGGGCTCGAGGCCAGGCTGGTTGGGCAGGGCTACGACCTCGTCGGCGTCACCGCCATGAGTCCAGTTCGGGACCTGGCTGCCCGCACCTTGCGGCTCGCTCGCCCGCACGCGCGCTTCCTCGCGGTCGGAGGGCCGCATCCTACGGCGGTTGGGGAGGCGGTCTTCGACGACATGCCCGAGGCCGATCTGAGCCTCGAGGGGGAAGCCGAGACGAGCGGCCCCGAAGTCCTGGCCTGGCTGCAAGCCGGCGGCGAGGGACCACCTCCCGCGGGCGTGCGTGCGCCCGGAAAGCCGTTCGTGCCCCTTGGCGAACCCACGGACCTGGACGAGCTACCAGAGCCCTCCCGCGACCTGCTCCCCCAGCGAGGCTATCACCACCTCCTGGCCACGCGGCGGCCCATGACCACCGCGATCACCAGCCGTGGATGCCCCCACTCCTGTACGTTCTGCGATCGGGGCGTTGGCGGGGGCCGCTGGCGGGCGCGTTCTCCCTCCAGCGTGCTGAACGAGCTCGACAGGCTCGCCGCCTCCGGAGTGCGCTTCGTGCACTTCTACGACGACAACTTCACCCACGACCGTGACCGGGTGGCCGCCATCTGCGAGGGCATCATCGCCCGTGGTCTCGACCTCGCCTGGAACTGTGAGGCGCGAGTGGACGGCGTGGACGGCGAGCTGCTGCGTCTCATGCGGCGGGCGGGGTGCCAGCTGGTTGCCTTCGGCGTCGAGAGCGCGTGGTCCGGCACCCTCAGCGCGCTGTGCAAGGGCTTCGACCGCCAACAGATCGTCCGCGCGTTCGCCGATGCCAAGGCTGCCAGGCTGCGCACCCTGGCCTACGTGATCCTGGGGGCACCGGGCGAGGGATCGGCTCAGATCGATGCGACGTTGCGCTTCGTGCGGCACCTTGGGGCGGACTTCGTTCAGTTCTCCACGCTCTCCGCCCTGCCCGGGGCTCCGCTCGGTCGGCATGGTTCGCCAGGTGGCGACGTGCGGTCCTTTCTCGATGCGGACGGGCGGCGTGACGTCCTCTCCGATCTGCCACCGCACGAGCTGGCTCGCTGGCTGCGCTTGGCCTGGGGGTCCTTCTATCTGCGCCCAACGCCGCTGCTGCGGCTGTCCCAGGCCACCATCGTGAGCGGAGCCTGGGTCGAGGCCCCCCGTATCGCCCGCGTGGCCGCGTCCTGGCTCCTGGGGGGGCGATAGCCGCGAGACCTAGAAGGTCAGCTGGGTCTGACGCTGCTCGATGAGCTCGCGGTGGGCGAAGGTCGGATCGATCTCGAGGACGGCGTGGTAGTGATGCAGGGCTCTGAGAGTGTCCCGCCGAGGGCCGTAGTAGATGTTGCCCAGCCCGTAGTGGGCGTGGGTGTTTTTTGGGCAGTAATTCAACGTGGTCCTGTACTCCACGATGGACTTTTCCCACTTGCGCTGGTTGTAGAACAGCGCGCCCAGGTTGTTGTGGGCCCTGCAGTTGGTGGGGTGGCGCCTCAGCAACTGCAGCCAGACGTCGTGGGCTTCGTCCGATCGGCCCTTTTCGGCCAGCGCGATGCCGAGGTTGTTCCACGCATCGAGGAACAACTCGTCCAGCTCTACCGCCTTGCGGTAGGCATCGACGGCCGGGTCGTATGCTCCCTCGAAGCGCAGGGCGTCGCCCAGTCCGTACCAGGACTCGGCGGAGTCGGGATTTTTTTCCACGGCATCCCGCCAGAGGGAGGCCTCGGTCTCCCAGACCCGGTTGCGCTCCCAGGTGGCGGTGCCGAGGACGAGCGTCAGCGAGCCCACGAGCAGCATCGCTGCCCGAGCGTGGCGTGCCGCCAGTGGGGCCAGCGCCAGCACAAGCACCAGGCATAGACCCCAGCCGGCGAGGTAGGTGCGGTGCTCCGCCATGGTCTCCTTGAGCGGGACGAAGGAGCTGGAGGGGCCGAGCACGAGCAGGAACCACCCAACCCCGAGGGCAAGCCATGGGCGCGAACGCCATTGCCAGACGGCCACCACCACGAGAGCCAGCAGGACACCGCAGGCGAGGAGCGGCAGGGGCGAGAGCAGGCCAGCAGCCGGCGGGTGGTCGTGGAAGACGCTCTGCCCCATGGGGAAGAGCCAGAGCTGGAGGTAGCGCACCAGCACCTCTGCCTCCGTGCCCAGCTGCACGTCCACGGGCCGGAGCCACAGCGTGGTGGTGTAGGCGCCATAGGTGAGCTTGCGCGCTGCGGCGCCTACCAGCAGTACCAGCCAGAAGGGGGAGAGCGCGAGCCAAGCCTTCCAACCCATGCGCCGCTCCGCCGGCAGGGTCAGCTCGACCAGCAGCAGGACTGCGGGGATGGTGGCGGCCACTTCCTTGGTGGCAGCAGCCAAGAGGAAGGCAGCCAGGGAGAGGAAGAGCTGGAAACCATCGGCCGACCGTCGCCAGCGCAGCCAGCACAGCACCGAAGCCAGGTAGAAGGTGGAGCAGAGGGACTCGGACCGGCCGGTGATGTAGGTGACCGCCTCGGTGGACATGGGGTGGAGAGCCCAGATGGCTGCGGCGGCCAGGGCGGGCAGCAGAGGGCGCTCGAGGCCGAGCCTGCGAGCGACGGCTTCGCCCAGAAGGAAGGCCAGGCCGGCATTGATCGCGTGGATCACCACGTTGACGACGTGGTAGCCGATGGGGTCGAGCCCCCAGAGGCGCCAGTCCAGAGCCCAGCTGAGGATGACCAGGGGGCGGCTGGCGTTGTAGGCCACCACCGCGCGCCAGTCCGAGAGGGTGCGGATGGTGCGGTTGCCGACCACCTCGACCTTGTCGTCGTAGGCGAACTCCCCGGTGAGCCCTCCCGACCAGGTCAGAGCCACGAGCGTGGCGAGCAGGGCGAAGCCGAGCCAGCGCTGCAGGGAACGGTCGGTTGAGGTCACGCCGTGCTGCCTCCTTCGGCCAGAACCTCTGCGTACATCCGCTTGTGCGCGGCGGCGACCTGGGGCCATGCGAAGGTCTCGCGGATGTAGCGGCGGCCGCGCTCTACCATCGCATGTGCCAGCTCGGCGTCTTCGAGGAGGCGGTGGATCTTTTCGCGCAGCGATGCCACGTCTCCGTGGCGGACGAGCAGGCCTGCGCCGGCTCCCTGGATCAGCTCGCCACAGCCGCAGTCGTCTCCCACCACGGCGGGGGTTCCCGACAGCAGTCCCTCGAAGGGCACCAAGCCAAACACCTCGTCGGTGCTGGGGTAGACCAGAACGTCGGCGTCCACGAGCAGCTGAATACGTTCCTCGCCCTCGAGCAGGCCCACGAAGTGGACCGGTGCCTCGGGATCGGCCGCGGCCCGGGCCAGCTTGCCTCCTCCCATGTCGTTGCCGCCTACCACCAGGGCGGCTTCCGCGGGCGCCTGACGGTTGAAAGCGGCCACCAGGTGCTCGACACCCTTGCGGGGCGAGAGCTGGCCCAAGTACACCACCAGGGGTCGGTCCGGATCGATGCCGACACGGCGCCGGAACAGGCCCCGTGGTGGCAGCGGCTGGAACTCGCCCAGGTCGAGGCCGTTGGGGATCTCCACCAACCGCTCCTGGCGTATCCCTGCTTGCAGGTGTTGGCGGCGTTCTGCCTGGCTGACCACGACGCAGCGGGCCGCCCGCTCGGGGATGCGGCCAGCCACCAGGAGGTCCCAGAGCAGCTTGACCTGCTGCTTCCGCTCGTGGCGCAACAGCGTCCCGTTTGCCGTGAGAACGGTGGGGAGGAAGTTGCGCCGTGCGTATCGATCCGCCGCGTTGTTGAGCAGGTGTCTGTGGCCGTGCAGGTGAACGATGTCGGGTCGTGGCAACGAGGCGAGGGCCCGCTCGATACCGCGGGGAAGGAACAGCTGGTGGTCGTAGGCCAGGCGATTGGAGAGGTTGCGGCAGGTGACCACGCGCATGCCGTCGAGTGTCCGGTCGGGCTTGACGGGTGCCCGGCTTCGGGCGTCCATGGCGTCGGTGGTCAGGACGCTGACCTGTACGTCGATGTCGGTCAGCGCGCGGCCCAGGCCGTAGACGATGCGGGGGATGCCGCCGTAGGCCCACGTGGGCGGGAAGTAGGGCGTGACCTGCAGGACGTGCACGGTGGGCTCTCCACGGGCTGGCCTGCCCTGCCTACCGGGGGGGGGATGAGCCGTCAACCTGCCGTCAGGCGAGCCGTCGTGCTGTTGACCGGCCCTTGCCCGTCCATTAGCATGGCCGCGGGTCGGAGGAGCTTTCCTGCTCCCGCCATCCGCCCCCTGCGCCTGGAGTCGCGATGAGAACAACGTTCGCACTCTCCCTCTTGACCGCCGGTGTTCTGTTTGCCTCGGGCTGCGGGCCCAACTGCCAGTCCACCTGCGATCGTTTGTATGGCCAGACGGGAGAGGACTGCCAGATCAAGCGCCCGGGTGGCGCGAGCAGCTCCGATCTCTCGAACGAGTGCATGCGCGTCTGCGGCGAAGCGCTCAAGATCCCCGGTGAGCTCGAGGGCTACGATCCCGACGAGTGGCAGGGTTCTTCCGACAGCGTCACCATCGAGAACGACAAACAAGCAGCCGTGTGGATGGACTGCATCGCCGAGACCTCCTGTGAAGACCTCGAAAAAGGCTATTGCGCTCCTGTTTGGTAGCGCCGCGCTGCTGATCTCCTTCGCTGCTGGGTGTCACCCCACCTGCAAGGAGGTCTGCAACCAACTGCTCGACTGCGACGAGGTCGAGTCTCCTCGCGTGTCCGACGACGAGTGTCGCGACGCGTGCCAGCGCGAGGAAAACCTGTACGAGGACTGGGAAGACTTGGACGCCCTCGACATCCACTACCAAGAGCGCAGCTGTATCGTCGATGCGAGCTGCGAAGAGATCGCCGACGGCGCCTGCTACGACGAAGAGCTGTATCTGTTCTAGCTGGGCTACCAGGTGTCCTTGCCGGCACCGAAGTAGTTCAGACCGCTGTCTGCGACGTGCTCGCCATAGGACTGTACGTCGTCGTCGGTGACGAAGTAGGTGGCGTGCTCACCGTAGCGGCGCGAGAAGAACACCTTGCCCTGTAGACCCGTGGTGAAGCGGAAGGCCAGGCCGACCAGGTTCTCGTCGTGGTTGGCCGTGAGCAGCTCGCTGCAGACCGGACAGTGGAACTCCACGAGGTCGCCCGCGCTGAGAGGTAGCTCGTCGGAGACGATGGCTTGGTAGTTGCCCGGCTGGGGGGAGAGGAGCACCAGGCCCCGCTTGTTGGTGCGGTACGCCGCCAGGATGATCTTGACGTTGGGATTCAGGACTGCGCGGCACTTGGGGCAAAAGTAGTTGCGCTTCACGGGGGCTCCCGGGGAGGGAAATGGACCTGGCAAGGGGACGTCTCTATCGAGGGGTCGCTCGAGGTGCCATGACCCGACCGTCGCTGGAGGCGGCTCGATGGACCAGGGCCAGGGATCTGGCCACGGCCTCGGGATCCGGCGTCTTCCACACCCAGGGTCCGACCAGGGTGGCGCGAGCACCAGCCTCGATCAGCGCCAGGGCGGTGTCTGTCGTGGGCCCGGACGGCCGCGCGACGACGGTGGCGTCGTCGAGCCCGGAGACGAGCCCTGGAAGTGCGTGGGGCGTTGCTTGGGGCAGCAGGACGCGGCAGCCCAGCTGGCCGAGCCTCTGGCAGATGACTGGGTCGGACGTGCAGCTGGCGGCGAGCTCCAGGTCGTGCTCACGGAGGGCACGGCAGGCCTCGAGCAGTCCCTCCACGTCGGGTAGGCGTGGGCCCCCGGGGCGTAGAGAGCACCCGACGTCGATCAGGACTCTCGACAGGCCGGTCAGCTCGCAGGCGAGCAGTGCGGTAGCCACGGCATCCTCTGGGGTCTCGCAGCCCTGGGTGGACGGGAGCGGCGCGGCGTCGAGGGGCAACACCGCGGCCAACAGCCCGGCCTCGAGGGGACGGTCGGGGTCGAGGGCCCGGACCGGCAGCACGAGCACCGCGGGCTGCAGAGCCTCGACGACGTTGGCGAGGAGCGCTCCGTCGTTGCAGCCTTCCAGGGTCAGCCACGGTCCCCACCGCTGATACCAGGCGGTCATGGACTCGGCTCGGCGGTGACGCGGGCGATGGACACCTGGGCCGTGCCCGCCTCGGTGAAGAGGATCGTCGTTCTCATGGGGCGCTCGGCCAGCCACCAGGGAGCGGTGGGCCGCATCTCGACGACGGGACCCGAAGGTTCCCACCAGGCCTCGAGGGTCCCGGTTCCGTGGGCGAGCTGCCCGTTCACGTCGAGCACGAAGTGGCTCACGGCCCTGCCGTCGAACGGGCGGCTGAGGTCCGGTAGCGCCCGGTCGAGGCGGAGCGTCAACAGGGGCTCGTCGTGGCCGGTCTGGAGCACCCGACCCCCTCGGAGTTCGCGAACCAGGGAGCCGTCGGGTGTCGAGACGGGGGGCATGTCGTAGGCGAGGGTGACGATGGGATCGTGGCGCTGCATGCTCACGCCGTCGTCGCTCCAGGCTTCGTGGCTGCGGGTTGGCCAGTCCGTTCCAGGCGCGGGCCGCTCGAGCTCGAAACCGCCGGCGGCGGCGCGCTGCTCGAAGGACGCGACCGCGAAGCCCGCCTGGTACTGGTCGAGTACGAACTTCATGGAGTACACGCCCAGCATGCGCCGGATGCGGCGCCGCTTTCCAGCGATCTCGAGCCGTACCCGGCCTCCGTGCTGCTGGCCTGCCAGGTCGAGCACCGCCGCGACGGCCCCGCGGCTGTGTTCCATGGTGCTGCCGTTGCGTTTCTTCGAAGCGGCCTGGGGACGGGCGCCGCGGTAGCTCAGTCGGACCGGCTCGCCGTTGGGGGTGGCGGCTTCGAGGAGCAGATCGACGTGGCCCGTGGTGCTGGCATCCTGGACCCGCACCGGGGCGCTGGTGCGCGGTACGGGGATCTCCGGGAGCCAGGACTCGATGTCTTCGAGATCGGCCACCACGTGTTGGTCGCCGTTGACATCGGCATCCTTGACCAGCCAGAGGGTGCGATCGCCCAGGTCGATCCGGGCGTACTCGTGCATGGTCCAGTCAGGGTGGTCCGACACCAGGACCAGGTCGATGGCGTAGTGCAGACCCCAGAGCTGGACCGGGAGAACGGGGAAGGGAACGCGCGGATCGCCGGTGTAGCGCACGGCCGAGGGCGGGGCCTGGGCGGGGAAGGCGGCCTGTTCGGCGGCCGACAGGGCCGGGCCCTCGGGCAGCAGGCGCTGGATGGAGGCGCAGGCGGAGAGGAGCATGAGGAGGAGTAGAAGGAGGGGGCGCATGGGAGGGATTTTTAACGTCTGCCGTGGGTCGTGGCCGTGTTCGCGATCGTCTTGGAGCCCTTGTTCGCGATCGTCTTGGAGCCCTTGTTCGTGTTCGTGCGGTGGAATCTACTCCTCCTGTCCCAGATCCTGGCCTGGGCCTGGGCCTGGGCCTGGGCCCAGGCCCGGCAGCGGTAGGTTGACGATCGCGCGTCTGCAATCGATCCTCGGATCTCCGGCGGCGGAGTCGTCACTATCGTCCGCCTCACGGACGTTTCTCG
>CAZVHW010000315.1:0-824 GCA_964626835.1 uncultured Enterobacterales bacterium
TTCCCCAGTCGTACCCACTGCCGGAGCCGACCGTGATGGTAACGGCCTGGGCGCTGCTGATGAGGGCGAGGAGGAGAAGAGGCATGATGGGGACCCAGACCGGGGTACACGGTCGGTCGGGATCCCCTTCGGTTCGGACGACGAGCCCTTTAGGGAAAATGGCGGATCATCGAGGCGTGACGCCACCCGTCATGGGCACGAAGCGCACGGACAACGCGTGGTGTTCTTCGAAGCCTTGTTCCGTGCGGTGGATGACCTGAAGGTCTTGGACCGACCATCGGCGGCCCACTGGGATCACCAACCGGCCACCCACGGCGAGCTGTCGCTTCAGGGCGGGGGGAACCTCGTCCGGGGCTGCTGCCGCGATGATCGCGTGGAAAGGCGCGCGCTGGGGAAGGCCTCCGTGGCCGTCTCGGTTGTGCACCGTCACGTTGTCCAGGCCTTCCGCGGCGAGGTTTTTGGCGGCGATGGTGGCCAGGGGCTCGATGATCTCGAGGGTGTGGACCTGTCGGACCATGGTGCCCAGCACGGCAGCCTGGTAGCCCATTCCCGCGCCAATCTCGAGGACGCGGTGTGTGGGCTCGAGCTCCAATAGCTGCAGCATGAGGGCGACGATGTAGGGTTGGCTGATGGTCTGGCCGTGTCCCAGCGGCACGGGCCCGTCGTAGTAGGCCAGCCCGCGGCTGGACTCCGGCATGAAGCGCTCCCGGGCTACCTGCGCCATGGCGTCGAGCACGCGCTGATCGTGGATACCTCGCGGTACGAGCTGCTGCTCGATCATGGCCTCGCGCTGTCTGAGCATGGTCCATTCTACCCGTGAGATG
>CAZVHW010000315.1:834-9088 GCA_964626835.1 uncultured Enterobacterales bacterium
CCATGGACATCAAGCTGGCGGATCTTCCCGCTTGGATTCTGACGCGGAACTGACAAAGTGGACTCGTGGCGCTCTTCCATCAGCGCTACCCTCGACAGCCTGCCGCCCTCGTGTTGAGATGGCGGGGATTCGAGCGCTGACGTTCCATGACCGAGCTCGTTCAGATGTTGCGGCTAATCCGCCGGTACAGGCGGGCGTCCGGCCTGCCTCTCGAGGAGCTCTTGGCCGTACAACGCGGTCGTCTGCGAGCGCTGCTGGTGCATGCTCGGGAACACTCGCCCTTCTACGAGGACCGCTTGGCTGGCGTGGATCTGGACGCCGTCGTCGCGGAGGAGGGTGGGCTCTGCAGGCTGCCCACCATGGACAAGGCCACCCTGATGGAGCGCTTCGACGACATCGTCTGTGATCCCTCGCTGCGGCTGGCGGACATCGAGCGCTTCATGGCAGATCCCGCGAACGACGGGCGTCGTTATCGGGGAAACGTGCTCATCCGGACCTCTGGCACCTCGGGCCGCCCGGTGGTGTTGGTCTACGGGGCCGAGGCCTTCAATCACGTGCGGGCCGTCAACCTGGCCCGAGGGTCCATGGTGGACGCGTCCGGCTGGCGCATCCTGCAGCGTGCCCTGGACCCCTCAGCGCTCAAGATGGCTTGTGTGCTCATGGACGGGGGCTTTGCGCCGTCTCACGCGAACTTCCTGCACCAGCCTGCAGCCTCGCGTTGGTTCATCGAGCTCGAGCGCATCTCCCTGCGGCTGCCGCTCGAGCGCATCGTGGAGCGGCTCCATGCCTTCCAACCACGGATCCTCTTCGCCTATCCCTCGGTGCTCGAGTTGCTGTGCACGGAGGTGCAGGCCGGGCGGCTGGAGATCCTGAAGCAGCCCAGGGCCCGGGCGGTCTCCATGAGCGAGCCTCTCACCCCACGGATTCGCCGGCTGGTCGCCCAGAGCTTCGGTGTCCCCGTCTTCGACCTGTACGGTGCGGGCGAGTGTCTTCCCATCGCCCGCTCCTGTGCCAGCGGCCCGGGATTGCACATCAACCTCGACATGGTGGCCATCGAGGTCGTGGACGACGACAACCAGCCTGTTCCGGACGGCTGTTTCGGGAGCAAAGTGCTGGTCACCAACCTCTTCAACCCCCTGCTGCCGATCGTTCGCTACGAGTTGGGTGACATCGTCGCCGTCACCCGTGAGCGCTGTGCCTGCGGGTCTACTCTCCCGCGACTGATCTCGGTGCGCGGGCGCTCGGACGAGTTCGTCTGGCTCGCCCACCCGAGTGGGGGTCAGAAGGCCCTGCACCCCTACCTCGTGTTGGAGACCCTGCTGGCCTACGAGCAAGTGCTGGACTGGCAGCTCGTGCAGCTGGGCCCGTGTGCCTTGCGGCTCAACCTGGTGCTCCCCCCCGACGTCGATGTCCAGGGCTTCCCGGCGGTAGACGCCATTCGAAGGGAGTTGGACGCCATCCTGCCTCCAGGCACGGTGCGGCTCGAAGCTCGCAAGGTTTCGCGTATCGAGGCTCACGTTCCTTCGGGCAAGGTCAAGCGCGTGCTGGCTGCCAGTCCAACCCCCGATGGTGCGGCCGATTCGTAGTGCCCATGCCCCGAGGCCCGTGGTAGAGTGGGGTCGGTCAACGCGGGCACGGATGGGTACACTCTAGCTCCACAGCCCACCGACTACCTCGAACAGGTGATAGCCCCATGAAGCTCCGCACCATTCTGCTGGCGAACATTCTTCCCATCTGCCTCGCGGGCAACTGCCACACCGGCTTGCTCTTGCCCGAAGACGACACCTCGGTCCCCGAGGGTGACGCCGATGCCGATGCCGATGCCGACACCGACACGGACACCGACGCCGACGGCGACACCGACACCGACACCGACACGGACACCGACACCGACGCCGATCCCGAGTACACCACCCTCGAGAGCCCAACCTTCGTGACCTCGAGCCTGCACTTCGAGACCTTCCTCGAGTACGACTACCTCAACGACGTGGTCGACGGGCTGTTCGAGGGATTGATGCCCCCCGACTCCAACACCATCGTCATCCTCTTCGATGTCGATGGCGAGGTGGGCGACACCTTCGACGGCTCCTTTGGCGTGGGCGACGTGGTGGGTCCCGAAGACGCAGGCGAGTACGACTTCTCGTCCTCAGGCTCGCCCATGAACATGTCCTACGTGGCTACCGGAGACGTCTTCGAGTCCACCGATGTCGGCATCACCATGAACTTCTCCAACGTGGGCGGGTTCGGGTTCGGCTTCTCCGTGCATCAGGCCGTCATGGCAGGCCGCTTCGTGGACGATCAGCGCGAGGTCGAGGCCTCCATCAGCGGCTGCGTTTCCCAAGCCGAGGCGCTCACCATCGAGCTCGAGGGCTGGCAGAAGTGGGGCTACGAAAACCTCAACGATCTGCTGGACGACCGCGCCCTCGACTGCGCCACCGGCGACAGCGGCGGGAACATCGACGGCTATTCCTTCCAGATGGACTTCGAGGCCTGGGACTTCCTGCGGAACTGAGCGCTCAGGTCTAGTCGCTGATGTGAACCCACTCGTAGACGTCCCCGCCTTCGCGTTCGTCCAACAGGTCCGCGATCTCCCAGTAGGGCGTCCGCAGGATCACGTTCTTCACGAACACGTCCATCGTGACCACCATCTCCTCGGCGTAGACGTTGTCGATGGTGTAGAAGTACTCGCCCCGTTGGAAGTTCTCGATGTAGTAGCGACCCGAGTTGCAGCTCTTGATGAAGAGGATCTCGTACAGCATCTCGGAGGGGTCGGGCAGGTCGGCGGCGCCGGCGTTGACGATGAGGTAGCCGCTTCCGTCCACGGTGTAGTGGTAGGCGCTCGAGCCAGAGCCGTGGATGGTGAACGGTTGACCGGGGCCCACCCCCTCGTCGTTGGGGAAGCGCTCTTCGTCGAGGATGGGCACCAGGTAGTTTTCTGGGTCGTCCGCGATGTCCTCGGGGCGGATGGTCAGGTTTGGATAGGCTTGCTCGTTGACCAGGTAGGAGTAGCTGATGGCCGCGTGGGGCCCGCCGAAGTTGTAGAAGTCCTCGACGGTCTCGATCTCCTCGATCTGCGAGAGGTCGGGCAGGTCCGAGAACACGCCGCCCAGGCCGTAGTTCGAGTGCCCCGCATAGACGACCACGGCGCCCGGGGTGCGCAGGCCGCGGTCGATGTTGTCGGCGGAGCGTTCGAGGTGGATGGTCCAGGCCGTCTCGCCCGAGGTGATCGTCCAGGTGGTGTCGTCCTGCTGCGAGGCGCCCATGACCCTCAGGGCCATCTCGACCGCGACCTGTTCTTGGGAAGCCGGGTAGGCGAACGCCACGAACATCTCTTGGGTGCTGGGCCACTCGCGATCGTCCCAGGGACTGCCGGTGTCGTCCGTGTCGGCGTCGGTGTCGGTGTCGGTGTCGGTGTCGCCTTCCTGGGTGTCCACCGTATCCCAGGGATCGGTGGAGTCATCGACCACGGCGCCCTTGGGGTAACAATGGCAGGCGAGCAGCGTGAACATCAGGCTGGGGGCGACGAGCTTGGTGTGCATGAAACTCTCCTGGTACGGACTCACAGTGTAGCCGAATCCAATGCCCGTCGTGCGCCCGGCGCGGCTCGAATGGCAGCGCCACCGCTGCCCTCTCACTCGTCCTTCCGAGGGGCTATGGGTGCGCCATGAACGGTACCAGGCATTTTCTTTCCTTTCCCACGATGGCCGTGGTGGTGCTGTGGGCGCTGGGATGTCCCAAGCCCTCGCACTTCGACACCGGTGACAGCGGGCGTGACCTCACGGGCGATGACGGCCTCCCGGACCTCGCGGTCACACAGGCTGCCAACGATCGCGACTACTTCTGGTTCGCCCGGGAATCCATCGAGGCAGCACAGGAGCGTGTGCATGTCGTCGAGTACCTGCTGTACGACGACGGGCTGGCTGGCGAACTGCTCGGAGAACTGGTGGACGCATCGGACAGGGGGGTGGAGGTCAAGGTGCTGGCCGACGAGGCCAACGACGAGACGGAGGACATGCTGGACTGGCTGCGGAGCCAGTCGGACGACGCCATCCAGGCCAAGCTCGACTCCGGTTCCACCACCACCCACAACAAGCTGATCATCGCTGACGACGTCTCCTTGGTTGGCTCCCACAACCTGTCCTCGAGCGCTCTGGCGGAGAACCACGAGGCCTCGATCTACGTGGCCGAGGCGGAAGTGACCGGCTTCTACGAGGACTACTTTCAGGCTCTGTGGGTCAACTCGGATGCTGATCCCTCCCTCGAAAAGCCCGACAACTCCACCGTGGTCCCCATCAAGAACAAGGAGATCGCCGCCTACCTCGAGTCTTGTCTCGACGGCGCCCAGGAGCGAGTCCGGCTGATCATGTATGCCATGGTCACCTACGAGGACTCCAGCTCCGATGTCTATGTCCTGACACGGGCTCTGCTGGCGGCTCACGAGCGCGGGCTGGACGTGAAGGTCGTGCTCGATCAGAGCGACTGGATCACCGACAACGACATCAACGACCAGGCCATCGCGACGTTCGAGTCCCGGAACGTACCCCTACGCCTGGCAGAACGTGACACCACGACCCACGCGAAGGTGCTCCTGTGCGATGACACCGTCATCGTCGGTGATGCCAACTGGTCCTACAGTTCCATGGAGCTGTACAATGGCACCAGCGTCCTGGTCAGCCGCACAGCCGTCGTAGACCAGTACTGGGAGTGGTTCGACGAGATCTGGGCCGAAGGCGAGGAGCCGTAGGAGCGAGCGGTCCTGGGGGCTCTTTCCGGAAGAGGCCGATGTGGCAGCATCGTCACGGAAGGCCACGGTGGCTTCGAGGGTCTCCGTGGCGGCTGGTTACCGTGCTAGGCAATTGCAGTGGAGCTTCGCGCGTAGAGAGATAGACTGCCCGCCATGTCCCCCTGGAGGCCCCGTGTCCTTCGTGAAAGAGCTCCATGAAAAGCTGTCCGGCTCCCTGTCACGCACTCAGCTGGCCGTGGGGGCGGGTGCGGTGGCAGCCGGCCTCTACGGCCTGGTCGAGGCGCTGCGTGTCCACCTGGGAGCCACCTTCTTTCAGGAAGGCGCCATCACGGGCTTGCTCCTCGTCGTCGGCCTGCTGACGGCCATACCGGTCGGCGCCGCCGCGGGGCTCGTGGTCGGCCTGCCCACCGCGGGCCTCTCTCGTAGTCGAAGGGCGATGGCCGGCTTCATGGCTGGCCTGTTCGCACTCACGTGCTGGGACGTGGCCGTGCGCTGGTATACCGATCCCGGTCCGTTCAGGGAAGGCCTGCCCATGCAGGGCAACCACCTGGTCTTCGCGTTGTTCGTCGCGTTGCTGGTGGCGGTCTGGGCCCTGTTGGTCTGGCGCCTGAGAGGCCTGCGGGGCAGCAGCCTGGCCGTCTTCGTGGCCTGCTTGTTCCTGGTCGGGTGGACTGGTCTGGCCGTGCCGATGGGCGATCCTCCGGGCGAGCCCGAGCCAGGGGCGGCCAATGTCCTGTGGGTCACTATCGACACCGTGCGCGCCGATCACCTGTCTACCTACGGTGGCCGCGCCGAAACCCCCGCCTTCCAGCAGGTGGCGGATGGCGGTGTGCTCTTCGACAAGGCCTTCGCGCAGATCGCCGTCACGGGCCCCAGCCACGCCACGATGCTCACCGGCACGGGGCCCTGGTCCCACGGTACGTTGCTCAACGGGATCCCCATACGCGAGGAACTCACCACCCTGCCGCAGCTGCTCCGAGAGCGGGGCTACAGCACCGGTGCGTTCGTCTCGGCCTACGTGCTCGACGGCGAGCTGGGCTTCTCGCGGGGCTTCGATGTCTACGACGACGAGCTGGGTCGATTCGAGGGCTTGGGGGACCTCGTGTTCTTCCGCAGCGTCGCCATGCTTCGGCGCCACTTCCAGCCCGACATGGTCGTAGAACGCCGCGGGGATCGCACCACCAACAAGGCCATCGCTTGGCTGGAGACCCAGGAAGAGCCCTGGTTCCTGTGGGTGCACCTCTTCGATCCACACGGTCCCTACGCACCACCTGCGCCCTTCGACACCACCTATTCGGGGGGCATACAGCCCCGCCTCGAGTCGGGTACGCCCGTCGTCGAGCAATACGACGTGGCGCCCTATCTTCGCGCCAGCCTGGAAGGCGTCACCTCGGTGCCATGGGTGGTGGCCCAGTACGACGGTGAGATCGCGTTCGCCGACCAACAGCTGGGCCGGCTGTTGGAGACCTTGGAACGGCGAGGCGTCTCGAACAACACCATGGTGGTGGTCAACGGCGACCACGGCGAGTCCCTGGGTGAGCACGAGGTCTGGTTCGACCACGGCGACGATCTCTACGACGCATCCACGTGGGTCCCCTTGGCCATCCGGCTCCCCGGCGGGCAGCACGCTGGTGTCGCAGTTGGCGATCCAGTCGAGCTATCGGACCTGGCGCCGACCATCCTCGACGCCTTGGGTATCCCCCCGACCGAGGGCATGGAAGGTCGCACCCTTCGGGACACCTACCAAGGCACCGGGCACCGCATACAGGCCCGTGGCACCTGCTTCGATCGCCCAGCCAACCAGGCTGCCCGAGCGGCGGGCCTCCTCCACGAACCCACTCACAGACTGGCCAGCCTGCGCGCGTCGAACAGCCTGTACGTCAGGCGGGACTCCCCCGACCATCCCGACGAGTACTACGATCTGGTGGAAGAGCCCTCCCAGGAGACGAGCGTGCTCGAGATGCGCTTGCAAGAAACCGACGGCGCCCAGCTCATGGGTGTGTTGCGGTCCCAGGCCGATCGGCTGCTGCAGGGTATGAGCACAGAGGACGTGCAGCGATCCGCAACGCAGGAGCTCGGGCAAGATGCCGAAGATGCCCTGCGGGCGCTGGGCTACATCGAGTAAAGAGGGCAGCCGTGATCTTCGAGGAGTCATCCCTTCGGGACGCCTATCGCCTGCTGGTGTGGGGTCCCTACCTCCGCGCGGTCGGCCAGCTCCCCCACGGCTGGGAACTCGGCGTCAACGGTCGCCTCGGTCGCCTGGCGGCTCTGGCATCGCGCGGCGGCCGCGCCCGTATCGAGCGCAATCTCGCCCGCGCCTTTCCCCTCCGTGACGATATCGCCCGAGTCGCCGCCCGAACCTTCGAGGCGCACTTTCAGCATCAGTACCTGCCTGTGAGCTTCCCGCGCGTGAACCGCGACAACCTCGACCGCTATGTGCGTATCGAGGGCCTGGAACACGTGGATCGTGCCCTCGAGAGCGGGCGGGGCGTGGTGTTGATGCATCCCCACATGGGTCCGGTGCAGCTCCCACTGCACGGCATGGGCGTGCTCGGCTATCCCGTGCATCAGGTGGGCGGTGGTGTCGTGACCGGTCTGAGCCGGGTCGGAGAGTGGGCGGCGGCCACGCGGCGATCTTTCGAGGAGTCCATGCCGGTCACCGTGCACGACGGCAAGGGCTTCCTGCGTCCGGTTCTCCGGGCATTGAAGCAGGGTGGCGTCATCATGGCCACCTGCGACGGCACGGGTGGTGGCCGAGAGCTGGGCCGGCGCCTCGTCCGCACCGTTTGCGGTCAGCCCATGCGCATCCCCGTGAGCCCCGTGTGGTTGGCGGTGGCCTCGGGGGCGCCCCTGCTCCCCCTCGTGACCCACCGCAGCGGTCATCGCTCTCCACGCCACGTCACCGAGATCGGCCAGCCCCTGGGCCTGCCTCGAGATCGATCGCGCGATTGGCAGCTCGAGGCCGGCGCCGACCTGGTCGCCAGCTTCCTCTCGGATAGCCTGTCACGCTTTCCCGAAGACTGGCACTTCTGGGACCACTTCGAGCCTGGCCTCTTCCTTCAGTCCACCGACCAGGACCGTTCATGAGCCTCACTCCTCCGTCACGCCTCAGCGCCGTCTTGGTGGGCTCGGGGCTCGGCGGCTTGCTAGCCCTCGCACCCCTGCTCTGGGCACAGCTTCGAAATCCCTGGTTCATGGACCAAGCTGGCGCCTGGCTACTTCTGGTCGTGTTTCCCTGTGGGCTCCTCGGTGCATTGGTGGGCCTGCTGCTCACCCGCTGGCTCGGACGCCTGCCTGCGGCTGTCGGGCTGGCCTGCTTGTTGGCGGGCTGGGCCTCCAGCCCCGTGGTGGGCACAGTCTGGCCGCGACCGGCCGAAGTGGATGGCTTGAAGCTACTGGTGATGGGTATCGACGGCGCGACCTTCGACCTGGTGGACTCCATGCAAGGTCGCCTGCCAGCGCTCGAGGGGTTGGCGGAATCGGGCGTCCGCGCGGACCTGCAAGCGGCAG
>CAZVHW010000316.1:0-6461 GCA_964626835.1 uncultured Enterobacterales bacterium
CGAGCTGCGGACCGCCGCCCTCGAGACCGGCACCGTCGTCCTCGCTGGTCTGACCTTGGCAGAGGCCACTTCCATGGACGTCATCGTGGGAGACCCCGGAGCGTACGAAGGCAACCTGGTGCAGGTCCAAGGAATGGTCGCGACCGTGTGCTCCGGAAACGGATGCAACGCGGACTTGCTGGACCATGACGGAAACCTGATCAAGCTTCAAACGGACGAGGGTGCAGAAGACGCCCTCGACCTTCGCGACTACACCTCGGTGGCCCAGTTCGGTATCGCCGAGGGCTTGGGCACCAACATCAGCGACCCCGTGACCATCGCGCTGCAAGGAGCCGTCTTTCTCGCAACCGACTGCGCACTGTAGCGTCTGCGAGAGTCCGCCGTCTCGAGCTCATGTTGGGGCCCATCGGGTACATGTCGCCCGAGCAGGTCGGGGGTGGAGCCGCAATACGCCCGACAGCCACGACTCCACCCTGGGCTTCCGTCTGGCGCGCTCGGGCGCGCCCTAGACGTCCGAAGGCGTGGCTGCTTCGCGCAGTGCTGGTAGCATGGGAACACTCCTTTCCACCCATTCTCGATTTCCCGAGGTGATCATGCGAATCGTACTCATTGGCGCGGATACCGAGGGGCATCTGGCCCTTCGCGACATCCAGAGCAAGCTGGAAGCCGCAAGCCACCGCGTCGCCCTGATCGGCCACCGAGCCGCGGTGGCCGCCCTGCTCGCCACGGCCTGCGTGGGAACCGAGACGGTGTGGGCCCAGGCCGAGACCGATCCCGCCACGGAAACATCCGGCCAGTCCGACGACGAGCAGCAGGAGGGAGGGGACGCCGCCCTCCCCGAGGCGCCACCGGATCCGGATCCAGCCATGCCCACCATCGTGTTCGACGCCGATCCTCCGGCCTCCGATCCGGTCCCCGCGCCGGGACCTAGCGTGGAGTCCCAGGTCGACGGGGATTCCGCCTTCGGATCGCTTCGTGAAGAGCATCAGAGCCGCTGTGGAGTGGCCGCGAAGTTCGAGGTCGACGAGGAAGGTCATGCCCGGAACGTCGCGGTGCGCACCTCTCCCTGGGACGTGGGTCTCCAGACGCGCGTGCTGTCTGCTCTCCAGGACATCGTCTTCGAGAGCTCTCTCCGCGGCCAGGACTACACCGTTCAGCTGTGGGAGCGTGCCGATCCCGAGGCTCCTCCCGAGGTCCACTCCGACATCGTCCCCGCGGAGGAGTCCGAAGCGAAGGCGGAGCCCGGCGATGCCGTCGAGCCTGCGGAAGAGTCCCAAGCGAAGGCGGAGCCCGGCGATGCCGTCGAGCCTGCGGAAGAGTCCGAAGCGAAGGCGGAGCCCGGCGATGCGGTCGGCCCGGAGGAGGTCGTGGAGCCCTAGCCGGATCGGGCTCGTTTTCCCGAGCGGCGGTCGTCCGTGCCATGCAAGAGGAGGGGCACACCGTGGTGATGCTCGGTGACGGCGTGAACGACTCGGCGGCCATCGCCCGGGCTGACGTAGGCGTGTCCCTCGACCACGGGGCGGACCTTGCCCAGCAGGCCGCTGACATGGTGCTCTTGCGTGGGCGGTTGCACAGCCTGATCAGCACACGGCAGATCTCGGAGCTGCTGATCCGCCGGGTCCACAAGCAGTCGAAGCTGATCATCGGCGCCAACTCCGCCTTCATGGTGATGGGGCTCCTGGGAGCGCCCGCCCCGCTGCTCGCCCTGCTCCACGATGCCACCACCGTGGCGACCGGTGTCGCCGCTCTGAGGCCCTTCCTGGAAGACTCGGCCCAGGGGCGGTAGGCCCGCGAAGCCTTCCAGCATGACCTGCGGAGCTACTCCCCCTTGACCGGGTAGGCCGGTGGCGGCGGCGTGATCGCGGGCTCGGCCGCGAGCTTGCCCAGCGACCACGCGACGGCCGTCCTCGCCTTGTTCAGCGCACTCGGACGCCACGCTTTTGGGTGGGAGCACTGTCGGTCCACGGCATGTCGCTGTCGTCGGGAGACCGGGTCTCGGCGAAAGCGAGCGGTCGCCAGGGCAGCTCGGCGGCGCGCTGGACCGTGACGGTGAGGGCCGTGCCCCGTACCTGCAGCTCGGCGTCCGCGATTCGTTTGTCGTACAGGCCCGTCGTGGGGTTCCACGCGTACAGCGCCCACGGCTGTGGCTCGCCCCCGTCGGTGGCGGCGGCTTGGTAGGCGGCCCAGCTCGGTGCGAACGCGCCCCGGCGCGCGAAGAACACCACCAGGGACTCGGGTGGTAGCTGCTCAGGGGCCTGCCACAGCGTGATGTGAAGGCCCAGCCCGCCCCCTTCCAGACGGCCGACCGAGGCCAGATCCAGGGGGATGCTGTGACCGAGATAGGCGGGATCTTCGACCGAGGATCGGCGGATGCTCCGGTAGGTGGTCCGGGAATCTCGCTGCCGCATGGTGCGGCGATCCGAGCCAGAGCTCCCGAGCATGTCACCGGGACTCGAGCCCCCGCCGGGCCCAGGAACGTGCTCGGCCGCGTAACAGTCGGCGTGGACCGCGGAATGCACGCTCGCCATCGCGAGCAGCAGGGCGCCCAGGTGGTGGTGGCGGAGGCGGTTCATCCCGTGAGGGGTTCCTCGGGAGGGGCGGAGGAGGTCGAGGTCGCTGGGAGTATAACGCGAGCAGTAGCCACTTCTGGCGGACGAGCACGGGCCTGCGCCTCCACGCGAGCGTCGAGACTCACCCGTGCTCCGGCCGCTGCTCCCCGCGCCTCCCCAGCGGATCCCTTGCCAGCCCTACAGCGCCTCCGGCGGCAGCTCGACCGGGGTCATGCCGAAGGTCTCGTAGAAGAAGGCGTAGTCCTTCTTGATGCGCTCGGCGCTCAGTCCGTACTGGGACAGGCTGTACTTGTGCTTGCTCTTGTAGGCCCGCTGCTTTTCGGCGGTAGCCTTGATGGTCTCGACCAACTCTGGGCTCGGCTCTACACCCACGAAGGGCAGCAGCTCGTCCATCAGGCCGTCGAAGTCGGACATCATGCGGTCGAAGTGCACCAGCATGATGTTCTCCTTGGGTAGCTTGCCAGCGACCCAGTCGTCGTGGAACAGCTTCGCGATCTGCAGGAAGCCCACGTAGAGGCGCTCGATGCAGCGGTCCTGCTTGTCCTTGGGGAGCTTCGAGAAGCCGAAGGCCTGGTCCAGCACGCCGGTGACCAGGCTCATGCCCGAAGGCACCATGCTCAAGGGGTCGCGGATCATGTAGAGAAGCCGGGCTTCGGGGAACTCCGCGACGAACGGGTTGACCCGAGGGCCCAACGAGAAGAGCTTGGAGACGACCCTGTTGCGCTGCCAGGACACCAGGTTGCGCCGCCAGACCTGGCGTAGGTAGGCGAAGTCCCGCGCTGAAAAGTCGCGCTTGTTGGGGTCGAAGTAGTCGATCATGTCCTGCTCGGCGTGGGACATGACGAAGCCGTAGAGGAAAAAACCATCGAAGAACCGGAAGAACAGCGCGGGGTCGTCGGTCTCGACGGACACCAGGCTGGTCTTGTGCACCGAGGCGCTGTGGTGGCGGGCTGGGCTGATCTTCTCGAGCAGGGGGATGAACGGGTTGAGGAGCTTCTGCAGGGTGAGGGAAGGCACCAGCTCGTGCCAGAGACGGGTGCCGGCTCCGAAGTTGTTGTCCACCAAGAAACGCTGGAGGAAGGTGGTGCCCGTGCGGGGGTTGCCCACGATGACGATCGGGCTCTTGACGTTGGTGCGCCGCAGCCGGGGGAAGAGCAAGGGGTCGACGGCCATCCCGAGGGCCACGCTGATGCGCAGGTTGAAGAACATCCAGCCGGTGAACAGGGGCTGGATCCACATGCCGAAGGTCTTCCCGACGGTCTTGTAGGCCAGCAGCAGGCGGTAGAGCATCGTGCCTCCAAGAAGAGTGCGCCGGACCTATGGCTGCGCAGGGTTCGAGGCAAGGTGTCGGATCGTCCACCCAGAGGTTTCAGTACACCATGTACACCGAGCCCCAGGTGAAGCCCGAGCCGAAGCCTACCAAGAGCACGCGCATGCCGCGCTGGAGGCGGCCGTGTTCGGCGGCGTGGCACATGGCCATGGGGATGGAGGCGGCGGTGGTGTTGCCGTAGTGGGTGATGGTGTGGACCAGCTTGTGGGACGGGATGCCCAGGCCTCGGGCCACGAGTTCGTTGATGCGCATGTTGGCCTGGTGGGGAACCACGAGGTCGATGTCGTCCAGGGTGAGCTGGTTGGCTTCGCAGGCTTCGACGATGGACTGGCGCATCCCCACCACGGCGTGGCGGAAGACCTCGCGCCCGTTCATGCTCGGCCAGCGTTCATCCGGAGGCACGACCCCGTACTGCCCTTCGTGCTGGATGTAGGGCTTGCGGCTGATGTCCCAGACCTTGAGGCAGAGGCTGTCCGCGTGGCGGCCGTCCGAGTGCAGGTGGAAGCTGTGGAGCTCGCCCGCTTGGTCTGGCTCGGCGCGGGAGACGACGGCGACACCGGCGCCATCGCCGAACAGGACCGTGACGTCTCGGCCGGGGCTGGTGAAATCCAGGGCGTGGCTGTGCACCTCGGCACCCACCAGCAGCACGTTCTCGTAGAGGCCTGTCTGGACGAAGGACGCGGCCACCGTGAGCCCGTACAGGAAGCCGGTGCACTGGGTGCGCAGGTCCATGGCCGGTACTCCCGGCATGTCCATGTGGGCCTGGAAGTAGGAGCTGGAGCCCGGGAAGTGGTGGTCGGGGGACAGGGTGGCGAAGATGATGAAGTCGATGTCTTCTTTTTCGAGGCCAGCGTCCTTGATGGCGGCCAGGGCCGCCGGTACCGCCAGGGCCGACGTGGAGACCCCCGGTTCGGCGTAGCGCCGCTCCTGGATACCCGTGCGTTTGCGGATCCAGGCGTCGCTGGTGTCCATGAGGCCCGAGAGATCGTCGTTGGTGACGACCTGCTCTGGCACGTACATGCCGATTCCTGAGATCCTGGCTCGGTGCATGGTGCTCCTCGCGGGGACGGACTGGGAGGGCCGAGCGGGGCGGGACGCGCGTCTAGGGCCGACTTCTAGCTTCCCTAGCGTTGATCGTCGATGGCGCCATCACAATCGTTGTCGATTCCGTCCAGGGGCTCACTGGCGTCGGGATGTACGCTCGGATCACCATCGTCGCAGTCTCCCCTGGGCGAGACGTAGCCCGCGGGCTGGTAGCAGGCGTCCACGGGCTGCTCGCTGTCACCGAATCCGTCCCTGTCCTCGTCGGCGTACCAGGTGATGGCGTCGTCCGAGTCGGTCTCGTCTATGGCCCCGTCGCAGTCGTCGTCGCGGCCGTTGCACACCTCGGTGGACTCCGGGTGGGCGGAGCTGCGCTCGTCGTCACAATCGCCGGCGGTCTCCACCCAGCCAACCGGTGCTCGGCAGGCGTTCCTGGCGTGCTCTGGGTGTCCGAAGCCATCGCCGTCCAGGTCCTGAAACCAGGTGGAGGCGTCCCGTGCGTCGTCTTCGTCCACCTGACCGTCGCAGTCGTCGTCGATCCCGTTGCAAAGCTCGGTTTCGTCGGGGTTCGAGGTGACGCGCAGGTCGTCGCAGTCGTCATCGGTACCGACGTAGCCGCGGGGCGCGGCGCAGGCGACGATGGAGAGTTCGGGATCGCCGTGCCCGTCTCCGTCCGTGTCCGCAAACCAGGTCTTCGCGTCGTCAGCGTCGTCCTCGTCCACCTGCGAGTCGCAGTTGTCGTCCAACCCGTTGCACAGCTCGGTTGCGCCTGGGAAGACCGAAGAGCGTGAGTCGTCGCAGTCATAGGAATCGGCGGCGGGAAGCCAGCCGGCGGGCGCGACGCAACCCAGCCGCGCTCGGACGGGGTCGCCGTACCCATCGTCGTCCTGGTCACGGTGCCAGGTGATGACGTCCACCGCGTGATCCTCGTCGATCTCGCCGTCACAGTCGTCGTCCCTGCCATTGCAGCGCTCCACCGCGCCGAGGTTGATCTCGGGATCGGTGTCGTCGCAGTCCTGGCCCATGGAGGTGTGGACGAGTCCGGGACCTTCCCCGCAAGCGGTGACCTGGTGATCCGAGTCACCCCTGCCGTCTCCGTCTCTGTCCTCGAGGTACGGCAGCGCGTCTACCGCGTCGGGCTCGTCTACCAACTCGTCGCAGTCGTCGTCGCGGCCGTTACAGCGCTCATCGGCCCCGGGGTTCACCGTTGCGAGGCTGTCGTCACAGTCTCCCGCTTGCTGAACGTGGTCCACCGGTAGCGTGCAGGCCAGGCGAGGAAGCAGGGGATCCCCGAAGCCGTCGCCGTCCGCGTCCGGCCAGAAGCTCGAGCCCAGGCCCCGATCCACGGTCCCGTCGCAGTCGTTGTCGATCTCGTCGCATTGTTCGGGCTGGCCGGGGAAGATGTCGGCGCGATGGTCATCGCAGTCGTCGCCCAGACGGACGCAAGGGCCCGCGGTCTGCGCCCGGGAGACGAGGGCGTCGGGATCGGCTTGCCGAACCCGAGCCGAGGCTTCGACCAG
>CAZVHW010000316.1:6471-9059 GCA_964626835.1 uncultured Enterobacterales bacterium
GCCACGGGCACTTGGGCTGGGGCTGGAGGCACCAACGAGCTGGCCGGCGCGGTCGGGGGTGGCTCAGGCTCGGCCGTACAGCCCGACAGCCACGCGAGCGCGAGGCATGGAAGCGCGCTCTGCATCATGGTGGTCACCGGCCCTGGTGGCCTACCAGCTGGCGCGTGCGGGCGATGGCGCGCATGACCGAAGCGTCGCTGCGCACCTGCTCGACGTCGCGCAGGGGGACCCAGCGGATGCCGCGGACCTCGTCGCTTCCCCGGAGCCTTTCCGTGGTGCTTCGGAACAGGAAGCGCAGATCGAAGTGCTCGTGTGCAGGTTCGGACCCGTGGGCGGGAATGGCGTGGATGTCAACATCGAGCAGCGCCGTGGTGCCATCGCCGTGGCCCACGAGGTCGAGTTCCTCGATGCCGGTTTCTTCGGCCACCTCGCGACGGGCCGACCACACGACGTTGGGATCGGTGGGATCGACATGTCCTCCCGGTTGCATCCAGAAGCCGAGCTTGGCGTGGAGGATCAGCAGCACCGACATGTTGTCGGGGGAGAGCACGAAGGAGGAGGCCGTGAAGTGGCCGGGATCGAAGCAGTCGCGAGCGAAGGGGTCCAGATCTTCGGCCAGGCCGGACAAGGCGAGGCTGCGCATGCGCTGGAGGTGCACCGTTTCCTTTTCGTCGAGGGGAGGGTGCTGCTCGAGGAGGCCCAGAAGTGCTCGCAGCCGTGGTGAAGTCATGGGGCCGGCTGGAGCAGGGCGAAGCGCACGCCTCGGCTGCTGACGAGCAGGTTGGTGCGCTGGGTGAGCACCAGCACCTGCTCGAGGATGAGGACCCCTGCGATCATGGTGTCGGCGCGTTCCGGTGTGGCCGGGAGCAGAGCGCGCCGCTGCTCGGGTGAAGCGTGGAGCAGGCGGTCGATCCATTGGCGCAGCGTGAAGAGCTCGAGAGGCTGGCCGTGGATGCGGCTGCCGTCGAAACGGGCCTGAGTCGGCCGTTGGCGGCCCAGGCCGTCGCCATTCGAGCCGACGGCGCCCGAGTCGCCGCGACTCAACGCCGACAGGCCCAGTTCGGCCGTGGCGATGGCGGTCGGTGTCCCGGCCACGGCCACCACCGTGCGGGACTGCGGCTCGGGGCGGTGGGCTCGAAGGGACTCGGCGATGAAGCTTCGGGCGCGCGCGACGTCCTGCGGACGGGCCGGACCCTCGGCGAAGAAACGTTCGGTGAGGCGCACGTGGCCCAGCTCGAAGGAGTGGCGGAACAGAATGTCGGGCTGACCCGCGAGCCTGCGCTCGGGTTGCACCACGATGAGCTCCGTGCTGCCACCACCGGCGTCCACCACCAGGACGGGGCCCCGGGGTAGGCGGAGCCCGGTGATGGCCCCGGCGGCCGTGAGCTCCGCTTCTTGCTCGCCGGAGATGACCTGGGCGGTGATGCCGAAGAGCTCACGCAGCCGCACCAGGAAGGTTTCGCCATTCAGTGCCCGCCGCAGTGCCGAGGTGGCTACGGCCTGGATCTCTCCGGGCGGGACGCCGAGCCCTTCGGCTCGTTGGACGAATTCCCGCAGCACCACGAGCGCCAGCTCGACACGATCGGCCCGCAACAGGCCGCGGTCGCCCAGGCCCTTGCCGAGCCCCACCACGCGGGCGTCGTCGTGAAGCACCCTGCCTTGATCGTCCAGCACCAGGAGGAGGATGGAGTTGCTTCCGATGTCCAGGGATGCGCGGGGCATGGGAACCTACCAGTCGAGGTAGGGAGACCAGGAGGGATTGCTCCAGCCGCCCTTGTCCTGGGTGATCTGCACGTGGTGGTAGCCGTCCGCCGTGGAGAGGAAGATCTGCCCGGTGCCGGTCCGGGTGGACGAGAAACCGATGTACTGGCCGTTGGGTGCCCAGGAAGGGTCCTCGTTGTCGCCTTGATCCTGGGAGATCCGGACCACGCCGCGGCCGTCGAGCTTGCAGGTGAACACGTCGAAGCGCCCATCGCGGGAGACGTAGGCGAGCTTGCTTCCGTCGGGTGCCCAGTTGGGATCGGTGTTGTGGCCGCCGTGGAAGGTCACGCGTCGGGCGTCGCCGCCACCCGCCGGCATGACGTACACCTGGGCGCCACCACTGCGCTCGGACACGAACGCGATGAGGGAGCCGTCGGGAGAGAACGCGGGGGAGGTGTCGATGCCGGGGTTGGTGGTCAGGCGTGCGATCTGCTTGCCGCTGGTGGGTGTCAGCGTGTAGACGTCGGAGTTTCCACTCAGGGACAGCGTGACAGCCAGGATGTCGCCCAAGGGGGAGAACGCACCGCCGGTGTTCAGCCCCTTGCGGGCGGAGATCCGGCGTGTCGTCGCGTTGGTGAGGTCGGTGATGTAGAGGTCGGGGTTGCCGGCCCTGTAGCTGGTGTAGACCAGGGAGGTTCCGGTGGGGGACCAGTTGGGCTGCAGGTTGATGGAGCCGTTGCGGGTGATGGGGATGGCCCCGTGGCCGTCGATGTCGACGAGGTAGATTTCCTTGTTGCCCGAGCGGGCGTTCACGGCGGCGAAGCGGGTAGCGAAGATGCCCGGCTTGCCCGTGACGGACTCGATGATGGCGTTCGAGACCCTGTGGG
>CAZVHW010000317.1:0-9045 GCA_964626835.1 uncultured Enterobacterales bacterium
CTCTGCGGTGCCCAGTGATCGAGCGCTCTGCGAACCGACCGCCACGGCGCTACTCATGGAAGGCGACGAGGGGACCCTCTTCATGGTGGACGAGGGTGGCACCTCGGTCTGTGGGGACGGTGGCGTCAAGCTGGTGCGGGTGGACCTCTTCCCCGCTCACGCCGGCACGGGAGACGTGGAGACCGTCGACTGGGGCCTGCAGGGAACCGTGGAGGTCGCGGTGGATACCCAGGGCAACGTGGTAGCCGCCATCTCGGGGGATGGTAGCGATGATGGAGCCCAGGACCTGCTGGCGTGGCCACTGGCGCTCGATGGACAACCCGAGCCGTTCAGTCTCCTCGAGGGGGACGACTGCCGCTTGGTGGACTCACGATTCGGAGTCGACCACGGCATCGCCGACGTAGCCAGCCTGGCCTTCTCCGGCAGCGGACTGCTGCTGGTGGCCGATCGGGACGGCAACGAGCTGTTTGGAGCCCTGCCCGAGCGCGGCGTGGACGGAGCGATCGAAGGACTCGAACGACTCGCCGAGACCGATCTGGAGGACGGATCCGGATCCGCGGTCATCCGCGCCTTGGCCCCCGATGGTGACGAGCAGGCCTGGCTGCTGGTAGACGAAGATGGTGGAGGCCGGTACGACCTGGTCCCCGTCGAGGTCTATGGGCGAGGCGACCTGGTCCAGCCGGGGAACGACGAGGAGCGTGGCCGGCTCACTCCCTATCACCAGATCGTGGAAGCCATGGGGCGCCGCGCTGATCTCCTACATCTCCAGTTTCACGGCTATGACGAGGAGGACGACAACCACGCCGCCCTCGAGATCCCCGGCCTGCAGCCGGTGCCCTACCACTGGGCCGCCCTCATGAGTCCCGGGTTGCCCTGGAGCACCCAGACCGATTCGTTTGGCGACGTGGTGTTGGCTTTCCAGCAGGGCTTTGCCCCCTCGGGAAGCGAGGTGGTCTACCCATACCCGGACTGCCTCACCCACCACGACCTCGGGGCTCGCACCAACCGGCAGGGGCAGCTTCTCAACTATGGCGAGCTGCAGGATGGCTTCGACGGCCTCGCACGCCACTACGACGACCCCTCAGCCGACCCACCAGGGGACGAGTTCGTGCACGTGGAGTGGCCGCTGGCCCTTCGGGAGCAGCTCTACGATCCCGACAGCCAGGCGTCCATCTACCTACGAGCGGCGATGGACGATCTGGTCACGCACCCTAGCGGTCAGCAGGCCTGCCCCTTCGAGCCAGACTCGAGCCTGCCGGCGCTGCCCGACAACTGTAGCCTGCCCTAGCGGGTTGGGGGGGAGACCGATGAGGGCTGCGGCTACTCCGCGCCAGGGGCGTCGAGTGCGGCGCCCATGTTGACCATGTAGAGCTTCTTGTAGCGGGGATCGGCCAGGAATCCCTCGTAGTACATGACATAGAAGCCGTTGGGGACCGCGTCGCCGGGCACGAAGCGCAGCTTGACGCCGCCCTGCTCGATCTCCTTGACCTTCGACGCGTCGAGCTTGGCGTCGCGCCTGGTGTACTCCGTGTCCGAGGAGAACTCCACGCCCACGTACCACCAAGGCTCGGAGCGCTCTGGTTCCTTGGAGCTTCCCAGGCGGAGATACGCATCGTGCTGCAACATGGGCAGGAACTCGTGGCGGTCGGTGAACTTTCCGCCCGCGAAGACCAGCCAGCTTCCGGCTGGAACCACCACGACACGCGTGGGCAACGTGTCCGGGTAGACCACGTTTTCCTCTGTGTTGTAGATCTTCGAGACCCCGATCTTGGCGATGGTGCGGAGCTTGGTCCAGTCGGTACCGTCGTAGCTGAAGATGCCATCGCCAGGTGCAGCGGGCCAAGCGTTGACCGTGACCTTTTCGGTGGAGAGAACACCCCCGGGGATGGCGCCGATGTGCTCGAGGACGATGGTCTTGTCACGGGACGAGATGGTGTAGTCGCCGTTCGCGCAGAGCCCGTCGGTGAAGAAAGAACCATCCTCGGCCGTGGTGACCTCGAGCTCCATGCAGGCCGGCGAGGGGTTGGTGGGAGACGAGAGCACCATGGCGACGCCAGCCAGGCCCTCGCCCGACACGGGATCCACGAGCTTGGCGTCGAAGCTTCCCTTGGGGGCGCAGCCGACAGCGAAAAGCGAGGAGAGAAACAGGACCTTGCGCATCATGGGGCACACCTCCGTGGGTCCTGCTAGCCCGGTCGGGTGACCGATTTCAAGCGATCCGACGTCATCCCGCCGAAATACCTGCCAAAAGTCACCATCCGGAGGACGAGAGGACCAGTCGGGGCGCTGCATGGGGCCTCGCGCTAGAAGCTCGCCAGGAGTTCCTCTTTCTTGGTCTCGAACTCCTCCTCCGTGAGCAGACCGGCCTCGATGGCTTGCTTGAGCAGCACGAGCTTCTCCTTGAGCTTGACGTCGCCCTTGTGCACCGTCTGTTTCTCGTCTCGCGTGCGCCGGTAGACCTTCTCGAACATCTCCTGAAGGTCCTGCTTGGGCACACCGCGGCCGTTGCGGAAGTAGTGGTCGCTGACCTCGCCCACCGCGTAGGTCATGGCGTAGGCCATGGACATTCCCAGCACCCACCCAGCGAAGGGAATCAGCTTGGCAGCGGCCATGATGACGTTCTGGGCGAGCAGGCTCGCCCCGAAGGTGCCGAGGATCTCCACGACGGACTTTTGGTCCAGCTTGTAGCCGTAGATGCGTCCGATGGCCTGAACCATCGCGATCTGGATCGGAGAGATGAGGATCGTGTCCACCAACGGAAAGGGCTGCCAGGCGACGGCGGCCGAGGCGCCGCTGCAGACATGGATGACGTCGCGCACGGCGTCGGCCTTCTCTTGGTCGGTGGCGCCTTCGAAGTCGCCGTCCATTACGCGCTTGAGGGTGTCGAGGTAGGAAGCCATGGTTCGCTCCGGGGCGGGGTCGGTGAGGGGGAACTACGCCTGACCGCTCAGGCTATTGCCTAATCGATGGCAGCCCCGGAGGACCTACACCCGGAATCCTTTGTCCAGGTCCTTCCACACCGGATCGAGGCCGCGAGACCTCAGAACACGCGCGATCTCGTCTGGGGGGCGGGTGTCCTGTGCCGAGAACTGCTCGCCCAGGCCTTCCGTGAGGTATCCGCCCGGGCTGGTGCGGCTACCGGCGGACATACGGGTGACCATGCTGCCGAGAAGCCGGTCCCTGAGATCCGCGGGCTCCCGCGTCGAGAGGACGATCTCGGCGTCTGGCAGGACGATGCGCAGCGCGGCCATGGCTTGCACGAGATCCGAATCGGACACGGCATGAGTGGCTTCGAAGCCCCTCTGAGACCAGACCATTCGAGGGAAGCTGATGGCGATGCGGCTGCGCCAGTGTCGGCGCTGGAGCCAGGCGGCGTGCAGCGCAACAGCCACTGCGTCTGGGCGCCAGGGAGCCAGGCCGAGCAGCACACCCAGGCCCAGGCTTCGAAAGCCCGCCTGCCCTCCCCTGTCGAGTCCTTCGAGGCGCCACCGATAGTCGGTCTTTCGACCTGCCAGGTGCACCTGGGTGTAGCGCTGCGGGTCGTAGGTCTCTTGGTAGAGGACCAACCCGTCCACCCCCGCACCTGACAGGCGGCGGTAGTCGCCCGTGGACATGGGAAAGACCTCGATGGAGATAGAGTCGAACAGAGGGGAAACGGTGCGAACCGCCCGCTCCATCTCGCCCACCCCGTACCGTCGCGGAGCTTCTCCGGTGACCAAGAGCAACTGCCGGGAGCCCTCGTCCCAGAGTACGCGGGCGTTGGCGAGGGCCTCGTCGGGCGTCAGGCTGGTGCGCGGCATGTCCACGTCGTGGGCGAAGCCGCAGTAGGCGCAGCGGTAGGGGTCGTAGTAGTAGTGGTAGTCGTAGCGGCGTACGAGATCGGGCAGCATGTCGGCAGCGGCAGGCGAGACGAGGGCCAGGGCGTCTTCCGGACGTGGGCGGGGATTGTCCAAGACGCGGCGCACGTGGGCTGGGCGGACGGCATCGATGCGTTTGGCGAGCGCAGCGAAGTCCAGCCGCGAGCTGACGTCGTGGAAAGAGCGTGCGGCCATGCGGGCGTCCTAGTCCAGGAGCCCGTCGAGGGGACTCGAGGCCCGCGCCAGGCGAGACTCTCCGCCAGGGCCAGCCAACCAGGCGCGGCGACCGGCTTCGACTCCGAGCGCGAAGGCGCGACCCATCTGAGCTGGATCGTCGGCGATGGCCAAGGCCGTGTTCACGAGGCAGGCGTCCGCACCGAGCTCCATGGCCTCGGCCGCGTGAGAGGGCATGCCCAGCCCCGCATCGACCACCACCGGGACGTTGGCCTGCTCGACGATGATGCCGACCTGATCGCGTGTCTTGAGCCCGCGAGACGTGCCGATGGGGGCGCCCAGAGGCATGACCGCTGCGCAGCCCGCGTCTTCGAGATGTCGGGCGAGGATTGGGTCCGCGTTCATGTAGGGCAGGACCGTGAAGCCGAGCTTCACCAGGCGCCTGGCCGCCGCGAGGGTCTCGACGGGATCCGGCAAGAGATAGTGGGGCTCTGGGGTGACCTCGAGCTTCACCCAGTCCCATCCGCTGGCGGCCCTGGCCAGGCGAGCAATGCGCACGGCTTCGTCGGCGTCCCTGGCCCCGGAGGTGTTGGGGAGCAACAGGTACCTCTCGGGATCGATGCGGGACAGCATGCTGTCCGCAGGATCCGAGAGGTCGACTCGCCGCAAGGCCACGGTCACGACCTCGGCGCCGGAGGCCTCGATGGCCGCCATCATGGCTGCAGGGTCGGCGAACTTGCCGGTTCCGACGAAGAGGCGGGAGCGCAGCGTGCGTCCTGCGATGACCAGGGGGTCCAAAAGGTCTCCAATCGCGGCTATCCGCCGCCCACGAAACGTACGATCTCGACCGAGTCGCCAGGCTGCAGGGGGGTGTCGAGCCCACCCTCGTGCAGATCGCCATTGAGCTCGACGGCAATGTGGCGAGGCGGGATGTCAAGCCGACCCAGGAGCGCGGCCAGATCGCTGCCCGGGGGGAGTCGAAGCTCTTCACCGTTGACGACTACGGGGATGGGCTCCTGGATGTCGACCTCCGAGGCCTCGAGGGCATGCGTGGCAAGGCGTTCTGGTACCTCGACGGCGGCTTCCGAGCCACCTGCACGGCGGCGGAGGGTGGCCACCGCCGCAGGCCGCGCACAGGCCGCGCACCGCGACCTTCGGGCGCCGTGGATGGGTCCAAGCCCGGCAGGCGGACCCGAGCTTGGCCACAGTGGGGTGGAAGACGTCTTGATAGCTGACCTTTTCCGTGCAGAAGCAAGAATCAATGGCGAACATGGACGTGCTGCGGGTGTCCGGGTTGTCCTCATTTGTCATCAAGTCTTGGGCACCACGAGTATACTGCGTCCATGCGTACCACACCGTTCGATATTCTGGCGGTCGTGGCCCTGCTCTCCATCGGTTGCAGCGGCCACGACTATATCGTCAACGAGAAAGAAGGCCGCTTGGTGGTCAGCCCCGGGTTGGTGGACCTGGATGCCTCCGCCGTAGGCTCGGAGACCGGGTTCAGTCTCGCGGTTCAGTCAGCCTCCGGTCTGGTCGAGATCCTCGCGGTCGAGGTCCAGAACGTCAGCGGCGAGTGGTTCTCCGTCGTCACCGAGGAGTTCCCGGAGCTCTACGAGGGCGAAGAGGCCCAGGTGCTCGACTTCCTCTACGCTCCCATGGACGAGGGTTGGCATTGGGGCACAATCTCGCTCTACACGGACGAAGAGGAAGAGATGGTCCACGAGGTGGACGTCCGCGCCCTCGCAGATCACGCCAGCGCCTGGCTGTCGCCCTCCATTCTGGACTTCGGACCCGTCTACGAAGGCGAGACCGGCGAGTCCTCCATCCGTTTCGAGAACACGTGTGGGCTCGACATCGAGATCCTGTCCATCAGCGGGCCGAGCGATCCCTTCTGGATCGACGCCGAGCTCCCCTTGGTGGTCTACGGTTGGCAGACCGCCGAGTTTGATGTGGGGTTTTCCCCCTCCGATCTCGAAGAAGCGACGGACGAGTTGGTCTTCGAGCTGGATATCCCGGTCGACATCGATCCCGTTACGCTGCGCGGAAATGCCTGCTCGACGGCATCCGGCTCCCTCTACGACCAAGATGGCGACGGCTTTGGCTGGTGTGCCGATGATTGCGACGACCGTGATGCCTCCTCCAACCCCGGTGCAACCGAGGAAGTAGACGGCCTGGACAACGACTGCGATGGAATCGTGGACAACGGTACCTCGGCCTACGACGACGATGGTGACGGCTACTCCGAAGACGACGGCGACTGCAACGACGCCGACGAGAACGTGAATCCGGATGCCTCCGAGACCCCCGGAAACGGTGTGGACGACGACTGTGACGGGCGCGTGGACAGCGGAGAGGCCGACCTGGACAACGACGGCTACTCCACCTCCGGCGGCGACTGTGACGACACCGACGCGACTGCGGCTCCAGGCCAACCCGAGATCGCCGACGGTGTGGACAACGACTGCGACGGCGTGGTCGACGAAGGCACCACCGCCTACGATGACGACGGTGACGGCTTCACGGAAGCGGGCGGTGACTGCGACGACACCGACGCCAATGTCTACCCGGGCGCCACCGAGGACGCCAACTGGATCGACGACGACTGCGATGGCGCTATCGACGACGGCACGGAATACGCCGACGACGACGCGGACGGCTTCTCGGAGATCGGCGGCGACTGTGACGACGCCGATGCCTCCATCAACCCGGGAGCCTACGATGCCGCCGGTGACGGCATCGACTCCGACTGCGACGGGGAGGACGGATAGCATGGCCGGTCTGCGCAACGTCACCCGTTTTGCAGCGGGCATCGTCTTGGCCGCTGCCACGGTCCTGCCTGCCACGGCACGGGCGTACGACATCCTGGTCTACGATCACAACAGCAACTACAGCACGGCCCAGAGCGCCGTGTCCTCTCTGGGCTACTCCTACACCCTGGCCAGTTCGTCCAGCTTCACCAGCTATCTCACGGGCGGCACCAGCTGGGACATCGTGGTGCTCGATCTCCCCAGCACGCTCCCGAGCGGAAGCTGGGAGAGTGGTCTGTACAGCTACGTCAACGGTGGTGGCAAGGCCATCCTGTCCTACTGGAAGTACGAGACGTCCTCGACCCTCATGACCACCTTCGAGTGCACCTCGGCGGTGGACATCACCACTCCGTACAACGTCTACGCGTGGGACAGCAGCCACTCCGTCTACACCAGCCCCAACAGCGTCAGCACGCTGTACGCTGGACCCGACTCATACTGGGCTGACAACGGCGACTATCTCTCCCCAACCGGGTCGGCAACGGCCGTTGCGGGCTACTCCAGCGGTTCGTCCAGCACGACCGGCGCCATCGTCATTGGCAACTCCGACACGACCGTCCACAACGGCCTGCTTTGGGACGACTACCCGTACGACAACGACGGTGACGGCACGCGCGACATGATAGAGTTCGTCGCCAACCAGATCGAGTTCCTGCTCACTGGGGGCAGTGCCGCCTGCGACGCGGACGGTGACGGCTACGACTCGGATTCCTCCAGCTGTGGCGGAACCGACTGCGACGACAGCGATCCGGCCATCAACCCGGGCGCTTCCGAGGTCTGGTACGACGGCGTCGATCAGGACTGCGACGGCCACTCGGACTACGATCGCGACTACGATGGCTACGACTCCGACCTGTACGGCGGAAACGACTGCGACGACAGCGACGCCGCGGTCAACCCGGCCGCCGCCGAGACCTGGTACGACGGCATCGACTCCAACTGTGACGGGTGGTCCGACTACGACCAGGACTACGACGGCTACACCTCGGACACCTACGGCGGCACGGACTGCAACGACGTCGATTCGTCGGTCAACCCGGGCGCTACCGAGGTCTGGTACGACGGAACGGACCGCGACTGTGACGGGTGGTCCGACTACGACCAGGACTACGACGGGTACGACAGCGACGCCTACGGGGGTAGCGACTGCAACGACACCGACGCCTCGGTCCACTCAGGGACCACCGAGGTCTGGTACGACGGTGTCGATCAGGACTGCGATGGATGGTCCGACTACGACCAGGACTTCGACGGCTACGACAGCGACGCCTACGGTGGAACCGACTGCGACGACACCGTCGCGGGCATCAACCCGGGCGCCAGCGAGATCTGGTACGACGGGCTCGACTCCGACTGTGATGGGCTGTCCGATTACGACCGCGACTACGATGGCTACGACATCGACGTCTACGGCGGCACCGACTGCGATGACACCGACGCCGCGGTCAACCCTGGTGCGTCCGAGACCTGGTACGACGGTGTGGACTCGGACTGCGATGGGGGCGACGACTACGACCAGGATGGCGATGGCTACCAGTCCGACGTCTACGGCGGAACCGACTGTGACGACACGCTCAGCGGCGTCAATCCGGGCGTGAGCGAGATCTGGTATGACGGCATCGACGAGGACTGCGACGGGCTGTCCGACTACGACCGCGACTACGATGGCTACGACTACGAGCTCTATGGGGGAGGTGACTGCGACGACACCGATGCCACGGTCAACCCCGGCGTCTCGGAGACCTGGTATGACGGCGTCGACTCCGACTGCGACGACCTGTCCGACTACGACCAAGACCTGGACGGCTACGATGCCGATGCCTACGGTGGAGCGGACTGCGACGACGGCGACTGGAGCGTCAACCCTGGCATCTCGGAGACCTGGTACGACGGCGTCGACTCCGACTGCGACGGGTTGTCCGACTACGATCAGGACATGGACGGCTACGATGCCGATACCTACGGCGGCACCGATTGCGACGACACCGATCCTTCGGTGAACGACGGAGCCGCGGAGGTCTGGTACGACGGCGTCGACTCCGACTGCGACGGGTTGTCCGACTACGACCAGGATCTGGACGGTTACGACTCCGACCTGTATGGCGGGACAGACTGCGACGACTACGACGCGACGGTCAATCCCAGCATCACGGAGACCTGGTACGACGGCGTGGACAGCGACTGCGACGGTGCCAGCGACTACGACC
>CAZVHW010000318.1:0-8291 GCA_964626835.1 uncultured Enterobacterales bacterium
GAGCCCCTGGTCAACCGACTGGACACCTTGACCTCCGAAAGCACAGAGGTCGCCATGCTCGACGAGGCTGGACGACCCTTCGCCCGCAGCGGCGAGAGCCTGGTGGAGCCCGAGCACTTCCAGTGGTTCCTCGACGGTGTCCCTTCCGCCGAGCTCAAGTATGTCTCTGCGGGAGGCGAGGAAGTCCTGGCAGCATTCTCCCGCGTAGAGGGTACGGGCTGGCTGGCGGTCGTGGCGGAGCCCTACGCCCACGCCACCGCCCCCGGCCGAGACATTCGGTGGCGGGCGAGCTGGTTCGGCCTGGTGGCCTTCGCCTTGGCGGCCGCGCTGGGTCTCCACTTTGCCCACAAGCTTCACCGCCCCGTGGTGCAGCTTAGGGACGCGGCACGGGCGGTGGGTGAGGGCGAGCTTGGGCGGCAGGTGCAGCCCGATCCCATAGGAGAGCTCGGTGAGCTCGGCCTGGCATTCAACACGATGTCCTCCCAGCTCGAACGAGACGCCTCGCGCATCCATGCTCAGCGTGAGGAGATCGAGGCCTTCAACCGTGAGCTCCAGCAGCGCGTCGAGGCGCGCACGCGGGAGCTGCGAGAGGCCCAGGACCAGCTGGTGGACTCCAGCCGGCTCGCAGCGGTCGCGGAGCTGGGTGCGGGGCTTGCGCACGAGCTGAACAATCCCCTTGCCGGCATCCTTGGACTCACCCAGCTACTGGCCGAGAAACGGTCGGGTACGCCCGACGCAGCGATCCTCGGGACCATCGAGGAGCAGGTCAAGCGCTGCACCGAGATCGTGCGCTCTCTCCTTGCTTTCACCCGAAAGGGCGTCGATCGCGGCGAGCTGGACGTACTGGATCTCGACACCATCATGGCGGACGTGGTCGCTCTCGTGCGCCCTGCATTCCGGCAACGTGAACTCGACCTGCGCCATGAACCCGCCAACAGCGAGCTCCCCGTTCATGCCGACCGCGCCTCCATGGGACAAGCCCTTACCCAGCTTCTCACCAGCCTGCGCGCGTTGCTCGACAGTGGCGGCGCCCTCCTTGTGCATGGTTCCATCGACGGCGACGAGATACAGGTCGAGTTGCGGATGACGCGGATGAAGCCGAGCTCCACGGACACACATCGCGACGACTGGTTCGCCGCTGGGATGTCGCTCTGGGTCGCTCGCCGCATCCTCGCCGAGCACGGTGGGCGCCTCGGTGAACCCAGCACCCAGCGCCCCACCATCCTCGTTCTACCCAAGGCTCGAGCTAGAACATGAACGAGAACCTCCGCATCATCGTTGCCGTGGTTTGCATTCTGGTTGTCGGCTTCTTGGGCTACAAGGTTCTTTTCCCCGGCGATGAAGTCGTGCCGCTGCTCGTGCAGGCGGTTGAGGGTTCGGTGCACCACGTAGACCAGCGGGGTACCCGCGAATCGGTGGCACCCGGGCTCATCCTCGAACACAGCTCCCGGCTCGAGACCGATGCCAATGGCAGGGCGTTCCTCGCCCTTGGGGGTGGCTCCACGCTCACGGTCGACCAAGCCAGCTCGGTTCGCATTCTCGACGTCTCGCCAGACGGGGTTCGCATGGAGCTTGACGGCGGCTCTGTCGAGGCCACCGTGCGGCCGGAGCGAGGAAGCGTCGGAATCGTCAATCGGGACCGCGAGGTGGTTGGGCGGGACGGCACCTTCGCCGTAGGCGTCAACCCGAGCGGCAACATGGCTGTCGAGTCCCACGATGGCGACGTCGAGCTCATCGGGATCGGACAGGTCGCCACGCTGGCCCAGGGTGAGCGTCTGCTGCTGCTGTCCGATGGCACTCCGAAGGTGGCGGCCATTCCAGAGTCGCTGCTCCTCGAGGTGGCGTGGCCCGAGAGTGCGCGCACACGGCATGCCGAAGTCGCCGTGCGCGGCCTCACCGACCCCGGTGCCGAGGTGCGAGTGGGCGCATCGGGGCGCTGGACCACCGTAGTGGCCGATGCAGAAGGGCACTTCGAGGCGGCTATTTCCCTCGACGAAGGTGACAACCCTCTCCACGTGGTTTCACGCGATCCCCTGGGACGCACCTCCGAAGATCAGAAGCTGGTCACACGCGACTCCCAGCCCCCCTCCAGCGCCAGCTTCGAAGTGCAGTACTAGGAGTCCGACAGTAGGCGTGCCTGGCGCGGCCACTGGTATAGGATGGGATGGTGAGTCCCCACGTCCTCCGCTTCCTCCTGATCCTGTTGCTGGCCCTGCCAATCCGCACCGCCCGCGCGGAGGTTTCGCTGGTCGCCCCAGACGGCGATCTCGTCCCCGGCCGGCCCAATCGGCTGTTTGTAGTGCTCCACCGCGACGGAGCGCCAATCGTGGAGGCCCTCCCAACGGTTGCGGCAGACCGAGGCCGGGTCGAGTTGGCCGAGGGCAGGATCCGGGACGGTCTGTACGGCTACACCTATCTGGCTCCTCCGGACTCCAAGAGCCATGTCACCTTCACGGTTGGTACCGGTTCGGGGGGGATCAAGCGCGTTCGCGTGCCCATCACCCGGCTCCCGGGTCCTGTCCTCATGGGTCCCGTGAGGCTCGATGTCACCGCTGGCACCGAGCGCGAGCTCACCATCTCCTTCGAGGGGGGGGATCTGCCCGATCCTTCCATGGTCCATGCCACCATCTCCGAGGGTGAGGTGCTCGGGATCTCGAGCACACCGCAGGCTGTCGAGGTGACCGTCATGCTCGGCGATGAGCGCTACCCACGGGTAGCCATGCTCGGCGTCCACGACCGACGGTATCCCGACCATCCACCCGCTTGGGTTCCAATCCGCATCGTCGGCAAGCCACGCATCCCGGTTCGCACGGAGCCGGGCGCAATGGTGACCCTCGACGTGGGGCAGCGAAGCTATGGGCCCTTCGAGGCGGACGAGAGCGGCGTCGCCTACGCAAGCATATCGGCGTGGCCGGGGGAAGAGACGGCCTCGGTCACCATCCGAGATCCCACGGGAAACGACCAGCGCAGCACCCTCAACCTATCCCGTGAAAACCAGCCGCTGCTGCAGCACCTCACAGCACCCGTTCGTCCGCCGGGGTTTCCGATGGCCCCCATCTATCTCGCCGCCCTCGATCCCTGGGGCCAGCCCTGGTCCGGGGCGTCTCCTCGCTGCAGCGTCTCGCCTGAAGGTGGGGGCGAGATCGTGTCTCACGCGCCTGGTCGCTATGTCCTGGTGCCCATTCCTCCACAAGACGAGAGCTACCTGGACCTGCGCGTCGACTGCGAACTGACCGGCAACATGGCGGCGACACGCGCCCGGCTCCCTATGGGCGAGGGCATCCCCGATCGACTCCTGCTGAGGGTCTACCCGTCCGCCCTCTCCGCGGACTTCCCCGTCGCGCAGGTCCAAGTGCTCCTCGAGGACCGGCTCGGCGAGCGCATCTCCGCGGACCGGGTCAGCGTCGGTGCTGACCGTGGCGTCGTGCGCGTCGAGCGAATCGAAGGGGGGGCATTGCGGGGCGAGTACAACGGTGCGATGGCAGCCGGGCACGGGTCGGACCGCATCTGGGCGCGCTTCCAACGCGTGGCTGGCGATGGGCCGGTGGCGCTGCTCGCCACTGGCCACGGGATCCCCGTTCAGGAACCGGGGCGCCTAGTCCTTCCCGTCTATGGCCGCGCCATGGACAGCCATGGACAGCCGCTACCCGGTGTGGACCTTCTCCTCGCGGTAGGAAGCCACACTGGCACCGCCATCACCAACGACCGAGGCTGGGCGAAACTGGAGATCGTGGTCCCGGATCCGGACATCCTCCAGATCCTCGAGTGCCGGTACCTCGATCTGGTCGCTCGCGCTCCGTACCTGCCACGCTCCGAGTCGGCACCGATCCTGCTCGACCAGCCCGATCTCCTCACCGAGTTCGAGCTCCCCATCTCGGTTGGACGTGTGCGGGAGGTGTTCATCGACACCCTCCCCGCCGTGCTCCACACCGGGCCCTCGGCGGTCGCTCGCATCCGCGTCAGGCTGGTGGACCGCCACGGCAACGCGGTCACGGACGAGACCATACGGGTCGTAGCCTCCGAAGGCGAGGTCGGGGCGCTGCGAACCACCGCTGATGCCACCTACGAAGCTTGGTACCGCCCCCCCAGGGAGCTCAAGGCGGGAACGGTGCGGATCAGCGCCGAAGGCCAGGAGGGCGCGGTGGTCGGTTCCACGAAGCTCGAACTCCTCCCGCGGCCGCTCGAGCGAGCCGTCGGACTGTCTGGTGGTGTCGTCAGCAACTTCGGAGCCATCTTCTCGTCAATGTTCGATCTCAACGTCGAGGGCCGGTTGTTCGAGCAGCGAGAGTGGGTACTCCTGCGGGGCTCGGTAGGCTACTACGCCGATCGGCAAGAGTTCGTCGACGACGCCACGGGGGAGACCATCACTGTCGGTACGAGCTTTTGGCCCATCGTGTTGGCGGGGACCGTACGCCACGAACGGGGTCTCAACGCCTTCAACATCGGCGCCGGGCTCGTGACCCTCCTGTACCGAAGCGAGACGCATTTTGGGGATAGACCAGGCAGCGCGGGTGTCGGCGTCGGCGGGCCAGGCATGGCGCTCCACGTCGGCTTTTCCCATCGCCTCGGCGTAGGTGAGATGTCGATCGAGGCTCGTTATCTGCTGGCGGCAACTCGCCAGGGCGCGCTCGGATACGACGGCCCCGTGGGCGGTGTGGCGGTCCTGCCAGGCTATCGGATACTCTTCTGATGCCGTCCCCCACCCGCTCACTCGAGGAATGCGTGCGTATTCTCCCCGATGCACAGGTACTCTCGCTCGCGCTGCTCGCGGCGGCGTGCGCGCCGAAGCTACCCGACCCGGTGGTCACGTCGGTCGTCCCGGACTGGGCATACAACGGTGAGAGCGAAGACATCCAGGTCTTCGGCGAGAACTTCTACCCCGTGGTGGAGCTGGACGTGCGAGACGAAGGTGCCCACCTCGATCGGCAGTTCGCCATCGAGCTGCGCGGCGAGTCGGGCAGCTATCCCCTCGAAGCTGTGGAGCTGCTGAGCTACGAAGAGCTCCAAGCCGAGGTCCCCGAAGGGCTTCCCGTGGGTCTGTACACCCTCGCGGTGACCTCCCCTACGGACGCGGTGACGAAGCTGCCCAGGGTTTTCTGGATCACCGACACAATGGCGCACCACCTCGCCTTGGACATCGACGAGGTCTACTACACGGTCAGTGAAGCCTTCGATGTCAGGATGGAGCTCCAGGATCCCTACAGCGAGCCGATGGTTCAAAACCTCGACATCGTCCTGACCATCACCAGCGAGGAGTCCCCGTCCGATTTCGAGGTCACCGCCGACGGACTCGCCGCCGCCCAGATCGAGTCAGTCGAGGGTGGCTACGTGATCCTGGGGACCCTGCTCTCCTCGGAAGATCGGGAGAATACGGTCACCATCACCGGCCACGCCGAAGAGACGCTCTCCCTCGAGCTCGCCGCCTACGACGACGGATCGGACATCGAACCCGGCACCGCCCGCGTCGGCATCATCCCAGGCAACCTCTCCGAGATAGAGATCAACCTGCCGTACGAGGGCTTCGACACCGAAGCGGGGGAGGAATTCTCCGTGGAGCTGAGGGCGGTCGACGCATCCGAGGTGTTGATCTCCGATCTCGAAGCGACGGTCGTGGTCTACGAGACCTGCGGCACGTTCTCCACCAGCCTGGATCTGGTGGGATCGGCGATCATCGACGTGGCGGTCACGGGAGCCACCAACGAAGACTGCCCCGAAAACACGCTGGTCGCTGCGGGTAGCGCTCCGGGCACCTCGGCGCCCTTCGAGGTCCTGCCCGCAGAGCCCGTACGTTATGACGTCGAGGTCTTCCCGGGGACGGTCGTGGCCGGGGTCGATCCCCTGTACGTGAGCATCACGGCACTGGACGAGTTCGGCAACACGGTCACGGACTATGGTGAAGACTGGCAAGAGAAAACCAAGGGCCCACTGGACGTCAGCCTGTACGACGAACTTGGCGGCTTGGGGGACATCTTCCCCAACTACAGCTGCCCCGGCTTCGAGCAGGGATACCAGATCTGCTGGGCCAAGCCAGTGACGGCCGGCCAGGACGACACCATCACCGCCGAGGGAGATGACGGTCTGGAAGGCAAGTCCGGAGAGTTCAACGTGATCACTGGTGACGTGAACCGCTTCCTGTTGGTCCAGGAGCCTTCCCCCTACGCTGCGGGCATCCCTTTCACGCTCGAGGTGCAGGTCGAGGACGAGCATGGCAACTCCATCGAAACCGATCCGACTCGCTACGTCTACACCTTCACGGGCTCCGCTGGCGAGATCGACTGCGAACCCACGGTGCCGACCGCCGAGGGCTGGGAGTTCGACTGCATCGCCACCTTGGCCGCAGACGAACAGACCATCACCGTCATCAATGACGACCTTGCCCCAGGCATCAGCGCAGTCACCGACCCCTTCGACGTGACCAACGGCGTACTCGCCGTCGTCGACCTCGACACACCCAGCGGGCCTCAGGTCGCCGGGTCCAGCTTCAACTTCGGGCTGCAGGCCTACGACGACTACGACAATCCGTATACGGTTCAAGCCGTCACCCCGACGGTCCTCGACCTCGTGGACACCACGGGCACGCTGGACCCCTCCAGCGTCGAGCTCGACACAGACGGGCTGGCCGAGGTCACCGCCTTCATCACGGGTGCCCTCGAGGGTGACGTGGTCACCGCTTCGGACAGCACGACTGGAGACGAGCTCGGGGTTTCCCCCAGCTTCGACGTCCAGCACGCAGAGCCTTCAATCCTGGACATCGAGCCTGTGACGCCCTGGGTGTTTCTGGGCGACGACCTCTCGGTCACCGTCACCGCCCAAGACGCCTACGGCAACACCGCGCTCTCCTTCGACGAGGTGGTGGACCTGACCACCTCGACGGGCAGCGCCCCCGATGTCGAGCTAGAGTCCTTCCAGGATGGCGTCGCCACCGCGATTCTGCAGTTTGACACGCCGATCGTGAGCGAACGCCTCGACGCCGAGGCTTCTACGGTCAGCATCTCTGGCAGCTACGAGCCACTAGACGCGCTGGATCCCGACTGCGGTACCATCGAGGCATCCCTCACCGTAGATGGCAGCAACGAGCCGGTCATGTGCCTGTCTTCGGGGACCGTCACCGCCATGCTGGACGGCAGCGGAAGCACCAGCACGGGCAGCATTGACGGCTACCACTTCGCCGATAGCCTGGGTAATCAATACCGCACGCCGCTCTCGATCATCACGATGGACTGGACCGAGCAAGCTGCGGTCCCGGTGCAGTTGGTGGTCTTCGACAACCATGGCTGCGGCGACCACGACTCGGTCGTCGCCTGGGTCGCCGAACCCGACGGTGAGCCAGCCGGGCCGGTGACGGTCGTGCCACAGGACTATGTCCGGATCGTGGGTAGCAGCACCGATGGGATCACCACGGTGGACGTCGAAGCCTTCGACTGCGCAGGTGACGTGTCCGCCTACGGTACGCTCTTGCTGCGAACGGACCTGGGTGTGATCGATCCCAGCGCGACCCTCACACGGAGCGGCGAGGGTATCGAGCTCGTTTTGGACGGCTCGGGCGTTGGAGAGTTCGAGTGGTCGGTGGAAACGGGCGTCCACGGCGGCACCAGCACGGTCTTCGTTGGACGCGATGCGTCGGTGGCCCTGGGGACAGCCGACATCATCGTGCAGGCTGATGATGACTCGCCGGTGGTGTTGGAGGTCGACCCCATCGGCACTACCGACGAGATCACGGACACACTCAGGGTGCGCTTCAGCGAACCGATCCGCTCCGCCAGCATCACCATCGGCAACATCTCCGTCAGCGACAGCAGCGGCGACCTCGAAGTCGACGAACTGGCCTTCGACAGCGACACCGACGAGCTGAGCATCACCCTCGTCCAAGAAGTGGACCTAGGCGCAGACGAGTACTGGATCGAACTCGCGGATCAGGTCCGAGACGATGCCGGCAACCGGCTCTCGGGTGACTGGTCCGGTAGCGCAGCCAGCTTCGAAGTCGGTCTCGGAGCGGTCAGCGACTCCGCGCCCGACGTCGCCAACTGTCCCGTGGACACTGCGGTCCTCCGACCGGACGGTGACGAGACGGGAGGTGGGGACGAATCGGATCAGGTCGAGGTGCAGGTCGCGGCCACCAGCTTCCCCATCTATTGGCTGCTCGAGGTACTCGACGCGTCCGGTGACGAGGTGGCACGATACTGGTCCGAGGCCAGCGCCGATAGCGAGTCCCTCTACTGGAACGCCCGCAACCAGGAGGGCTTGGTCGTGGACAATGACACCTACACGCTGCGCGCCAGCGCGGCGGACAT
>CAZVHW010000318.1:8301-9010 GCA_964626835.1 uncultured Enterobacterales bacterium
AATCCTGATGGAGCTTGGCACGCGTGACTACGCCCAGGTCACCGTCGACAACCGGGTCGTGGAGGTAGAGTGAGCAGCGACGGGAGCCCCACCGATTCCACTGCGACCTGGATGGAGGTAGGCAGGCTCGCCGAGCTCGGTCTCCTGTCCGCAACCCTCGTCCACGAGCTCAAGCAGCCTCTCTTCGCCATCAAGAGCCTGTTGCAACTCCATCGACCCGATCCATCCGACAGCAAGGCGGTCGATCTACACCGCCTCCTCATGGAACAAGCCCTGCAGATGGAGCAGGTCCTGCGGGCTGTGGGTGGCCTCGTCCAGCGTCCAGGTGACTGGGACCAGCCATTCGCGGTCGAACAGCCTGTCCGCGCAACCTACGAGGCTCTCTACCCCCGGGCCCGCAAGCTCGGTGTGGACTTCCAGCTCCGCATTGGGCCCGATCTTCCCATCCTGCGAGGAAACCCCGTCGCGATGCAGCAGGTCCTGACCAATCTCGTCCAGAACGGTCTCGACGCGGTCGGCGAGGTCAGCGATCCGAGCTTGATCTTGGGGGTATCTTGCAGCACCACGGGCGCAACCGTGGTCCTCATCGACAACGGGGTGGGCATTTCCGAAAAGCAGCGGGGGCGCATCTTCGAGCCCTTCTTCACCACCAAGCCACAGGGAGAAGGCACGGGCCTGGGGCTATCCATCGCTCGCAAGCTCGTCCAGA
>CAZVHW010000319.1:0-1875 GCA_964626835.1 uncultured Enterobacterales bacterium
GGTCCTCGCCCAGGCCAAGGGCATGAACCAGGGGGTGCTCAGCCTGCTCGGCTAGCCCCCAGCCCCTCGCCGGGCCCAATTCGGGCCCGGCGCCGTTCTTTCCTAAAGGTCCCGGCTTCGGGACCGTTCTATCAAGTAGATCCTCTCGAGGGCCCGGAGTTTAGCCATGACCATCGCCGTAGACGGAATTGTCTCGGGCCTGGAGACCAGCTCCATCATCGACTCGCTGGTGGCAGTGTACTCCCTGCCCAAGGAAGGCCTCGAGGACCAGGTCTCCGAGTACGAAGACAAGCAAGAGAAGATCTCGGGCCTCATGAGCCGCCTCGAGGACCTCCGCACCTCGCTGGAGACGCTGAACGAGTCCACCGACTTCCGGGCCTACACCGCCAGCTCCAGCGACGAGACGACGGTGATGGCCGCCGCAACGGGCGAGGCCATCGAGGGAGCCTACTCGATCGAGGTGGATCAGCTCGCCACCTCGGAGATGGAGGTCTCCACCGACTCCTTCACGGACTACGACGCGGACGACACCATCGCGTACGGTGACTACACGATCACCTACGGCACCAACGACCCGGTGACGATCAGCCTCGAGTCGGACGAAACAACGCTTCAAGACCTGGCGACCGCGATCAACGACGGTGTCGAGGGCGTGACGGCCTACATCATCAACAACGGCTCCGACACCGAGCCCTACCAGCTGGTCCTGGTGGGCGAAGACACGGGTGAAGACAACACCATCGACTTCACGGCGGGGACCACCTACGGCACGGGCACCGTCCCGACCTTCACCGAGACCCAGGCCGCGCAGGACGCCAACTTCACCATCAACGGCATCTCCATCGCCTCGGACTCGAACATCGTCTCGGACGCCGTCCCCGGCCTCGAGCTCACCCTGACCCAGGAAACCACGGCCCCAGTCACGGTCGCGGTCACTCAAGACACGGAGACCATGCTGGCCAACGTGCAGACCTTCGTGGATGCCTACAACGAGGTCCAGGACTACATCGACACCAACAGCGTCTACAACTACGACGACGACATCCGGGGGGAGTTCGTGGGCGAGAGCACCGTACAGCGCGTGGCCTCGGGGCTCGCCTCGGCGGTCACGGACATATACGAGGATGTCACGGACGCATACGCAGACAGCGACTATCAATTCGACGCGCTGTCCCGCTTCGGGATCTCGCTGGACAGTGACGGAACGATGGAGCTGGACGAGGACGTCTTCACCGACGCCCTCGCCAACGACTTCGACCAGGTGGAGGCCATGTTCACCGCCGATGGCGGCTTCGCCGACATCATGCTGGACGGCTACACCAACGACCTGGGCGACGAAGTGCCGGGTGTCATCGACGTCTACGCAGACACCGACACCGGAACACTGCAGGTGCGCTACGACTCCCTGGACAGCCGCATCGACGACCTCGAAGGCCAGATCGAGGACTACGAGGCCCGCATCGAGCGCTACGAGGAGCGGCTGCGCTCCCAGTACGAAGCCATGGAGGTCACCCTCGGTATCCTCGAGGCCACCAGCAGCTATCTCGAGGCGTTGTTCAGCGACGACGACGATTAGACAGACCCGCCACCCCACCCAATCCGAGCACCGAACCCGCCAGGAGCACAGCATGAGGGGCCTCCATCAATACAAGACCACCGCCCTCGAGACAGCGCCCAAGGAGACCCTGCTGCTCCTGCTGATGGAGACCGCGCTCGAGCGTGAAGGTCAGGCCCTCGAGGCTCTGCAACGCGAAGACTACAGAGACCTTCGCGAGCATCTCGCCTTCGTGAGGAGCGTCTTTAGCGAGCTGATTCTCTCGCTGGACCACGCCTCGGCCCCCGATCTCTCCTCGCAACTGAACCGCCTGTATCTCT
>CAZVHW010000319.1:1885-8962 GCA_964626835.1 uncultured Enterobacterales bacterium
CCTTCAAGGACGCAGCGGCAATCCGCGGTGTGCTACGTGTCACCGAGAGCCTCCTCGAGACCTGGACCGAGGCCATCGAGGGTGAGGAATGAGCGACTTCGCACGGTGGTGCTCGGACCTCGAGCGAGCGCTCACCCCGAGCTCCGAGGACGAGACCCTCGAGATCGAGGTGGTCAAGGACCTGGCGCTGCGCGCTCGCGAGATCGGCCCCCTACTGGACGAGGATCAGCGCGAACAGCTCATGCGCGGGGTCGAGGTCCTTCATCGAGTGGTGAGCGAGGGCTTGGCTCGCGTCGGCGACGACCTGGCCACGCTCGGTCGGCAGCGTAGGGGAATCCGCGGCTACGGACAGCTGCGGTCCAACCACGTGAGCCAACGACTCCACCGACGCGCCTAGCGGACTCATCGTGCGCCGCGCCTGTTCGGCAGCTCCGCACCGAGAAAGTTACCGCCAGGACTAAAGTCCTCCCGCCGCCGACCGATTGGGAGCGTGTCTGGAGGACCCATGAACCTACTCGACACATTTCAGATCTCGGCCTCCGGCCTGACCTCCCAACGCGTCAGGCTGCAGACCATCGCCTCCAACATGGCCAATGCCCGGACCACTCGCACCGAGGAAGGCGGACCCTACCAACGCAAGCTCCCGGTCTTCGAGGCCCGGCAGGTCAATCCCTTCGGGAACATGCTGGAGCAAGCCATGTCCGAGCCCGTGGTCGCCGAGGTCATCGAAGACGGTGCCGAACCCGTCATGGTGTTCGATCCGAGCCATCCCGATGCCGACCAAGACGGCTACGTCGCCTACCCCGACATCAACCTGATGGAGGAGATGGTGGACCTCATGGGCACGGCCCGCAGCTTCGAGGCCAACACCAAGGTGGTCGAGACCACCCGACAGATGGCCAACGAAGCCCTTGGTATCGGGAGGTAACCATGTCCACGCTTCCCATCACGGGCGTCACCGGCACCGCCTGGCAAGCCCAGCTCGAGTCTGCCGCCCGACAGCGGCCCGCCACCGAAGGCCAGAGCTTCGCCGACACGCTTCAATCCGCCATGGACTCGGTCAACGAGTCCCAGGTCCAGGCGGATGACAAGCTCGCGGAGCTGGCAGCGGGGCAGACCCCAGACATCCACGGCACCATGATCGCCCTGCAGGAAGCGGACATCACCCTGCGCACGATGGTCAGCGTACGCGACAAGGTCGTGGACGCCTACCAGCAGATCATGAACATGCAGATCTGACACACTCCGACGCATTCAACGGCTCGCTCACCGCTTCATCGAGGACTCCATGTCAACCGCTCCAGCCGAAGCCCAGGAACTGACGGGCATCCAGCGCGCCGCGATCCTGGTCATGTACCTCGAGAAGGACGTCGCCAAGAAGATCCTTCGGCGACTCGAGACAACCGAGCTCCAAGCCGTCGGTCTCGCGATGGCCTCCATCGAGCTGGTGGATCAGGAAGTGATCGAAGAGGTAGTCCAGGGCTTCATCCGCACCTTGCACGATGTCAGCCTGATGCCCTCGAGCGGGCCTCAGTACATCCGCAACGTCCTCCCTGACCTGCTGGACGAGCAGCGCCGGGACGAAGTGCTGCAGAACGTATACCGCCGGACGGACGTGGAGTTCGAGTCCTTCGTCGAGCACCTGCCCGCCAAGTCGGTGGCTGCCCTTCTTCGGGACGAGCACCTGCAAACCCAAGCTGCCGCCCTGGCTCTCATGGGCCCAACGAACGCCGCAGGGGTGATGCACCATCTCGACGAAGAGTTGGTGCCGGACATCACCCGCCGGATGGCAAAGCTCCGCTTCATTCCCGGCGAGCTGGCGGACGACATCTGCGGCTCCATCCGCTCGGTGCTCGGCGGACGGGTGGACCACCTCCCCGTAGGCGGCGTGGAGAGCACCGCCCGCACCCTCGGCAACATGAAGAAGGAACGCAACGAACGCGTCTTGGGCGCCATCGCGGACGAAGACGACGAGCTGGCGCAAGCCCTCAGGCGACGCATGGTGGTCTTCGACGACCTGGCCGACCTGGACGACCGCGGTATCCAAGCCCTGCTCAAGCAAGTGGACCGCGAAGAGCTGGTGCGGGCACTCAAGGGCGCCAAGGCTCGCACGCGGGAGCGCTTCTTCAAGAACCTCTCCTCCCGAGCCGCAGACGACATCTGCGAAGCCCTGGAGAACATCGGCCCCATCCGCCGCTCCGTGGTGGACGACGCTCAGACCCAGATCGCCTCCCTGGCGCTGGAGCTGTGCGAAAAGGGTGAGATCTACCTGCCCATCGGCGGCGACAAAGAGGACCTGGTCTGATGTCGCGACGCGACGCGATCATCCAACCGGGATTGTTCTCAAGGTCGGAGATCCGCTACCGATACGGGTGTTCGAGGTAAAACATGAGTGTCACAATCGGCGACGCAGCAAGCTACAGCGAACTGACCGAAACCACGGCTACCTACGGCGAGTCCGACTTGGATCAGGACACCTTCCTGAACCTACTCATCACACAGCTGCAGAACCAGGATCCCCTCAATCCGCAAGACAGCCAAGAGTTCTGTGCGCAGCTAGCCCAGTTCAGCTCCCTCGAGGAGCTCATGGGTGTCAACGACAACCTCGACACCCTCTACGCAGCCACCAGCTCCATGAACAACGCAGCCATGACACAGCTCATCGGCAAGGAAGTCGTGGCCTACGGCGACGAATTCACCTACGCCGGCTCGGGGAACGAGGAGCTGCTCTACGACTGCGAAGGCGAGGCCAGCAGCGCCACGCTGAACATCATGGACGAGGATGGCTCGGTGGTCTACTCCACCAGCCTGGGCGCCCTGAGCGAGGGCGAGGGTAGCTTCACCTGGGACGGCGAGGTCACCTCGGGTGGGACCGCCGAAGAAGGCCTCTACACCTTCGAGGTCGAAGCCACCAACACCGACGGCGACAGCGTCACCGTCTACTCCATGGTGCACGGGGTGATCGACACCATGAACTACGAGAGCGGATCTCCAATCCCGGAGATCGACGGCGTCGAGCTCGGCCTCGGCGACATCATCCGCGTTGAAGAAGCGGATTCGAGCGAAGACACGACCGACGAGGACGACGATGGCAGCGAGACTGCCTAGTTAGGGTCTCTGAGAGACCCTTCGTCCCAACCCAACCTACCTGGCCCAACCGAAGAATCCTAGACGACAGGACCAATGCGCCTCGGCGCGAAGGAGGAAACATGTCCCTCTTCTCCACCCTCAACACCGGCGCCTCGGGCTTGGGCGTGCAAAGCACCGCCCTCTCCGTCATCGGCGACAACATCGCCAACATGAGTACCTACGGGTACAAGGCCTCGCGAGCCAGCTTCGCGGACTACATGCCCCAGAACACCTCCACCCTCTCGGGCTCGTCCACCATCGGATCGGGCTCGGGCCTCAACACGGTGGCGACGCTGTTCGGGCAGGGCTCCATGCAGGCCACCAGCAGCGCCACCGACATGGCCATCAGCGGCAACGGCTTCTTTGTCGTGGAGGACGGAGACGAGACCTTCTACACCCGGTCCGGCGAGTTCTACCTGGACGACGACGGCTACCTGGTCACCGCGTCCGGCTACAACCTGCAAGGCTACAACGCAACGGATGGCGTCCTCTCGACCTCGGTAAACGACCTGCTGATCTCGTCCGATCCGGCCATGGCTTCGGCCACCACGACCGTCACGATGAGCGCCAACCTGTCTACGGACGCGGAGTACGACACCGAGTACCTCTCCAGCGCGACGTTCGACGGTACCTCCTCCGGCGACGACTGGGACACCCTGGACGACGCGGACTTCACCACCTCCATCACCGTCTACGACTCCCTGGGCGAGGCCCACGAAGTGACCATGGCCTACGAGCGCACCGGCGACTCGGAGTGGTCCTACTACGTCTTGGTAGATGGCTCCGAGATGGTGGACTCCACAGGCACTTCCGGCGATGAAGACTACCCCTTCCTGGTGGCCTCGGGCACGCTGACCTTCGACTCCGAGGGTGAGCTGACCGACTTCACCCAGGTGGACACCTCCTCCACCACTTCCTGGACCTTCGGCAACGGTGCAGAGGCTCAGGACTTCGTCTTCGAGTTCGGCCTCGACACGGCCGGTGACGCCAACGACGGCGCCATCACGTTCAGCGGAAGCGACTCCGCCGTGTCCACCATCGCCCAGGATGGCTACCCGATGGGCGAGCTCACCGAGATCACCGTGTCCACCGACGGTACCATCACCGGAACCTACACCAACGGTGAGGAGATCGACCTAGGACAGGTGGTCCTGGCCACCTTCACCGCCCAGGCGGGCCTCGAGAGCATGGGGAGCACCCTGTACAGGGCCACCTCCGCCTCGGGCGACCCAGCACTCGGCGCTGCCGGGACCGGCGGCCGTGGTGACCTCTACTCCTACGCCCTGGAGGCCTCCAACGTCGAGCTGGAGGACGAGTTCGTCGCCATGATCACCTCCCAGCGTGGCTACCAGGCGGCAGCCCGCGTCATCTCCACCGCTGACGAGACCCTGCAGGAGCTCGTGAACCTCGTCTAACGAACCCCCCGCGACAACAATCGCACCCAAACGCACACCCCGGCCCCGGCTGGGGTGTGTCATTGATACAAGCCGTCGAGAACCCGAGGTGTCGGCATTTTCCGCTAAAGCCCACACCGTGCTGACCGATACGGTGCTCGAACCAAACTCGTGGAGGCCTCGTGGCCCGGCGCAAGAAGACAGCCCCGCCCCCCGCTGCTGGCGCACCGGCGTGGATGGTCACCTACTCGGACATGGTGACCCTGCTGCTGACCTTCTTCGTCATGCTCCTGGCCATGGCCAACTTCGACGACCTGGTCCGCCTCAACGCGGTCCTGGAGTCCATCCGCGAGGCCCTGTCCATGGGCAACTTCAACGTGCAGCTGTCCAACGACGAGGACATGGCCACCCCATGGGCCGAAGATCCAGAGAGCAACGACGACGTGCAGCCGATAACGGCCAAGCTTCGCGAAGCCCTGGCCGAGCGTCTGAGTGACGACCTGGTTCGCATGACCCAGAATCGCACCGAGATCCGCATCCAGTTGGACGAGAACGTGTTGTTCGGGCCCAACGAGACGCGCATCCACCCGTCGGCCTACGCCCTCATCGGGGACCTGGCCGACGCCGTGGCCGAGGAACCCGTGAACATCATCGCCGAGGGCCACACCGACGCGACGGGCACCCAGCGCGAGAACTGGGGTCTGTCTGTGGAGCGCGCCGTGGCCGTGGTCGTCGCCCTACAGAACCAGGGCCCCATCGCCGGAGAGCGCCTCGAGGCCCGCGGATACAGCCACTACCGGCCCGCCGACACCACCCGGTACGACTCATCGGACTGGAACAGGCGGGTGGAGATCGTAATCCAGTCCGACCAGCGCAATGCCTACTCGGCCCTCGAGGCCGTGGACGGGCTGCAAGGAGGCTCGAATGGCTCCCAGGAATGAGCCCGCCGAGATCGAGGTCGAGGTCGAGGAAGAAAGCCCGAGCGGCCCCCGTCGCGGGAGGCTTGCCATCCTGGCCCTCGCCCTGTTCCTCGCCGGCAGTGGAGCCGGCTATGCCGCTTCCCTCTTCGTCCCCGGAGACAACGCCGACGTCGAGGCAGCCGAGGTGGAAGCCGGCGCGGATGGCGAAGTGGAAGAAGACGAGGCCGCCGTCGAGGATGGGACCATACTCTCCCTTGGCGAGCTCCACGTGAACCTCAGGGGCAGCGGCGGCGGTCGCCTGCTACGCGTCGAGGTCCAGATCGAGGGCTCGGCGAATGCCGTGGCAAAGGCCGAGGCCCGACAATCCCAGCTGAGGGACGCCATCCTGACCGTGGCCAGCGACTACAGCTGGGCCGAGCTGGAAGGCTCCAACGGAAAGATGCGGCTTCACGACGATTTCCTGGTCCGCATCAACGGTATCCTTCGCCCGGACCGCGTCGAGCGCGTCTATTTCACCCAGTTCGTCGTGCAGTAGCCTTCAGGAGACTCCATGAACTCCGTGCTCTCCATGCTCGCCTCCTCGGAGAAGGACACGCCCAAGGCGGTCCCGGACCTCGAGGAGTCCCTAAGGGTCGCCGCGCGGACCCTGCAGCGCAGCCTCGGCAGCCGCGCTGGCGGTGACTTCCGCGTCCGCGCGCGTGGGATACGTATCAAGCCATTGCTCACGTTCATGGAAGAACACCGCCCCAAGGAACCCTCGATCTTCGCCACCTTTTCGAACGGTGCGTCGAGCCAGCCCGGCCTCATCCTGATCTCGGGCAAGCTCCTGAGCCGCATCATGGGCTGCATGCTCGGTGACGGGGAAGAGTCGGGCATGTACTACAGGGCCAAGCACCCCATCACCGATCTCGAGATGCGAGTGGCCCGTCGTGTGGTCTCGGATCTACTCACGGGCCTGAACTCCCACTGGCCGGATCCCAGCGGGACGCGCTTCCGCATCGGCCAGCTGTCGACGCACGGACGTTTCATCACTCCGGATCTGCGCGAGGAACCCGCCATCGGAGCACGCGTGGAGACAAGCTCTGGCGACGTCAACTTCGGCACGCTGCTCATCACCGTACCCGTTCCGGCCAACCTCTCCCCCCTCAACGGGCGTGGGCTGGGCCAGGATCCACCGATGGACCCAGCGGTGCTGCGAGAGCGCGCCCTCGACATGCGAGTCGAAGTGAGAGCCGAGCTGGCCAGGGTGAGCCTCACCCTGGGCGAGATGCGAAACCTCTCCGTCGGGGACGTCGTCCCACTGGGCCCCAGCCACACCAGCATGCTCTGTGTCCAGGACCGAGCCGTCTTGCGTGCCGAGCCAGGCCTGTCCGACGGCTACCGCTCGGTGCGGGTGGTGGAGCGGCTGTCTTAGACGCGGAGCCAAGGCCTCTCTGGCAACGGCCGCCCTCGATGGGCGGCCTCTTGCGTCCTGGTCGGGCATCTCGACACTTTCTCCCTCAAGTCCACTCCCGTGCGACCGATAGCGGAGACGAGACAGCCCGCGCAACGGGCACCGAACTCGCAACCGAACGCACGAGGTCTTCATGCAGGCACAATCCCCAGCCCCGGTTGACAGCCAGGATGCGCTCCTG
>CAZVHW010000320.1:0-8949 GCA_964626835.1 uncultured Enterobacterales bacterium
CCACCGTGGTCGGCGTGCTGGTGACCGTCGGCATCCTGGTCGTAGTCGTCGGCTTCGTCGCAGTTGGAGTCCACACCGTCGTACCAGTCGTCCTCAGCGCCCGGGTTGATGCTGGCGTCCGCGTCGTTGCAGTCGGTTCCCCCCACGTCGGTGGAGGGGTAGCCGTCGCCGTCCTGGTCATCCGAGGCGGAGCCCGACAACACGACCGAGGCCGAGGGCGTAGTGGGATCGTTGGTGCTCGAGTCGAGCAGCCCCGTGTGGACCTCGAAGTCCGGTGCGGTGAAGGTGACCTCGAGGACGGTGGACTCGCCAGGGGCCACCGAGAGCGAGCCTAGCTCTGCCTCGAACGCGGAGCTGGTGCCGGCGCCGAACGCGACCTCGACCTCGAGGGAGGTCTCACCTTCACAGTCGTTGCCCACCGTGAGCTCCTTGCCGATCGCCTCGCCGAGGGTCACCCCGCTCCACACCAGCGAGGTCTCCGAGATGGAGAGCACCGGGCAGGGATCCGGATCGGTGTCCGTGTCCGTGTCCGCGTCGCTGTCCGAGTCTGAATCGGTGTCGGTGTCGGTGTCCGCGTCGGAGTCCGCGTCCGTGTCGCCCTCGGGCGGCGCGGTGTCGTCCTTGGTCGTGGGCCCCGGACAGGCGACCAGCATGGCGAGGGGGAGGGCGATGAGTGTCGAGAGACGCATGGCAGGGTTCCTCCGAGACTGTTGGGTGCATGATACCCGAGCGGCAACGCGGTCGGTCCTGGCAGCACCCACGAGGGCCGCGGGCGAGCGGCCCAATCCAAGAGTGCGTTGAGCGAGAGAACTTGATCAATCGGGCCGCCCAAGCCACGTGCTGGCCCGAATCGTCCAATGTCGACGGGTTTTTGTGAGCTAGGTTGCAGCGCCCAGAACCCGCACGGGCCGGCCCCTGATACGCGACGTAATATTCAATCGTCCCGCCTTCAGGAGCGAACATGGCCAGCATCGCTACGGCGATCCGACGTTGGGAGAATGGCGCCAGCCTGCTGCGCACCGTGTCCCATCCCGTGAGGCTCTGCGTCCTCGAGGTTCTCCGAGGAGGACCGCGGAGCGTAGCCGAGGTGAACGAGGTGGTGAACGTAGTCCAGCCCAACCTCTCCCAACACCTCGCGGTCCTGCGCGAGGCCGGCCTGGTCGCGTCCCACGCGGACGGTCCACGGCGCCTCTACTACATCCTGCGTCCCAGCTTGGTAGAGGATCTTCTCGGCCTCCTGGAGAGCGACCACCCCGTCCGCATCCGGGACCGAAAAGACGTGGTGTCGGCCGTCAACGGGGCGGCCTGAACAGCTCCGGCGCACGCCAACCCGGTGGCCGAAGCACTGCACCCGCGCCGAGGCACGGTACTGAGTGCGCCCAGCCTGGCGTCGCGCCAGCGGATCATGGCAGCCGCTATGGCTCGACCGGGAACGCGGTGACGATCTCGTTTTCGTTCTGCAGCACCACGCGCAGCGTGCTGACCTGTGCGTTGCTCCCTTCCTGGCCACCCACGTAGCCGATGACTTCGTCCATGGGGACCTCGTAGGCCTGGCGCTTGCCCTGATCCTCGGCGTGGTAGCGCCCAGGATCCTCACCGATCTTGGCGTAGGCTTCGTCGATCATCGGGAAGACGTCGTTCTTTCCGATGGTGAAGACGCCCTGGCTCGATTTCTCGGCAGATTCCTCGAAGTGGTCGAGGACGTGGGCCGCGCGATTGCCAAACGACAGGTCGGCGCCGTACACCAACCCACCCGGCGAGGAGTACGAGCCGTCGCTCTGGCGCACGAGGTAGCTGGGGATGGTGACGGCCTGGTCGACGTGGCCAGCCGGCGTCCAGTTGACGGTGGTGTCGCCGTACTCACCCGCCATGACCGTGGCACGGCCGGAGTCGGGCACGTGCATGCCGCGGTTGGCCCCCGGTTCCCACTCGACGGAGCCGTCGGCCTTGATTGTGACGAACTTGTACTCGACGTTCGCCCCCGCGGGAAGGCGGAGGTGGCCGGCCCAGGCCGGGAAGAGATCGTCGGAGGTCTTCAGCTCGACACCCCGGTAGGGATCCCAGTTGCCCAGGGCCGGATCGTTGCCCACCACGAACACCCGGTCGCCCCACCCCGTAGCGTCGTGCTCGGCGTGGAACATCACGGGCGCAGCTTCACGGTCCGAGGGGCTGTCGATGCCGCCGTAGACATGCTGCAGGTCCTGGAAGTTGTCCTGATACTGCAATGCCAGCGTTTCGGACTCCACCACCAGGATGTCCTCGTCCGAGTAGCGCGTACCGTTCTTGGTCCAGTTGGTGGCCCCGGTGATCAAGCGCTTGCCATCGACCACCGCATACTTGTGATGCATGGCTGAGTAGGGCCCCACCCTGTTGGCGGCGCGCACCACGTTGGCGCCTGCCTGCTCGACCTTGTCGTCGAGCGCGGTCTTGTTGGCCATCTTCTGCTCGGTGACGATGTTCACCTGCACGCCGCCCTCGAGGGCCTTGATCAGCTCCTTCTGGACCTTGCGGTCCGTGAGCCCGAACATGGCGATGTCGATGCTGTCCTGGGCCTTGCGGATCTGGGTCGCCAGCACGGAGTCGAGCCGCTCGTCCGGAGCGAAGTGCAGCTCGAAGAACTCGTTGATCCTGCCGCCGTTGAACGGGGAGTCGCCGTCGCCGAGGACCTCGAGGACCTCGTTGCGGTAGGCCCCAGCCAGATCCGTGTCGCGGACTACGAGCATGTTCTCGTCGTTCGCCAGGGCCGCGGTGGCGTTCCAGTTGTACGAGCCGGTCATGACCGTTTCCTGGTCGATGACGCAGACCTTGAGGTGCATCAGGGAGCGCTTGCCCGAGGGCTTGGTGCGCAGCACCTCGATGCCTGCCTGTTCCATCAGGTCGTCGCCGGTGTTCCACTCCCGGCCCGCGTTGGTCTTGTCCACCGCCACCCGCACCTTGACGCCACGCTGGTGCAGCTCGATCAGCTTGTTCAGGATGGACTCGCGGCGGATGTTGTAGTGGGCGATCACCACCTCTTCCCTGGCCTGGTCCAGCAGCTTCAGGACCTCTTCCTCGACATCGTCGTAGGGGGCAAAGAGGGGCTGGGCGGGTCCCTTTCCGGCGATCTCGGTAGCGTCGAGGACGGTCGCGACGTCGTCGACGATGGGGCACTCCGGCTGATCGCAAGGATCCTGGGCGAATACGGGCGCCACCAACAAGGCGAAAGACAGGATCGCGGACCAGAGCATGGGATCTCCCGGGCTGCTGCCGCCCATATTGCCGGCCAGACCGCTGTGGCCAAGGGAAAGCAGGGTTTGCACGCGGTGACGACGGCATTGGCGAGCGGCCTTGCGGGCCGCGTCCGGGATGGTGACGACCCTCGCACGCCTAGTCCCCGAGCACGCGTCAGGGCTCGGTGACCTCGGGTTCCCCTCCATTCGCGGCGAAATCCTGCTTGGTTTGGGCCAGCGCCGCCTCGGGTCCACTCGCGGCCGAGGCCCCCTCGATCGAATCGATGCAGCCGGCCGTGTCGCCCTCGGCGGCTAGGCGACGGGCCCTGGCGAGCAGGTATGTCCAGCTGGATCAGGTCGCGGGGGCCGAGACCGTTGTCACAGAGGCGACATCGGGCCCGACCCCAAGAACTCTCGCGCGTGTCCGACCGCTGCCTTCACACCCTCCAGTACCGACGTCCGGCCGCGTCGCGCTTCATCAGTCCGTAGTCGATGAACCCGCGACGGATGGTGGCGACGTCGTCGGTCAGGGGCTTCAGGCGTCGGTTGACCTCCACCTCGTTCCACGCCCCGTCGACCTCGAAGAGGCGCAGGGCGTGGCGCAAGATCACCTGGAGCTTCTTCCTCTTTGCGGGGATCGCCTTCAGGCGACCCTGGGCATCGAGGAAGGCGGCGAGGACCTTCTGCTCGTAGGGATCGCCGCTGATGGTGGCGGGATCCACGAGCGTACCGGTGGACAACATCGACCGCGCCATCTCCTGGATCACGTCGGCCTGCAGCGCGTACACGTGGTAGTGGCCCTCGACCGACGCTCGCACGAGCCCCGCATCGACCAGCCTACCCAGGTGGTGCGACACGGTGGACGCGCGCAGCTCGAGCACGGTCGCCAACTCTTCGACGCTGTGGGGCCGATGGGCGAGCAAACCAACGATGCGCAGGCGGCTGCGATCCGCCAACGCCTTGAAGAAGGTGATGAGTGTGGAGTGTTCCATGACTGCCTCTTTGTTTCGATAACTATCGATATATTTCGAGGCTGTCAAACGCAAGACTAGAACACATAGGGGACCGGCGCCAACGGGATCCAGCACTCCAGGAGGACGACCATCGCAAAGAGTGCGGCCACCAGGAGCAGGACCGAGTGCAGCGCCAGCCTCCACCAGGCTCGCAGCCGCCAGCACAGAACCAGGGCCACCACCACGGTGAGCAGGAACACGAACGGCGCAGCGAGAACGAGGATCTCGTCCAGCGCCACCAGTCCTCGTCTCTGCTCGTCGAAGGGCCCCATCAGCTCGCGCGACCGCTCCCAGAGGACCAAGAACACCAGGGGCCAGATCACGTTGAGGCCGGTGAGCCAGGAGAGCGCGCGCTTCATGATGGACGTCCGGGCGGCGGAAAACCGGAGTCGAGCTGACACCGGCCGACCACCGACAGGGTAGCCGCCGATGCACGCGATGTGTGGAACGGCGGCTGGTACACCGCCTGGCTCCGGACGGCAGATGGGCGGGCGCACTGCCCCAAGGCCCCATCTACGGCCCAGCTGCCGGCCCAGCACGCGGCCGCACCGCCATGGTCGCCTTCGAAGGATGTCGCAACCGCTCGTGTGACAAGCCGCGCGGCCGCGCCTCATGCTCTGCGCTACCGACGACAAAACCGAGGACGGCGCCGCGCATGTAGCGCCCGTGGCTGCTACTCTCTCGCCATGCCCCCCCTGCCCCCCCCGCGGAGGAAAGCGATGACTGGCGTCCAGATGTCTCCGGGCCGAATAGGGCAGGTCTCACGAACGCTGCTTCAGCTGGCGTGGTTGCTGGGGCTGGCAGGCTGCCTCAACATCGCCGCCCCGAACCCGTACTTCGAAGACGAAGACGGAGACGGCGTGGTGGCGGGAGAAGACTGCGACGACAACGACGCGACCGTCTTTCCCGGCTCGGCCACCGAAGCGGAGCCCGAGGAGTGCATGCGGGATGCCGACGGGGATGGGTACGGAGACAATGCCCCCGAAGAAGGCATCGATGCCGGGACGGATTGCGACGACGACGACGCAGCCGTCTTTCCCGGCTCCGTCACCGAGGCCGAGCCGGAAGAGTGCATGCAGGATGCCGACGGGGATGGGTACGGTGCCGCCGCGCCCGACGATGGCTACGACGCTGGGACCGACTGCGACGACGGCGATCCCGCCTCCACGCTCCAGGCGGACGACGCAGACTGCGACGGTGTGCCGACCGAAGAGGACTGTGACGACCATGATCCGGACGCCTTCGCCGTCGCGGAGGATGCAGACTGCGACGGCGCCGTGACCGACGAGGACTGCGACGACAACGATCCCGAAGCGTACTCCATGGACGAAGACGCAGACTGCGACGGCTCGGTGAACATCGAAGACTGCGACGACGGCGACGCGTCGGTCTACCCGGGCACGATCGTCGAGTTGGGCGGCTTCGCGATGACCTGCGTCGGTGGCGGCAGCTTCACCATGGGCAGCCCTTCGTGGGAGGTAGGGAACGACTCGGACGAGACGGAGCACGAGGTAGAGCTCGCGGGCGGCTACTACATCGGCCTGTACGAAGTGACCCAAGCCGAGTTCCAGAACTTCATGGGCTACCAATCGAGCGATTACTCGGGATGTGACGCCGCCAGCTGCAGCGACCACCCGGCAGAGAGCATGAGCTGGCACGAGGCGGCGGCGTTCACGAACTCCGTGTCCTCGCGCACGGGCCGCTCCGAGTGCTACCACTGCACGGGTTCGGGCACGTCGATCAGCTGCAACCTGTCTGGCAGCTTTGCCAGCCCCTATGACTGCGACGGCTTCCGGCTACCGACCGAGGCGGAGTGGGAGCACAGCGCACGTGCCGGGACCACCACCGCGTTCTCGAACGGCGGCTACCTGTACGACGGGGACGAGCACAACTGCGGCGGCAACCTGCTGCTGGACAACGGCAGCTACCTGGACGACATCGCGGTGTACTGTGGCAACGACGCTGACCACCCCGAAGAGGTCGGCACCAAGGAACCGAACCCCTGGGGCCTGTACGACGTCCACGGCAACGTCTGGGAGTGGTGCCACGACGGGTACGCCAGCTACGATGGCGACGTCTCCGATCCCTGGGGAGACGCCAGCAGCTCTGAACGTGTTGGCCGCGGCGGGTCCCTGAAGAACACGGCCGCGAACGTGCGTGCGGCCGTCCGCGGTCGATACGATCCATCCAGCCAGAGCGACATCCTCGGACTCCGCATCGCGAGGTCGACGCTCGCCGATTGACCCTCGAGTCCTCGTGGGTTCGCCGCGTACGCGTCAGTCGTGGCCGATGCGTGGTGACATACTCATTGTCGGCGCTCGAGCTGCCACATGGGAGTGACGTGCAGGCTCGGGTCCCGCTCGAAGGCCTCGAGCCAACCCCTGATGCCCGCCGCGTCGGACTCGTCCAGATCCTCGAGCTGGGCCTCGACCTGTGCGCCGTTCTGTCGGTAGGCCTTCTCGAGGTTGATGGCCAGGCCCCTGTGCGCTGCGTCCTTGCAAGGCTGTTCCACGAGCGCGAGGAGCTGTGCTGCGAAACCCTTGCTCTGCCGAACCTCGGAAGCACCGCGGACCGCGCCGTGGACGTAGTGGCACTCAGTCCCTGGAGGCAGCTGGGAGCGCTTGCCCATGACCTCGGCGAAACGATCCGACATGTCCTCGCCGGCCCTCCAGCCAAACTCCTCGATCAGCGCGGGCCACCAGGTGTCCGGGTAAGCCCCCGCCGCGGCCAGCAGCTGGTCGATGTCCGAGCCCAGCGCGCGCTGCAGCCCGATCGCCACGCCAACCTGCGGCTCCTGGTGGTCGCAGGCCACGGCCACGCGGCCGGCGTGTTCCACGACTAGCGCTGGCTGACGGGGGTTGGCGGCCGCGAAGTGGATCACCAGCCCGTTGCAGCAGGCCGCCAGGAACTCCGGAGAGACCAGCTCGCGCAGGGAGGTCACCTGGGCTTCGGGCTCGGCGTCACCCCAGTCCCTGCCGTGGGCGTAGCCGTCCATGAAGAAGGCACGCTGCTGCGTGGGCAGCACCCTCGCCGTGCGGTCGGCCTCGTCGGGCGGAGCTCCAGCTTCCCCCAGCCGTTCGCCTGCCATGAACGTGTCGAGCCAGCTGACCGACCCCTCGCCCTGATCCGACTCGTCCGGCACAGACACGACCGGCGGCACGTGAGCGGGTGGCGGACCCTGAGGACCGACCGGTTCCTGGACCGTGGCCTCGGGCTCGGGCGCTGGTGTCTGGGCTTGCTGGTCGCAGGATGTCGTCGCTGCGCAGAGCAGGGCACCCAGTAGGATGGGCGGAAGCGCGGTGGTCGTGGTGAAAGACACGGTGAACTCAGCGGGAATGGCGTTTCCGCAGGGTGAGAGGAGTGTACAGCTGCTGGCCGCAGACCAGACCGAGCCGACCTACCGCTCCGGGACGACCACGCTGCGCATGAACGCACGGGCGTTCTTCGCGAAGGCGCGCGGTCCTGCCCGCCTGAAGTTGTACCAGATGCGGCGGGGGCTGCCGAAAAACATCAGGAAGCCGAGCCGCTGCAGTCGGACGAGGTCCTTGGCAGACAGGTCGTTCACCTCGAGCACGGCGTGTCCATAACGGCGGTATTCGGACAGGTCGCTGGTCAGCAGCCTGATGCCGTGCTTGCCCTCGATGGCCAGGTCCCACAGCTCGGTACACGGATACGGGGTGGCGATGTTGACATAGAGCTGTTGAAGGTCCTTCATGGCGCAGACCTTGCGCAAGGTTCGAAGTGCGCTCTTGCGGGTCTCGCCCGGCAAGCCGAGGATGACCGAGCCCTGCGTCTCGATACCGAGACGCCGGCAGTGGGCGTAGGCTTTTTCGTAGGCGTCGAACGGCACACGCTTCTTGGCCAGGCGCGCCACCTCGGGATCCATGCTCTCGATTCCGATGGCCACGCGCACGAAGCCCGTGTCGCGCATGATGCGCAAGATGTCGTAGTCCAGGCTGTCTGCGCGCGTCCAGCCTTCCCAGGTGATGTTCAACCCGCGCTCGTGCATGCCTTCGCACAGCTCGCGCACTCGACCGTGGTCCAAGGTGAGGGTGTCGTCTGCGAAGACGAAGTGGTGGATGTCGAGATCGCGGATGCAGTGCTCCACTTCATCGAGGACTCGCTGGATGTCGCGATTGCGCACACGCCGCCCGAAGATGTGGTCGGCCGCGCAGAAGACGCACTCGAAGGGGCAACCGCGGCTGGTGAAGATGGTGGTATACCGCACCATGCCGACCCCTGGAGCGCTCCAGAGATAGGCGTCTCCGCGAAGCTTGCTGCGGTCGGGAGGCGGTATGCTGTCCAGATCGGCCACCAGGGGCGCGGCGTCGTTGATCACCAACCGCCCGTCGGGATCCCGACTGATCAGTCCGGGAACCTGCTCCGCCGTGCGAACACCCAAGGCCAGCTCCGCCAAGGGCACGATGGCGGTGTCGGCTTCTCCGTGGAGCGCGTAGTCGAACCCTTCGTCCAGCGGGATCGCACCGGCGCGGATGATGGACGCATGGGCGCCCCCGATGACTATCGGGACGCCTGGCAAGGTCCGACGCAGGGCGCGGGCGAGATCGGCGGCGGTGTGCGCAATGGGGCTGGTGGCACTGATGCCGATGAGGTGTGGCCGAAACGCGACCGCCGAAGCCAGGATGGATGCCTGGCTCGGTTCCATCTCGCCGTCGATGACCATGGCCTGGTGCCCGGCGTGCTCCAGCATGGCCGCCAGGTAGCAG
>CAZVHW010000321.1:0-8917 GCA_964626835.1 uncultured Enterobacterales bacterium
GAGCGCCGTGAAGAGCGCGCGCTGCTGGTCGGGCGTGCGGAGGACCCGCGCAGCGTTGGGTGCCAGCGCCCGACCCGCGGCGTCGACGGTGGTGCGTCGACGGATACAGCAGAGTACATCGAGCAGGCGCTTGCGTTGCGGGTGGTGCATCTGCACGTCGCCCACGGCCACGAGGGGCAGGCCCACCCAGCGAGCCAATCGCAACGCCGAAGACAGCTGCACCAGGTCGCCAGGCTGCAGCGCCATGCTGACCGCCAAGGCGGCGTGCTCGCCGAAGGCCTCGCGTAGGGGGGCGGCCTGGCTCGCGACCCAGGGGCCGTGCAGCAGGGCCGTGAGCCCCTGGGCGCGCTCGAGGACGTGGCGCAGCTCGAGCTGGGCGTGGCCCTTGGGCTGGTCGCGCCGGGCTCGGGTGAGCAGGCGGCAGAGGTTGGCCCAGCCCTGTGCGTCGCGCACCAGCAGGACCAGGCCCGGGTGCTCTCGCAGGCTGATCAGGGAGCCCACTATCAGGTGGAGGCCAGCCTCACGCGCCGCCCGATGAGCCCGGACCAGCCCGTAGACACCGTCGCGGTCGGTGACCGCCAGAGCCGAAAGCCCCAGCTCGACGGCCCGAGTCACGAGCTCTTCGGGGGAGGAGGCCCCTTCGAGGAAGGAGAAGTGAGACCGGCAGAAGAGCTCGGCGTATTCGCTCACGAAGCACGCCCCGGCTGCATGGGCGAGGGCGAGCCCTGGTCGAAGAGGCCATGCAGGTAGGCGTGGCCCAACTCGCGGAAGACCCACAGCCCCCGCCCATCACTCAGCTCGAGGGCCCAGTAGCGGCGATCGAGGCCGGCAGCCCACCACTCGCCCACGAGCCACTCAGGGCCCCAGCGGTGGCGCACCTCGAGCCAGCGGCCCTCGAGCTGGACCCGCCGAGGCGGACCCAGCCGAGGCTCGAGGATGACGGGGCGGGGTTCGGGCAGGAGCAGGGTCGGGCGGGGGCAAGGCAGGCGCAGGCGCCAGGCTTCGTGAGGCCAAGCTGGGTCGAGCTCCTTGCCACCTTGCTTGCTGGACGCTGGCAGGATCTGTTGCCCAGCGTCCGAAGCGAGAAGGGCGGGGGCGGCTTCGAGGAAGCGGCCCCGCGCGTCGAAGAGGGACTCGGGTGCCCAGGCCGCTTCGGGGCGCCAGCGGTCGCGGGGGCCGGGCACGTGCAAGGCCGCGGACCCCAACCCGTCGGCCAGTCGGGCCGCGACCCCCGCCAGGGGCTCGAGGGGGCGCCCACCCTCGAGCAGGGGTTCCTGCGCGCCAGCGAAGGGCACGGGGCAGGCCTCGAGGCGCAGCGCCAACACGGGGCCGGCCAGCTGCAGAGACTCGAGGCGCCGACGTAGCAGGCGAGCGATGGGTTCGGGATCTCGGAGGGGGCGCCCGGTACGCAAGGCCAATCGCAGCTCGCCGGCGTCGTCGATGACCAGGATCAGGGCCAAGGCCACCAGGGCCTGACCGGCCTGCTCGAGCTGAGTGCAGAGATCACCGCAGGCGCGGTTGAGCACGAACAGCAGCGGCTCGACCGCGGCGATGGGAAAGGGCAGCTCCCAGGACAGCTCGAGCTGGCCGCGCTGCTCTCGCACGGTCAAGGGCAGGCTGCCTCGAACACCCCGCGCCAGGCGATGCAGGCGCAGGGCTTCGGCCCCGAAGCGCCCGGAGACGTCGGCAGGCGAAAGGCGGGCCAGGTCGCCCACGTGGCGCAGGCCGAGATCGCGCAGGGAGGCGGCCAGGCGGAGGGAGGGCCCGAGGGCCCGCAGCGGCAGGGGTGCCAGAGCCGCCGCCACCCCTCCTGGTGGGACGACCCTGTCTCTCCCCCCCCAAGCGGCCAGCACGCGGGCGGCAAAAAGATCGTCGGCTACCACGACCTGGACCCGGTGGCCGAGGGCCTCGAGCCGCGTGCGCGCCCGCTCGAGAAGATCGCGCTCTGCGATGGAAAGCCGGGGCCCCCCAGCGGGGGAGGCCAGCTCGGCCACCACGGCCTGGGGTGGTAGAGGCGCCACGGCGGGCGCGATGCGGTGCAGCTGGTGGGAGAGCTCGAGCAAGTCCCGCTGCTCGGCTTCGGGTTCGAGCAGCTCGACCTGCAGCTCGGGCAGCAGAGCGCGTGCCTGGGCGAGGGTCATGCCCGCTGCAATCCCCGCCCGCACTGCGCGCTGACTAGGGGCCTGGACCCGCAGGGCGTTCCGCTGCTCGGCCACCAAGACCACTGACTGGCGCGGCTCCCAGCCGCAGCGTTCGAGCCGGAAGTCGGGCAGGTGGCAGACGAGGTAGCGGGCGCTCATTCCTTGAACATATGTTCAAATCTCGCGAGACTCAAGCCCCTCTGTCGACAAAGGCGGACAGGTAATGTCCGCACACGCCCCTCTCCCGGACACAGTACGACCCGAACGGCAAGCCGCCCGGGTGGTCGTGACTCGAGAACCGATGCTACGCGGAGATCAGGCCGCGTCCGACGAGTTGGTCGATGACCTGCTGGGCGGACTCTTCCACGGTGCAGTCGGTGGTGACCTCGAGTTCGGGGTTCTCGGGGTACTCGTAGGGGGCGCTCACGCCGGTGAACTGCGGGATGATGCCCGCGCGAGCCTTCTTGTACAGGCCCTTGGGATCGCGGTCCTCGCAGATCTCGAGCGAGCTGTCTACGAGGCACTCGAGGAAGCGTCCCTCGGCCAGGTGGGAGCGAGCAAAGTCGCGGTCCTTGATGTACGGGCTGATGAAGGCGGTCAGGGTGATCACGCCGGCGTTGGCGAAGAGGGCGGCGACCTCGCCGATGCGGCGAATGTTCTCGGTGCGATCCTCGGGGGAGAAGCCGAGGTCCTTGTTGAGGCCGAAGCGGATGTTGTCGCCATCGAGCACGAAGGCGTGGACACCGCGCTTGACGAGCATCTGCTCGGCCTTGACCGCCACGGTGCTCTTGCCCGAGCCGGACAGGCCGGTGAGCCAGATGACGCAGCCCTTCTGGTTGAAGGTCTCCTCGCGCTCTTCGGGGCTAACCAGGCCGATGTGCTTGGTGATGTTGGTGGCCTTCTGCTCGACCATGACTCGCTCCTCGATGGGGGGGAAGTTTGGAAAGGGGCCGCAACTATCGCAGGCCCCCCCCAGACGCAAACGCCGGCTCCGCCCCTGGCGACAAGGATCACCCCGAGGCGCCCACACGAACACGAACACGAACACGAACACCACCACGCTACGCCACGATAGATCCCCATCATGTCCTCCCACACTCCCAACGCGCTGGAGCGCAGGTACCCGGACCTTCGGCTACCCCGCCTGCAACTAGGGGACTTCCCAACGCCCATCGAGCGCCTGCCCATCTCACCCGGGGGCACGACCTTGTGGTGCAAGCGCGAGGACCTCTCGGGCCCCCACTACGGTGGCAACAAGGTTCGCAAGCTGGAGTACCTGCTGGCCCGAGCCGGCCAGCGAGGCCGCTCCCTGCTGACCATCGGCGGCGATGGATCCCATCACCTCCTGGCGACCGCCTACTACGCGCAACAGATCGGCCTGGACACCTACGGGGTCTTCGCCCCCCAGCCAAGGACGCCCCACGTCGCCGTCAACCGCCAGCTCCTCGAGCAGCTTCTCGCGGGCTGGCAGGAGGTCCCCTTCCGCGTGTTCATCCCGGCCGGAATGTTGCTGTTGCACCTCCGCCTCCTCTATGCGGGCGTCCCCTCCCCTGAGTCCATCGCCGCGGGGGGTTCCAATCCTCTAGGCACCGTCGGCTGGGTGGCGGGAGGTCTCGAGATCGCCGACCAGGTGCACGCGGGGCAGCTACCCGAGCCCGACGAGATCTGGGTTCCTCTCGGAAGTGGAGGAAACGCCGCAGGGCTGCTCTTGGGTCTGCGCTTGGCTGGCCTGAGAAGCAAGGTCATGGCGGTGCGTGTGGTTGAGTTCCCCCTGATCACCGGTATCTCGGTCATGCTCCTCGCCCGTCGCACCACGGGTCTGCTCCGGGCACGAGGACTCGAGCCCCCCCCCGACCTACATTTGCAGGGATTCCAGTTGATCGAGGGCTTCCTCGGACGCGGCTATGGGCACGAGACCGACGCCGCCCGAGATGCTCTCCAGCTTGCACGTGACCAACTGGGTCTCGACCTGGACGGCACCTACACCTCCAAGTGCCTCGCCGCCTGTCTCGCGCACCTCGCTGCCCATCGCCGAGGAGGCACCGCGCTGTTCCTCGATACGGTCAACTCACGCCCGACAGACTCCCTCGTTCCCTAGAACTCCCTCGTTCCCTATAACTGCCCATGTCCCCTGGCGCCGTCACCCTCGCCCGCTTGCTGATGTCGCGCAACCCGGCCCGGCTGGTGGCTGAGTTCTACGCCTTCGTGGACCCGATATTCGAGGCCGTCACCCAGGGGAGTGGCCTCATCAACGTAGGCCTGGCGGACGAAGGGTCGGACTCCGACCTCGCCGAAGCCCAGCGCAGGTTGGTACGACACACGACACGAGACCTCCCAAGAAGCGGAGCCACGGGCACTCCTCGCTGGCTGGAGGTGGGCTGTGGCTGGGGGGGGCCCTCGGCCCTCCTGGCTGGCCTCGTACCCGAGGTGCGGATTGTCGGGCTGGACATCAGCCCGGACCACGTCCACGCGGCCCGTCGGCGCGCTGCTACCAACGGCCTCGGGCAGCGAGTGCGCCACTACGTTGGTGACGCCCAAGCCATCCCCTTTCCCGACGCTGTGTTCGATGCCGTCTACGGCATCGAGACGGCTTTCCACTATCCACGCAAGCACGAGTTCGTTCACGAGGCGCGGCGCGTGCTGCGGCCCAACGGCCGCCTGGCCCTGGCGGACTTCGTATTTCGACCCGAGCACGCCAACAGGCTCGAGCGCCTGGCGATCGGTCCCAACATGCGGATCGGCGCCATGCCCGGCCTCTTCACACCCGCAGACTGGCAACACACCCTCGAGGAGCGTGGCTTCCAGGGCGTCGAAGTCGAGGACGTCACCACTCGGGTGATCGGGCTCCTGGATCAGTGGGCGGCCCGACTCCGCGAGCATGATCGGCTGCTCCGGACCCGCTACCCACGCCCCCTGCTCACCTACTACACCGTAGGTCTCGAGCGGTTGTCAGCACGCGCCGAGACCTCGCCCATTGGCTACGTGGTGGTGCGGGGCACCCGGAGCTCGAGCGACGCTACTTGCGGCGCGCTTCCCTGACGCGGAGGGCCACGACGCCGCGGTCCCTCTCGACCTGCGGGTCCCACTCGTCGAGCGTCCGGATCAAGGCTACGGCGTCACCCGCCGTCTCGGCGCTGGGCACGAGGTTGCGGTGACCTTCGGTCTCGACGAGGGCCTCGAGACTGGGGTAGCGCCGCACCATTCCAACCATGATGGAACCAAAGCTGCCGAACTCGAGCCGATCACCGGAGGAGATACAGGCGTAGTCGTCATTGGCCAGCAGGACGTAGACCGTCTTGTGGCCTTCCTCCATTTCGCAGAATGCCTCCTCATAGAGCGGGGCGTCGTAGGTGGCCATGGAACCGTCCCTGTCACAAAGGTGGGATGTTTGGGGAGCCTTTTCGGGCTTGGGGGAACAGCGATCCTAGCACGATGCTGCCACTTTGGCCCGCAGGGGATCGGCGCCTACCCGGGGGGCCAGCGGAATCCCCGCCCGGCAAGCAGATGGACATGGATGTGGGGAACTTCCTGCCCAGCAGCACGGCCGTTGTTGATCACCAAACGATACCCGCCCGCAGCGAGGCCGAAGCCGGCCGCAACCTGTCGCGCGGCCCACAGCAGGTGGCCCAGGATCTCCACGTCTTCCGGTTCCGCCGCCTCGAGGTCGGCCAGCGGCTTGCGGGGCACCACCAGCAGGTGGGTGGGGGCCTGCGGGTTGATGTCCCGAAACGCGACGGCGTGCTCATCCTCGTAGACGACATCGGCGGGAATCTCGCCAGCGATGATGCGCTCGAACAACGTAGCCATGGGACCTCCAGAGCCCCAGTCATAGCCAGCGTCCCCCCGGAAGCCAGCCAGGGCGTGGGTCAGTATCGCGCCTGGAGCGGAACGATCAGGATGCCGTCTGCGTGCTTGGGACCCGCCACGATGACCGTTCCGTTGCGGTTGACCGAGAGCGTGGTGTCCAAGAGCTTGTTGGACTGCCGACCAAAGAACTGGATCCGGAACTGGGCCCGCTGCGCGGTGCGGCTCTTCAGCGTGATCTCCACCCTGCGGTCGCCGGCCAGCTGGAAGTCCGTGGTGCCCCCAGGGGCCAAGGTGGCCTCGTGGCTGTCCAGCTGCTTGTAGCCACGGTAGCGCAGGAAGCTCAAGTGGCGCTGTAGATGCTGCAGTTGGGGGTCGACGCCCTCGTAGCTGTCGGACGCCGCCACCACGAGGAGCCTGAGGGAGACCTTTCCCGGTGGGACCACCGCGGGACTGGGGGGGGGGCGCCCTTGGCCGAACGCGTCACCGAAGGGCATGCCCAGGAAGAGGACCGTCAACAGGACGAGCAGCCAGCGGGGGAGCGGATAGCGGGTGGTGGTCACAGCGTCACCCCCTCCATTTCGTCTTCGATGCCTTCGTCGATGAAGATAACCATGGGAGCACCGTCCCCGAGCTGGAAGACCTGGACCATGGCGTTTTCGGCCACCACGAGCTCTTCTATCTTCGTATCGTTCACGTCGGAGATCTCGAAGACCTCGGCCAGCTCGAGGGGCTGGGGGTCCGGCGTGAGCGGATCCTCCCGGTCCAGCAGGTTGGGGACCAACAGAAGCATGGCCGCCGCCGATGCCGCGAAGGCCAGCGTGGAGAGCCGACGATACCAGGGCTGCCGCATGGGGCGGGCCGCCGCGGGAGCACGCTCTGGCGCTGGGGTGTGGTCTTCCGCGACGGCATCCGCATCGCGCCGAGCTTCGGGGGCGGACGGGAGCAGCTGGCCCATGACCAGCTCTGCGATGTCGATTTCTCCCGCCTCGGCCTGAATTCCAGATGCGACGTCGGCCCAGCTGGCTTGGGGCTGGATGCCCAGCGCGGTCTCGACCGCCGGCCAGATGGCCGACAGATCGTGTTCGGACACCTCGTGAGCCAACGCGTGGCGCAGGGACCGCCCGAGCTCGGCGTAGCGGGTGACCACGTGCCGAGACGCCGCGTCGTCCGACAGCCGCGCAGCCACGGCGCGCCGCGCCTCGAGGTCGAGCTCACCGTCGGCCATGGCGCAGAGCTGGAGCTGCCAGGCGGCGGTCTGGACCACTTCGTGCATGACGCTGTCCACTAGCTCTACCGACGCCGCCTGGGCCGTGAGGCCCTCGGCCAAGGCGTCGAACGCCTGGTCCATTTCCATGTCCCTCGAGGGATCGACGCGATCCATGACGGCACGGGTGACCGTCGGTGCTTCGTAGCCTCGAGCGTGGACTTCCAGCCCCTGGGCCAATGCGGCGAACGCCCGGGCAAGGGCAGCGTCGGGGACCGGTTCGACGAAGTGCATGACCGCATCGACCGAGTCGGCCTTGGTGGCTTCCTCTCGCAGCCCTCCACGGAGAGCCTCGAGGGCGACGGTCGGAATGGCCTGATTCTCGGGAGCCACGGCGTGGATGACCCCGCTGGCCAGGTCCACCCGATCGCCTTCAGTCAGCAGGCCGTCGCAGAGGCCCTCACGGATGGCACCCCAGCCCTCCTGCCGCTCCTGCTCTGCGAGGATCGCCTCGAGCTGGGCGAGGTCGGCCTGGATGGCGTCGTCGCGCTCGCAGCGGCGGAGCAGGTCTTGGAGCTCGTTCACGTTCACGGGAGAGGTCCCTGGTGAGAGTGGGATCTTCGGGGTGGGTTTTTCGACCGCCGGCTCTGACGGGCTTGGGGGGGGTTCATTCGATGTTTCGTGGTTTCTTTTTTTCGGTGGAACGTGGGTTCACTTCAGGTCTCCAAGGAGGACCTGGAGCTTCTTGCGGGCGTAGAAGAGCCGGCTCATCACGGTGCCTTCGGGAATACCCATTGTCTCGGCAATTTCGCGGTAGGAGAAGCCTTCGATCTCCCGCAGCAACACCACCTGCCGCTGGTCGTCGGGGAGCTTCTGCATGGCGGCCATGATGCGCCCATACAGCCTCTGGCGCTGGAGGTCCCTGCCGGGGGAGCGTTTAAGGTGATCGGGCTCCCAGACCTCGTCGCCCTGGTCCGCGTGCCCGATGCGCTCGTCGAACTCCGTGGTGCGCATGCGGCGCTGCTTGCGGATGTGGTCGATGGTGACGTTGGACGCGATTCGGTACAGCCAGGTGGTGAACTTGGCTTCGCGCCTGAATCCGCCGATGTTTCGAAAGGCCTTGACGAAGCTCTCCTGGGTGAGGTCTCGCGCCTCTTCTCGATTACGAATCATGCCGTAGATGTGAGCGTAGATGCGCCCTTGGAAGCGCTCTACGAGGCCGCGGAAGGCGGTGGTGTCGCCACCCTGCACCAGGGCTACGAGATCCGCGTCGGAAAGCTCGGCCTGGTCACCGCCCGCATCTACCGGGGGTGCTGCTCCTCTTCCGTCGGTGGGCCCGGCCATGGCGCTGACACTCTGGGAGAGGATGTCAGCCCAGGCAGGACGGTTGCCTCCCAGGCGATCGCAGCCGTCGGATGGCGAGAACATGGTGAACCTCCCGGGAGGGGGGGCGGTGCGAGATGGCTGCCACTACACGGAGCAGAGAACCCGCCAGGGCGAACACCATATCCCGCCAGGGCCATCACCGTATCGGTACTCGTCAAGTGCCGAGGTTCAGTGCGCCTCGTCCCAACTGCGGCCCGTGCCCGTCTCGACGACCAGTGGCACCGTGAGCTCAGCCGCCGCCACCATCTCCGCCACCACGGCCTCGCGCACGGCCTCGAGTGAATCCTCGGGTACTTCGAGGAGCAGCTCATCGTGCACCTGCAGTAGCAGTCGAGTCCGAGGAAACGCACTCCGCAGCCTGCGATGCACACCGACCATG
>CAZVHW010000322.1:0-8895 GCA_964626835.1 uncultured Enterobacterales bacterium
GCCGGAAGATCCTGGCCAACACGCTGGTCCACGCCGACAACCTCGAGCAGCTGCCCAGCTTGCTGGACAAGCTTGCCGAAGAGGGCTTCGACGGCGTCCAGCTGCTCAACCTCTTCAGACGGCCGCCCGAAGGCGCATCGGCCCCGAGCGATGCGGAGCGTAAGGCCGAGGTGGCTCGGCTCTGGATCGGTCCGGAGCGCATGGACGCCCTTGGACAGCTGGTGCAGCAGCTCGTCGAGCGGGTGGAGCACCCCCCCTGGCCCTTCTTCCGCATCCAGAATCCGCCCAAGGACATCGAGCTGCTGCCCTCCTACTACCGCGACCGCCTCGAGCCCCTCGAGGCTCCGTGCTGGGCGGGTTGGAAGGAGCTGTACGTCAACGCGGACGGCTCGGTGATCATGTGCGACGGCAAGCTCGACTTCCTGGCGGGGCGCTTCGGTTCGGTGCGCGAGCAGACCCTGCAGCAGCTCTGGGACTCCCCTGCCCTGCGCAAGCGCCGCCGGGTGGTCAAGCGCTGCACCACCCCCTGCATCCAGAACTGCTACCTCCGACGTTCCTCGGACTCGCTGCTCTCCCTCGCCAGTCGCGCGGGCAAGCTGGGGGTCGAGCACTTGACCTCCCGACTTCCCCAGCGACCCCGGCCCGCCTCCGCGCGCACGTCCTTGCCCGATGGCGTCCTCACCCTCGAGCTCACCGACACCTGTGATTGTCGCTGGGCAGGCTGCGATACGCCCCCCGAGCGCATGCGCGACCTGCTGGTGGACGCACCGGGCCCCATGCGAGCCTGCTACGAGCAGCCCCACGACTGGCACGTCTGGCGAGACCGTCACTACGTCGACTTCGGGCGGGGCTTCATGGGCCTCGAGCTGGTGAAGCGCATCGTCGGTGACCTCCAGCAGCACGGCCCACAGCTCGGTACCCTGGCCCTGCGCTGGCGTGGCGAACCCCTGCTCCACCCCGAGGTCGTCCCGGTGGTCAAGTACCTGGTCCAGGTGGTGGGTCCTGGCCGTGTGTTCGGCAGGCTGCGCATGCACACCAACGCCTTGGTCCTCACACAGGATCTGGTGGACATCGTCCTGGGGCATCCCGAAGTGCCTTGGGAATGGTGGATCGACCTGGACCGCATGGGGGAGCACGAGGACCTGGCCTGGAAGAACATCGAGCGCCTGGCCTGGCAGAGAGGCGCGACACTGCGCATGGTGGTGCAGCGCACCGTGCCCATGGAAGGGCTCGAGCCGGGGGTCGCGGCCGCCGATCTCGAACGCTGGAGCGCGCGGCTGCGCGAACCCACGATCGCGGCCGGTGTCCTACCCGAGGGCACCGGCGACGCCTACTGGCTCCGGCGCGCCGATCCCCGAACCTTCGTCGGTGACCAGCAGGGCCGGCAGACGCTGGCCGCCGCGGCCGAGCGACTGGATGCCCCCCTCGAGCTGCCAGATCCAACCCAGCCCCGGCGCTGCCCAGGCCCCTTCGCCACCCCGGTGGTCTCCTGGGACGGGAAGGTCACCCTCTGCCCCTGGGACACGGGGATCGAGAACCAGGTGGGCGAGGTCACTTCGGGCCGGCTCTCGAGCGTGTGGTCCTCCGACCGCCTGCAAGACCTGCGCCGCGACGTCCGCTCCCGCGGAGTGCCGGGTTTGGGCCCATGCCGGGACTGCCACCAGGTCTTCTCTCCCAGCTACCGCCAGGCGACGGAGGAGGAGTTGGGCTGAGCGAAGCCGAGCGCCTCGATCAAGGGACACCCGGCGTTCGTCGACTACTCGGTGTGGGACCTCCAGCTACGCGCGGAGGAGTCTCCTCGCATCGACGCCGGCAACCCGGACGAGGCGCTCAACGATCCGGATGGCAGCCGGAACGACATGGGGGCTTGCGGCGGGCCGTACGGGGCTTGGTGATCGAGGAAAACAGAAAACAGAAAAACAAAAACAGGGGTCAAAAACAGAAAAACAGGGGTCAAAAAACAGGGGTCAGGTTGATACTATGATAAGTAATTGTCATAGTATCAACCTGACCCCATTTCCCTTTCCTTTCCATTTCCCCCCATTTCCCCCATTTCCCAACCTGACCCCATTTCCACCGGTGACCTCGTTGTCGTAGCCGCAGATGGCCACGGCGTAGGGGGCTGCGACAGAGTTCGAGTCACCGGCCACGAGCTGGTCCAAGCTGCTCGCCGCTCTGTCAGCGTGGCTCCAGCCGCAACAGGTACCGACTCCCTCGCGCCACGTCCGCGTCAGTGTAGTAGAGCGGCAGGTGCTTCCCCTCGACATGGGCCTCGAAGTGGCTCGCATAGAACCGGTGCCCCGGCTGGCCTGACTGTCCACCTGGATGCACGGCTCGGCTCGCGGCCAGGTCGCCCAACGGCATCACCAGGCGCAGGGAGCTCATCCACTCCACCGGCATCTCGTCCAGGGTATACCCGTGGTCGCTGTTTGCCACCGTGTAGCCGTTGCCCGGGACACCCACCTCGCGCATGTTCCATCGGGCGAGGAGCTCTGGCGCCTCGGAGGCGAAGGTGTGCTCCAACCGCAGTGGGTGGTATCGCCCCCACACCCAGGCCTCGGGGTCCGAGCCGATCTCGGCGGACAGGATGTCGCAGGTGGAAGCAGCGGCCTCCACCACGTCGCGGGGGGGGGCAAAGAAGCGTGCCCAGCCGGGGCGGGTGAGCAGGTCGAAGCCCACGTTGAGATAGGCCTGAGAGAAGAAGGCCGCGGGCACGTCGTCGGCCAGTGCCATCCGGAGCAGCTCGCGCTGGAAGACCGCCCACACGGTGGCACCCACGGAGTCGGCCCGGACCTGGTAGTCCCAGCGCCGGAGGATCTCCAGACAGCGTTCGTCGGCTGCGCCCCGCGCCTCCACGCCCTGCAGAAGCTCCGGCAACAACGAGGAGGCGCGGAGGTCGAAGACGTCGAGCTGCATGGTCGCCATGACGTCGGCGTCGATGGTCGAGGCGCCTTCGATCAGCTCGGCGAGGCGGTCGTGCCTCCAGGGCTCCGAGTAGGCCACCGAGATGGAATCGGCCCGCGGATCGGCAGGGCGTTGGTTTGCGCTGACCAGGTAGCCTCGTGCGGGGTCTCGTTCGCCGGGCAAGTCGGGCAGCCAGCCTACCCAGCCGCTGCCCGGGGCGGAAGCGAGGTAGGGCAGGCGTCCGGTGTGGCCCGCGCGCAGCGGCAGGGTGCCGAACTGCTGCCAGGCGATGCCGCCGCTGGTGTCGCCCAGCACGAAGTTGAGGCCCATCCAGCTTCGTTTCCGCAGGCTGTCCGCAGCCGACTGCACATCTCCAGCCCGGGCCAGGTCGCCGAACATCTCCAGACTCTGATCCTCCACCGCAAAAAAGTGCCACTGGAGCACCGCCACGTGTGGAGCGTCGAGGGTGGAGACCACGGGCCCGATGTCGGTCCAGGCGACGGTCTCGTGGACCTCCTCGCCGGACGAGAGGGTGGCGGTGCCTTCGACCCGGCGCAACGGGTGGGAGCGACCGTCGAGGATCACGGCGTCGGGCCCGTCGCGCTGCAGTATGGCGAGGTCCACGTAGTCGGCGTTGATGTTGGTGACACCCCAGGCGACGCTGCCGTTGTGCCCGATCACCACCCCCGGCAGTCCCGGCATGCTGGCGCCCGCGACGTGCAGGTCGCCGCCCTTCACGTCGGCGAGGTACCAGATGCTGGGCACCTCCTGGCCCAGGTGGGGATCGCTGGCCAGGATCGGCGAGCCGTCGACGGTGCGCTCGGGTCCAACCACCCAGGCGTTGGATCCCCGGGAGACCGAGTAGTAGGCACCGAGCACGTCGTCCCAGGCCTGGTAGCCACGGCTCCAGCCAGCGATGTCGAGCTCGCGCACGCTGCGCCAGGGTTCATCGAGGACCGGCGAGCCATGCTGGCGGAGAAGGTCGGAGAGCAGCTCCGGGTCCATGTCTGCCATGGAGAGTGCGTTGGCCTCGGTGTAGGGATTGGAGGCCAGGTTCCAGGACTGGAGGAAGAGCGTCGCGTAGGCGTCTTCGGGCTGCCAGGGCTCGAACTCTACCTCGAGCATGCGGTACTCCACGGGTCGAGCGGGAAGGCTCGCCGCCCCGGCGTTGACGTCAGCGGCATAGGCCTCCACCAGGGCGCGATGCTCGGGGGGCAAGGTGCCGAGCAGCTCGGCGGCCCGCTGCCGCTGGCCGAGGGCTCTGACGAACGCATCGTAGCGGGCGTAGTCGTCGCCGAGCCAGGGCGAGAGCTCGCCCCAGGCGGCCCGGCGCCAGCCGTCCATCTGGAACAGGCGGTCCTGGGCGTGCACGAAACCCAGCCCAAAGAGAGCGTCGCGTTCGTTCCCGGCCCGGATGTGGGGCACGCCGAGGTCGTCGCGTTGGATGGCCATCGGGGCCTCGAGCCCTTCGACGCGCTGCTTTCCCTGGAGGTCCGGCCAGGAACGGTGCGAGCTAGCGAGACGGAAGAGCGAGCAGCCAGACAGCAGCACGAGTGGGATCAGGCGGGACAACAGCACCTCGGAAGGGATCGCAGGGAGCTAGCGATGCCATGATGGCGCAGGCGACGCCTACCGCTGGCGCGTGGCGGCGGTGGTGCTGCGATCACGATCGAGCCACGGAGGAGGACCGCACCGCTCGGAGCCCGTCCCTACAACCCCAGCACGTCCTTCATCGAGTACAGCCCAGCCTGACGACCGCTCACCCACCGCAGGGCACGCGGGGCCCCACCCACGAAGGCCTGCCGGCTGGTGGCCACGTGCTCGAGCACGATCCGCTCGCCGGGGCCCGCAAGCATGACGCGGTGTTCACCCACGATGTCGCCACCGCGGACGGCGTGGATGCCGATCTCACCCTGGGGGCGCGCACCCACGGCGCCTTCACGCCCATAACGACCAAGGTCGTCGAGGGAAGCGCTGCGTGCGTCGGCGAGGGCCCGGGCCAGCGCCAGCGCCGTGCCCGAGGGGGCGTCGCGCTTGTAGCGGTGGTGCGCTTCGACGATCTCGGCGTCGTAGGAGGAGAGCACGCGGGATGCGATCTGAACCAACTCGGTGAGCAGCGCGATGCCCGTAGAGAAGTTGGGGGCGAAGACCACCGGAGCGCGCTGGGCGTAGGCGCCGACGGCGGCTCGCTGGTCGGGGCTCAGGCCCGTGGTGCCGATAACCAGGGCTCGATCTTCGGCCACGTCGAGGAGCCGCTCCGTGCCCGCCGGCAAGGAGAAGTCCAGGAAGACGTCCACGGCGGCCTGCAAGCCCGGCTGGAGGGTCTCGATAGGCCGGCCCCAGGGCTCGCGTCCGGCGACGAGGCCGACGTCGCGGCCCAGCTGGGGGTGGTCCTGGTGCTCGGTGGCCAGGGTGAGCAGCAGGTCGTCGGAGTCCAACACCGCCGCAGCGAGCAGGCGGCCCATGCGCCCACCGGCGCCCACCAGGCCAACGCGCAGGGGCATCAGGCCTCCACCGTGTCCAGCACGAAGTCCGGCACCGGGTCGAGGAAGGGGACCAGGGGCAGGCGCAGCTCGTTGGCGCACAACCCCGCGGCGGCCAGGGCGGCCTTGGCGGGGCGGGGGTTGGTGGTGTGGAAGAGCCAATCGATGACCGGCAGCAACCCGAAGTGCAGCTCTCTGGCCGCGCAGAGATCACCCTCGATGGCGGCCCGACAGAGCGCCACGGTAGCGGCGGGAGCCAGGTTGGAGACCACACTGATGACGCCACACCCGCCCAGGGAGATCAGGGGAAAGAAGGTGCCGTCATCGCCCGACAGCACGGAGATGGGGGTGTTGGCCAGGAGGCTGTTCGCGTAGCCCAGGTCGCCAGTGGCTTCCTTGACCGCCACCACACCCGGCGTGGACGCCAGCTCGGCCAGCAGCTCGGGTGCCACGCGCGAACCGGTGCGTCCCGGCACGTGGTACACCACCAGCGGCAGGCCGGGTTGCGCACAGGCCGAAACGTGGGCCTTCAGCCCATCCGGTGAGGGCTTGTTGTAGTAGGGCAGTACCAGCAGACCGGCGTCGGCACCAAGCTGAAGGGCCAGGCGGATGCGCCCCAGCGTGCTGGCGGTGTTGTTCGTGCCCACACCCGCCGTGACGGGGATCGCGCCCCCCGCGACCTCGAGGGCTACCCGAACGAGCTCGGACCACTCGGCCTCGGTGACCGTGGGGGTCTCGCCGGTGGTGCCACAGACCACCAAGCCCTGGACGCCTGCGCGGAGCTGGCGCTCACAGAGCGCACGAAAACAATCGAGATCGACCTCACCACCACGGAAGGGGGTGACGAGGGCCGTGTGAACACCTTCCCAGGCCATGGAGACCTCCGCCAATCAGAACTCGACCGTGCCCACCAGCATGCCACCGATGACCCGCCTGTCGAAGCCGCCACCCAGCTCGGTATCGGTGTAGCTGGAGTAGTACTTGCCCGGCAGGAAGAGCCCGCCCTGGCCCTTCACCCAGAAGTGCTCGAAGGGCTGGTAGGTCAGGGAGAGATCGAACTCCCAGCCGTAGCCGTTGTTGTCGCTGTCTTCTTCGGGGAGCTTCGCCGCCTGGGCAGCGAAGACGGAGAAGTCTGCCAACAGACCCTCCATGACGTGGTAGCCGACGTGCGGGCGCAGGTACAGCGCATTGCGGATTCCTTCGCCCGTGAGCACCGCGTCGTAGTCGCGCTCGTCGGTGTTGGAGCCTGACTCGAGGACGGGCATGGGCTCCTCGAAGAGCATCAAGGAGACGTTGTGGTCCCGGTCGAAGGAGAAGGTCCTGATGTCCTCGTCGTCGGGGTCTTCGTCACCGGTGGCCAGGCCGGCTTCGACTCCCAGCACGAACTTGTCCAGCTCGAAGTCCCCGCGCAGCATCGCCCCCAACGCGGCGATACGGATGTCGTTGACGCCGTCGCCGAGGTTGCCCGCGCCGAAGACACCCACGACCTCGGCCTCGATGCTGGCCGGGCCCATCTGGGTGTCGACCCAGACGTCGCCGGTGTAGACCTGGAAGGACTCGCTGGACTGCCAGCGGTACTGGTTGTGGAAGCCCAGGCCCAGGGTCTCGGTCTGGTAGGCGAACGCCAGGTTGAGGGACTGCATGTCGTCGGGGGAGTTGAGGTCTCCCTCGTAGTTGACGTCCCAGGCGCCCATCACGTAGAGCAAGCCGACGCGCGTGGTGAACTGCAGGCGATCGGCGGTGTCGCCATACTCGGCGTCGGGTGCGAAGCCTTCGTTCTGCCAGATGCCCGCTCCCCAGTGGAGGGGGACGCGACCGAAGCGGAACCGCCCGATGTCCGTGTATACCTCGCCCCAAGCCCGCGTGACGGAGATGGCCGAGGGGATCAGGCCACCCGCATCCGTCGTGGGAGCCACCAGGGTCTGATCGTAGGTCTTGTAGGTGGTGTCGCCGGTGACCGGGTCTTCCCACTCTTCGAGCTGTTCACCCCAGGGCACGAGGTTGAGCGCGTCGATCTGGGCGAAGAGCCCGACCCGCTCCGTGATGTGGAAGCGGGGTTGCAGGCGCAGCCGGTGGTCCACCAGGTTGCTGGTGCCCTCGGCCTGCGAGTTCGAGTCTGACAGGGAGAGCGAGTCGTACAGCAGGCCCCGGGCGCGGTAGTGGCCTGCCCATTCCAGCTGGGCGGCAGACGCCCCGGGGAGAGCAGACAGCAGGGCTACGGGGAGGAGGAAAGACACGGCGGCTCCAGCTTGATTGCGTGCAACACGCGAGCGCCGTCACCTATGCCGCGTTCATGGGGGGGTCAAGACGTTGACGGCGGGCGCAGACCGGGTCAGGATGCTGACATGCTGCAAGCCATGAAGCGACTCTGGCGTGGCTGGCGCAAGCTCGCCCACGGCATCATCACGGTGCAGAACACCGTCCTGCTGGGCGTGGTGTTCGTCTTCGGCATCGGACCGACCGCAATCGGTGCCAAGTTGTTCCGCAAGAAGCTCCTCGACCGCCGCAGCCTGGGCGACGACGAGCGGCCAGACAGCCACTGGGTGCCCATCGAGCGCGAGCCCGCCGATCTCCAGACCGCCCAACGCCCGTTCTGACTAGATCACCGTGTAGACGAACGGCAGCACCGGGCTGGATTCGGCGAACAGGATGAACGCCACCATCGCCAAGATCACCAGGATGATGGGGGTCATCCACCAGGCCTTGTTGTGAAGGATGAAGTCCCAGAACTCACCGACCAGGCCGCGCTGGCGGACTTCGAGCTCGGAGAGGTCGGGGGCGCCCTTGTCAGCTTCGCTCATGGTTGTTCCTCGAACGGCCGGGGGGCCGGGTTCAGATGGATCATCGCCTGTCGCAACCGGCCGCGCAAGCGGGGAGGAACCCGAGGCGCTCAACGATCCTCTCTCGCCCAGTCGTAGGGGATCGAGGAGTGGTCGGGGGAGAGACGGTGCTCGTCGGGATCGTCGGGCCGATAGGGCTGCGAAGGGAAGTTGATGACCAGCGCTTCTTGGGTGCCGATCCCCTTGAAGCCATGAAACACACCGGCGGGTATCTGCACCAAGACGGGATTGTGCAAGCCCATGAAGATCTCGTTGATCCGGCCATGGGTGGAAGAGCCGGGACGCCCGTCGTACAGGACCAGCTTCACCATGCCGTGGATGGCGGCCATGTTGTCCACCTGCGCGCGATGGAGGTGCCAGGCCTTGACCACGTCGGGGTAGGTCACGCTCATGTAGACCTGCCCGAACTGATCGAAGTGAGGGTCGTCGGAGCGCACAATCTCCGCCAGCCAGCCGCGCTGGTCGTCGTGGGGTTGCAGCCTCTTGTACTCGGCGCCGGCGATCATCCTTTTCCTCCGATAAACTGGGCCAACGCCTCCCTCCAGGGGAGCATGCGGTGGATGCCCCGCAGACGCAGCATGTGATTGTCCAGGGCGGTGTAGGGGGCGCGGCTGGCCGGGGCGTCCAGCTCGACGTCGGCCACCGACATCACCCCCCACAAATCCTCA
>CAZVHW010000323.1:0-6607 GCA_964626835.1 uncultured Enterobacterales bacterium
GAAGACGAGGGGGACTGCAACGACTCCGACGAGGACATCTACCCGGGTGCTTGGGAACAGCCCGACTACAAGGACAACGACTGCGACTCCACCAGCGACGAGGGCACCTCGCTATTCGACGACGACGGCGACGGCTACATCGAGATGGACGACGACTGCGACGACGAAGACGCGGACGTCCACCCGGGTGCCACCGAATACTGCGACGGCATCGACAACGACTGCAACGGCCTGCGTGACTACTCGGACGGCTGCGTCGAGCTCGAGTCCGACCCCTACGTCGTGGGCGGCATCAACCAGCAGGAAACGGCCTGCGAACCCGAAGAAGCCATCCAGGTCAGCGTCCTGGCCTACGACGCGGACGGCCAGACCCTCGACTACGCCTGGAGCGGGGACGAGGGCCTGATCATCGAGCCGCTCACCGGCTCCCCCAGCGTCACGGTCACCTGCCCCGATCCGGGCACCTCCGGCTCCGTCTACGGCCTGTACGTGGTGGTCACCGACGAAGATGGCAACGCCGTGTGGGACTTCGACGAGATGTGGGTCTACCCCTCGGGCGATCTCCACAAGCAGCACACCAAGATCGTGCGGACCCCCAACAGCTGCGCCACCTTGGCAGCGGTTCCGGCTCTCTCCCTTGCCTGGCTGGCCTTGGTGGGCGCCGCCGTCCGTCGCCGCGAGGACTGAAAACCAGCGACCGGCTCCGGCAGGTGGGGCACGTGCGTCCCGCGTCTTGGGGTGTTGCTGTCCCAGTGGGCGGCGAGGGGGCAGCGGGACTCCGTGAAAACCCGCTCTGTCCCGTCCGCAGCGTCGGCACGGATCCTGCTACACTGAGAGCGGTGATCCGTGTTCAGAGGTAGGTGACCATGGTCTGGCGTGACAACTCGTACCGAAAGCTCGTGATCCACCGGCGGCGAGGCCAGTCCACGGTCGAGCTGGCGCTGCTGATGCCCCTGCTGTTCGCGTTGCTGTTCATGTGCATCGAGTTCGCGTTCTACTTCGGCGCGATCCACTACGACAACTACGCTGCCTATGTGACCGCCCGAGGCGTGCAGGTGGGTGAGGACGCCGCCAGCGACGTCGAGCAGTGGGTGCTCAACGGCAACGTCACCGGCGACGCTTCCATCAGCACCACCGACTCCTCCGCGACCGTCGACCAGCCTTGGGAGGTCGACCTGCCTGGCATCAACCAGCTGCTGGGCGAAATCGACTTCCAGGTCACCGCCGTCCTCGGCAGCGAGGAGTTCCAGTACGAGGGCCAGGTCAACCCAACCTACGCCGACAACAACGGGGGAGGCCTCTAATGCTCCGTCGCACCGCTCGCCGTGGCCTGCAACGGGCCCGCAATCGCACCGGACAGGCGGCGGTCCTCGTTGCCATGGTGCTGTTCACCTTGGTCATCTTCCTGGCCATGGCGACCAACATCGGCATCGTGGTCAACGACAAGATCCGCATGCAGAACACGGCCGACCTGTCCAGCTACGCAGCCGCGTACTCCGAAGCCCAGGTGCTCAACAACCTCGTCTACCTCAACGGCATCATCGCCGACACCGTGGCCCAGTGCCGCTCCACCCTGGTCTCCAGCCCCCCGTATGTCGACTGCCTCTGCCAATACGAGAGCCCGGTAGCCGAGGCCGAGATCGAAGCCTGCAAGGCGGCCCTCGATCCGCTCATTCTCAACTTCGTGGCCGCGGCTCAGTACTCCGCCTCCGTCACACCCGCTCTCGCGCGCGGCTACACCACTGCAGACCGCAACTTCGCCGACATCGAGTCCCAGACCAGCTTCATGGAGACCATCTCCGGATCGCCCACCTTCATGGGGCAGTACAACATCAACTACAGCACCCACTTCGCCGGTGGGGGGTCTTTCCCGGCCATCGCCAACTACATCCAGGCCCAGTCCATCCAGGTCAACTACGCGCACCTCACTTTCTGCCCCGGTCCCAACTGCTCCTGCTGTATCCCCTACCTCTACTACCCGCAGGACAGCTTCGTGGGCTGGTTCTACAAGCAGAACGCCGATCCAGAGATCTGGGTCGAGGGGCGGGTCTACGGTACGCCCAAGAAACAGTTCCTGGACGTGCAGTACGACGGTGGGTTCTTCGGATCGTCCGCCACCGGCGGTGACGACCTCATCTATGCCTACGCGGTGGCCAAGCCCTACGAGGGCAGCGTCGGCCCAACCCAGACCGGCAACGCCAACGCCGACTGGACCATCGGCCACCTCTACTCGCCGGGGCCAGGGACCATGATGCTGGACAAGGAGCAGGACCTGGGCATGGTCGAAGAGTACCGTGCCCGACTCGCGGGTCTGAACGAGGACCTCCGCGGTGGGTCCTCGCCCACCACCATCGCCCAGATGGACGGCTCCATGCTGGGCAAGTCTTGGAACACCGCCTACTTCAAGCACTAGGACAGGAGACCTCTCTCATGCTCTACCGTCGCCGCCGAGCCCAGTCGGCCGTCGAGGTCATCCTCTTGGTGCCCGTGATCATGATGGTCTTCATCTCCATGTACTACCTGTGGTCCATCACGTTTGCGGCCCAGAACTGCCACATGCGCGCTCGGGAGTACGCCTTCCACGGCAGCAAGTACCTGGGCGGACGCGGCCAGGGAACCAGCGGCAGCGCCGCCTTCACGGGAAACGACTACCAGAAGGCCGAGCGCGGCCTCACCAGCTTCGAGTTCAGCGGCACGTCCAGCGACACCTCCATTCCGGGTGTCGGCTCGTCGGGCGTCGGCCTCAACGTCACCGCCGTCATCACGTCGAACTGACCCCGGGCTAGCCGTACAGCGCCAGAGCCGCCGCTACGGCGGTGTCGACGCGTAGGACATGGGGGCACAGGCCGGCGGGTTCGAACCCTGCCTGGCGCGCCAGGTCGAGCTCGTTGGAGGTCAGGCCACCCTCGGGACCCACCAGGAGCGCCAGGTCGCCCTGGGAGCACTCTGGGCCCCTGGGGGTGCCTGGGGCCAGCACGAGTCGTCTGGAGGGCAGAGAGGGGGCCTGGAGGGCCCTGGGCAGTGGGGCGAGCTCTGCGAGGGCCGGTAGCCACCTGCGGCCGCTCTGTGCGCAGGCCGACACCAGGACCTTCTGCCACCGCTGCGGGCGCAGCTTGCGCACCGTGCAGCGCTCTGTGCGCACCGGTTGGACCTCGTCCACCCCGAGCTCCGTGGCCATGCGCAGGGCTGTCTCCCAGGCCTGGTGTTTGCACAGCGCCAGCAGAAGGGTGACGCGGCGTCGGGGCTGGCAGGCTGGGAGCTCCTCGAGGCCCTCGACCACCGCTTGCCGACCGTCGACACCGATGAGTCGGCAGTGCATCTCACGTCCTGCGCCGTCGAACAGCGACAGCGGTTCGCCACGGGGGTGGCGGCACACCTCGAGCAGGTGGTGGCTCGTGTCGAGCGGGAGCGTGGCCCGCTCGCCGGGGCGGGGGAGTGCGGGAGCGTGGTAGCGCCTGGTCACGGACGCACCAGCTCCAGGGAAAGCCAGTCCCCGTCCACGGCCCGTCTGGCTGGGGAGAGGGGGCGCATCGCTCGCTCCACCTGGGGTGCGCGGTCTGCCAGGATGCCCGCCAGCACCAAGCGTCTACCCGTTAGTCGCACGAGGTCCGAGGAGAGTCGCACCAGCACCTCGGCGTAGATGTTGGCCACCACCAGATCGTAGCGACCCGGCAGCGTGCGCACGGAGCGTCCGTCGAAGGTGCATGCCAGGTCGTTGCGCATGGCGTTCGTGCGGGAGGCCGCGACGGCCTGTGGGTCCGTGTCTACGCCGTGGGCGTTCATGCCTCTGCGGGCGGCGAGCAGCGCCAGCACACCCGTGCCACAGCCCACGTCCAGCATGGTCTGCCCGGGTCTGGCGTGCAGGGCCACCGCGCGCAGGCAGGCCAGGGTGGTGGGGTGCTGGCCCGTTCCGAAGGCCGAGCCCGGTTCGATGACCAGAGCACCGGCCTCCGGCTCCCAGGGTGGGGCGATCACCACTCCAGGGGCCACCACGAGGGGGTGGAAGGCGCTGCGCCAGCTCTCTTCCCAGTCCCCTTCGTTCAGCACGCCGAGGGCCATCGTAGCGCCGGGAACCGTGTCGATTGCAGCCTGGACCGTGAGCTGGCGCTCGTCCTCGCGGGCGCCGCGTTCGAAGTAGGCCAACAGCTCGACCCGGTCTGGGGGCGGTGTGCTCGGAGCGTCCTCGTCCCATGGCTGGCGCACGGGCCAAGCCTCTCCCTGGGCTGGACGTTCCTCGACTCCGATGGTCCCCAGGTCGGTCAGAAGTTCGAGGAAACCGGAGACTCTGGCGCGAGGCAGCGTCAGCTGGAGAAGCTGCCAGGAGCCAGGCATGGACGTTAGTGCTCCGGCTCGGGGGCGGGGCCGGGGGCCAGCAACTCCACGCCCGCTGCGTGGGCTTCGACGAGGGCTTGCATGGCCTCGGGGCGCGAACGCACCTGGACCCACTGGTCCCCGAACAGCCCGCGTATGAAGAAGGTGGGGGTGCCGGTGATGTCGACGGCGTCTGCGTGGTCGGTGTCGGCTCGCAGGCGCTGCGTGGTGAGCGGATCGGCCATGCAAGCCTCGAGGGCCTCGATGTCCAGCCCGGCCTGCTCTGCCATGAAGCGGATGTCTTCGGCCGACTGGTAGCGCTGGTTCTTGAAGAGCAGGTCCGAGAGCTCCCAGAAACGGCCCTGTTGGCGAGCGCATTCCGTGGAGGCCGCGGCCCCGCAGGCGTTGGGGTGCAGGTCGCTTCCCACGTGGGCATTGCACTGGTCGGACAGGGGATAGTGCTTGAAGCGGACCTGTACGGACGGGTTCTCGCTCACGAGCTTTTTGACGCCTGCACCCGTTTTCGCGCAGTGGGGGCAGCCGTAGTCCGCCCATTCGACGATGAGGTAGGGGGCGTTGCTCTTTCCGTAGATGGGCTCGTCGCCCGTCAGCTGTACCGTACCCTTCGGGGGGAGGTGGTAGTAGGTGGCGAGGATCGCGGGATCCGTGGTGTCACCGCCGCCACAGTCGAGATTGCTCTTCTTGCCGTTGTACACGGCGATAGCGAGCACGAAGCACACCAGCCCGGCCACCAGCATCACCGGCACCGTTCGGTCGCCATCCAGGCCCAGCAGCGTGCGGGCAAAGGGGGTGGTCGGCGCATCCCGAGTCGGCAAGAGGAGACCTGGTTGGCGAATCGCCAGCACTCCGGCCACCAGCAGCGCGATGTTGATACCGTACATGGAAATGCAGAAAAGGCACCATGTACCCATTGTATGGGAAACCCACGCCAGCACGGCGCTGTAGGCGACTGAGCCGATGCCCGCCACCACGAGCAACCTGGCGATGCCCTGCAGTCGGCCCCGTCCCATGCGCCGCATGAAGGCCGCGTAGGCCACCGCGAAGTAGAAGCCCAGCCCGTACAGCGCTACCGGAAGGCCGAACAGCTCGCTGAACGAGCTGGTGTTGACCTTGTCGCAGTCGAAGGTCTCGTTGATCGAGCAGATGGAGCTGTCGCCGCAGATGACCGAGAGGTGCTGGTTCGCCAGGTACAGCGAGGCTGCCATGCCCGCGAGCATGGCGAGCATCACGCCCACGCCGAGGTCCCAGGCCATGGCGGCGGCCACCACCAGCCAGGTGGTGCCGATACCCGCGATGAGCATCTCCGTCTGGTCGCCCTGGAAACCCAGGACCAAGGTTGCGATGAAGGCCAGCGAGGCCAGCGCGGTGAGGGTGATGCGTGTGGCGCGCATGGGAGTCCTCCGACTGCTTCCGTCATCCCGGATCTGGGTTCCGCATTGCCGACAACGACAGGACCGACCTTCGGGGCGAGGCGGCCGCAGGTAACCGGCGTTCCAGCATGTTGCTACCGACCCCTCGTGGCCCTGTCCATGTCGCGCTTGTCCTGACGCTCTTTTATTGCGGACCGCTTGTCGTGCTTCTTCTTGCCGCGGCCTAGCCCCAGCTCGATCTTGACCCAGGCTCCGCGGAAGTACATGGCGATTGGAACCAGGGAATAGCCGCGCTCACGGACACGAATGGCGAGCTTCCGGAGCTCCCGCTTGGACAGCAGCAGCTTGCGGTCCCGCGTGGGCTCGTGGTTCTGCCTGTTGGCCTGCGGGTACAACCCGACGTGTGCGTTGACCAGCCACGCTTCGCCCTTCCGGAACACGACGTGTGCGTCGGCGAGGTTCCCTCGAGCTTCCCGCAGGGACTTGACCTCCGATCCGGTCAACACCACGCCCGCTTCCACACGGTCCTCGATCTGGTAGAGATGGAAGACCTTGCGGCTGCGATAGATGTGCTGGATATGATCTTTGGGGCGAGCCATCGCCTTGCTCCGGAGGGGTCCAACCTGCTCGCTCGAGGGCGGGGGGTCAAGGCTCCACGATGCACCACCCCGATGGGTGCTCCCGCCCTTCCTCACCACATCGGGGTCGGGGTGGGGTCCTGTACGCCACCTGGAGGTTGCCTGCTCCACCTCGCTCCACTGTCGCCCCACTCGAGTGCACCGCTCCACTTTCCTCCACGGGAGCGAGGACCGAGGGCGCCGATCGCTCCCCCCCTGCCGCCGGCTAGGGGCTGACTCGGTTCTTTTGCGTTTCTGCTGTGGAAAAGCCGAAGGAAAACAAGCAGA
>CAZVHW010000323.1:6617-8887 GCA_964626835.1 uncultured Enterobacterales bacterium
TACGCCGTTTGCGCAGGCTGTGTCTTTGACCTGTCAAGTCCACCTAGTCCGTCATCGCTGCATGGATGGAGGAAAATGAAGGTAGGCGAAGGCATGTCGACGAGTTGGCTTTTATTTGGAGGAATATGGAGCATCGTGGTGCAAAAGGGAGGGCTGTGGGCTATTGTGGGGTAGCTGGCAACGGGCAGGCTGTCAGCGAAGGAAATCCGAAGTCACGAGGCGGGTGAAGGTGAAAGGCGAGTACCTCCAGGTCGATGCTACGCTCGATCCCAAGGGACGGCTGATCCTGCCTGCGAAGCTTCGTCGGAAGCTGCAGGCCGCTGGCATCGGTACGTTGGTATTCAAGGTGCACCCGAACCTCAAGGCAATCTTCGCACTTACGGTCGAGGATTGGAAGAAAAAGGTAGAGGAGCCTCTTGGCAATGCCTTCATCTTCGACACGACCAGCCTCGAGATCCAGCACGCGCTCATGGGTGGCGCCCAGACCCTCGACATCGACAAGCAGGGGCGCATCAACATCCCCTCCAAGATGCGTGAAGAGGCCGGGCTCGACCGCGAGCTGGTGCTGCAGGCCCTGGATGGCCGCCTCGAAGTGTGGGCTGCGGACCTCTGGGAGGCCCGCAAGCTCGAGGTGGCCAAGGCGCTGAAGAACATCAACGTCAACCAGTTCCTGAGGGGCTCCTGATGCCGTTCCACCACTCGGTGCTGTACGAGCAGGTGCTCGCGCTCCTCGAGCCTCGATCGGGCGGTCGCTACGTCGACGGCACGCTGGGGGATGGGGGCCACGCGCTGGGTGTCCTGGAGCGTTCGTCGCCCGACGGCCAGGTCCTCGGGCTCGATCGGGATCCCGCCGCTCTCGAGAGGGCTCGTGGGCGCTTGACGGAGCACGCTCACCGGTGCACGCTGCGGTGCGCGCCGGCGTCGCGCATGGGCCAGGAGCTCGAGGAACAGGGCTGGGACCAGGTGGATGGCGTCGTGCTCGACTTCGGCATGTCCACGCCACAGCTCGACGATGCGGCCCGCGGCTTCTCCCTCATGCGCGATGGCCCCCTGGACATGCGCTTCGACCAGCGGCAGCAGCTGACCGCTGACGACCTGGTGAACCACGCAAGCGAGGAAGAGCTCACCGGCATCATCCGTCGCTTCGGCGAGGAACGCTCGGCTCGGCGCGTAGCCCGTGCCATCGTCGCTGCGCGTCCGGTCGAGGGCACCCAGCAGCTCGCGAGCGTAGTCGAGCGCAGCCTGGGTGGGCGCCGCGGGCGCGCTCTCCATCCCGCTACGCGCACGTTTCAAGCGCTGCGCATCGCGGTCAACCAAGAGCTGCAGGAAGTCCAGGGAGCGGTCAACGCCGCCCTGAACGCGGTGGGGCCCAGCGGCCGTGTGGTGACCATCGCCTTCCATTCTCTGGAAGACCGTATTTGCAAGCGAACCCTCGCAGGCGCTGCTGGTGTCGGAGCCGAGCGGGACGCCTACGGCAACCCCGTCGTAGAGCCGCAGTTCCGCAAGCTCACCCGCCGCGTCGTCAAGGGTGCCGATCACGACCCCCATCCCCGCGCCCGGTCCGCCCGCCTTCGGGCTGTCCAGCGCCTGCCGGAGCCTGCCGAGGCCACCGGTCCCACCCAGTCCCCCGTCTCACCCCGCAGAAGCCCTCCACTGGAAGCTGAAGTCGGCCCGGCCGGCGCCCCGCAGATGCCGAAGAAGAAGTGAGGAACCCGTGAAACGCAACCAAACCCTCAGCATGGACCCGGCCATCATCTGGCCCGTGGTGGCCCAGTCGCCTCTCGTGTGGCGATTCACGGCCTACATGATGGTCCTGGCCCTGCTCGTCATGTTGCACACGTGGTCGCGCGTCGACGCGCGCGAGACGGCCCTCGCCCTGGACCGGGCGCGGGTGCAGGCCCAGCTCTTCCGGGCACAGAACGAGCGGCTCTTGCTCGAGATGGCCACCATGACCAGTCTCGGCAGCCTCGACGACCGAGGTTCCGCCATCGCGCTGCTGAGTGACGCAGCTCTGGTCGAGGTGTACTAGCCATGAGCACCGCGCCTCGCCGTTGGTGGGACCAACTGTTCGGAGCTCCGGCTCCGGTGCAGGGGTGCACCTCGACGCGGCGTGAGACGCCCATCCAGGCGCGGGCCCGGGCGCGGTCCGTAGCCCGCAACCGAGCGCGTGGAATCGCTGTCGTCTTGGGGGCCGGGCTGCTGCTGGTGGCTGGCCGCACCGCCTGGCTGATGCTCGTCCCGGACCAGCGACTCGAGGACAAGGCGCGCGC
>CAZVHW010000324.1:0-4914 GCA_964626835.1 uncultured Enterobacterales bacterium
TGCGCTGCGCTGTTGAACAAACAAAGGGGGAGAGGCGAATACCAGATGAAACGCACACCGAGCGCCTCGCACCGGGTCCGGCAAGCCAAGAGTCGCGGCCCGATCTCCCCGTACGCCACCTGCACGGCCTTGTCCTGGGCGGTTCCACATGGGATCACCAGGTTCATGGTGAGCCTGTCGAGGCCCCGCTCGGCCACCAGGTCCGCGATCCCATCGAGCATGGACAGGTTGCGCCGGCTGATGGTGGTGTTGGTGTGGACCTCGATCCCTGCCTGTCGGAGCCGATCGAGGCCCCCCCACAGCCGGTCGAAGGCACCCTGCCGACCCACGAGGGCGTCGTGGGTCGCCGAATCCGGGCCCTCGAGGCTCAGCTGTGCCGAGCGCAACCCCGCACGCTCCAGGGCGCCGACCCGCTCGGTCGACAGGAGCTGGCCGTTGCTGATCAGGTTGGTGGCCATGCCCAGGCCCACAGCGTGGTCCACCAAGTCCTCGAGCCCAGGCTGCAGGGTGGGCTCACCGCCGGTGAAGGACACGGAAGGGCACCGCGCGCCCTGATGAATGACGTCGATCACGTGGCGAAAACCATCGACGTCCAGGGTCCTGGTCTCGTCCCATCCTGCGGGTAGCCCTCCTCGCGAGCACCCCGCGTAGCAGAAGGCGCAGGCCAGGTTGCATCGGTAGGTGAGAGCAAGCTCGCTGATGACGGGGAGCACGAGGTAGTCGGCCCGGAACGGCTCCTGCACCACGGCGCGACGTCCCCTGCCCTCCCCCAGACGGCCGCGCAGCAAGTCCTGCAGGTCGGCGAAGAAAAAGTGCAGCTCACGGCGACGGGCGGTGGTGTCCCCCTCGCGCTGCAGCACGGCCCGCACGTCCAGGCCCTCGTCCAACATGGCGCCCAGGATGCGCAGAGCGGTGGCGTTCATCTTGTAGGGCCGGTTCGGTACCAGGATCAGCAGCTCGTCCTCGCGGCGTACCACCACGTGTCCTCGCAGGTTCCCCACCAGCGTGTCGACCCAGCGCAGATCGACGGGGTGTAGCTGGCCCGGCCCTAGCAGGACGGGGATGGCGTCGTCACTCGCTCCTGGTCCCCGCTGCCCTGGTACCAACGTCGCCAACAGATCGCGTAGACCCACGCTCCCCCCAGGCCTAGCCGCCGACCCTACGGGCGGTGGCTGCCACCTGGAGGGCGACATTGACGATCTCCATCACGGCGGCCTCACCGGTGTGCCAACCCGAGCTTCGGTCGGCGTGCTGACGCACCACGAGGTACTCGACATCGTCGCCCTGGCCCGGCTCGAACACCAATGTCAGGGAAGGGTAAGGGCCTTGGATTCCGAAGCCCTTCTTCCCCAGGACCACGCAGTACACATAGGGGTAGTTGGTGCCACGCACGTTGTTGATGCAGACCTGCACCTGCACCCCGATGAAGCCCGAGCCATCGTCGTTCTTGGGACGCAGCATCACGCGCGCGTCCACCGGGTAGCGGCCCCGCCTGCCTTCACGCAGACCCAGTAGGGGAACCGGATCGTACACGTCTGGTTCCAGTCTCTCGACGAGCTCTGCGATGGGGGCCAGCGCCTTGCCCTTGATGCGGAGCTGGTCGGGGTGCCAAGGGGCTCGCATGCCGTTGAGAAACATCGGGGCCCACATGGCCGCAAGCCCCAGCACGAAGGGAAGGGCAACGAGCGCACTGGTGGTGGACACCAGCGCCACGAAGACCACGAATCCCAGAGCACTCAACACGAGCAACGTGATGATGACCAGCGGGCTGGTGATGTCCCAGAGGGACTGGTCCCAGCGGCGCCCACGCTTGACCATTCCATCGACTCGAAGGTACCAGCCAGGATCGGTGGGAGCCCACAGCTGATCGTCGAGCGTATCGGCGGGGGCAGGGGCGAGCTTCTGGCGTTTCACCCACAGAGGCAGGTGTCCCACCAGGATCAGCAGCAGACCGACGGGTAGGCAGACGCCGGACAGACAGAGCCAGAGCCCCAGCACGAACAGGCCGCCCGCTACCAGGTAGCGGAGGCCGAAGCGGCCGCGTCCAACAAGAAACTCCAGGTAGCTGCGCTCGTTTTCATCGGGCCAGAGGGGCATCAGTGGGATCCTCCGGAGACGCAAGCCGAGTGGCACGCGCTGTGGCAGGCAGAGTGGCACGCGCTGTGGCAGGCGGAGTGGCAGGCAGAGTGGCAGGCGGAGTGGCAGGCAGAATGACAGGCAGAGTGGCACGCTGCATGCTCGTAGACCCCCACGAGATCACTATCCGAGAAGTCCATGAACGAACCGGGACCTTCGACCGTGCCGATGCTCGACATGTCGACCTCCCACGAACTGCCGGCCCCTCCACCCCCGCTCCTGCCACCCGAGAAGTCTCCAGCAGCCGACGATCCTTGGCCTACACCGGCACCGTCGTACCCGCTCGACGTGGTCACCGTGCGATCGAGACGGGCGTGCGTCCAGACTCGGCCGTGGTGATGGTGGTGATGCGTGACCCACCAGCCGGGCCAGAGAGGGCTGGCGGCATCGGGGACCACGATGGCGTCGATGTCGACCCCCTCTGGGAAGCGCTCGGCGAAGAGGGCGCGGTAGTGGTCTCTGGAAGCGTCCAAGTCGGCGTCCCAAGCCTTCCTCTGCACCGTACCGACCACCAACTCCCCGAGCTTCGCCGCAAGTCCGGGGGGTACGGGCCCAGCCTGCTCGGGTAGGGCTTCCCAGACGAAGTGCCGATAGGGATCCTCCTCCGGGGGCTTGTCGATCCACCGCGCCAAACGCCCGCCCCCGTCCTTGGTGCGCAGCGCGCAGCCCGCCGCCACCAGGTTGTCCAGGATCATGGAGAGGAGCACGTTGAAAGGCAGACCGAGCAGCACCAAGGCCTCGAGTTCCGAGAGCTCGGCCACCTTGCCCTCGACCCGGTAGGTGGACACGCGGATGCGGGGGGGCTCCCAATCGTCCCGTTCCCAGAGCATCTCGGGCGCCGTGGCGAAGGCCCGTGCCAGACCCCGGTGTTTCCGGAGCATGACCAGCAGGAACAGCCCCACAAAGGGCAGGACGAGGAAACCCAGGATCAACCGTTCGATCATCTGTCGGCGCCGCTGCTGTTCGAGCCGAGCCTGTCGCTCGACCTTCCAGTCAGCTGCGTCCGCTGTCGCTTGCTCGAGCCGCTGCTCTTCCTCTTCCGCCATGGCCAACTCGGCGGCGCCGAGGGCGGGGAAGTGACGCGCGGGCACGTACAGCTGCAGACGGTGGTCACCTCGGGTGGGGACGCTGTCTTGGTGGTAGCGCAAGGCGAGCACGGGATCGCCACCCTGCTCGGAAGAGACGCCGGTGTAGGTACCCAGGTACCGTTCGTTCACCCACGGCTCGGTGCGCAGACCCAACGCACTGGCGCCCTCGAGGGCCAGGTCCCCTTCCGCACCCGCGGGTATCGTCTCGAAGACCACGGTGACCGTCTCGTGCTCGAGGGGCTGGTCCCACTCGACGGCGCCCCAGTTCAACACCACGAAGCCGTCGCCCTCGGCCGAGGTGGTGGAGGCGACATGACCAGACGCCAGCAAGTCCGTTTCGTAGTGAAAGACGTAGGTCGCCTCGCCGGGCCCCCAGCCGCGCCCATCGGCGAGCACGATGTCCCACTGGCTCCCGGTCCACGAGATGGAGAGAGGGACGCTCTCGCCACCGGGTAGCAGGGCGGCGGAGGGGAGGAAGGTGGGCTCACCGGCCGTGCCCTGGAAGTAGAAGCCGTGCATGTCGGTGCCAGGATTGGACCAACGGCAGCGATAGGTGACCTTGGCGCGACCCGCATCCTGGAGACGCAGCTCCACTTCGACCCACTGCAGATCGGTGGACGCCCGCGCCCGCGCTGGGAGCAGCAGCACCAAGGCAGCGAACACCAGGGTCATCAGGGGGCTGACACGCATGCGCTCCTCCGCCGTGGCACGATGCAGGTTCTCCGCCGTCGCGCTGCCTACTTGATAACCATTCCCTGACCCGCCGGGCCTATACGGGGAACGTTCGGTGGCTAGCTGGAGGCCATGCCTCCGTCCCCCACAAGACGCCTGCCTCTGCCACGTGTCGAAGCAGGCGAGCCCTCCTCGAGGTAGCCCATGTGGATCTTCCCCGTCATCGCCTTGGCCATCGTGCTGCTCACGCATGCTTGGCTGGGCTTCCGCCTATGCGCCCCGTTCGAGCCCCCCGGAGCGCGCCTGATCTGGATCCTGTTGATGGTCAACGCCCTGGCCATGCCCCTCGCCATGGTCGTCACCTACAGTGGCCGGGGAGATCGTGTTTCCCTGGTGGCGGGAGCGATCGGATTCAGCCTGATCGGGCTCTGGTCGGTCTTGGTGGCTGCGATGCTGGGCTGGGAGGTTCTTCGACTCGTCACCTGGGCATGGGACGGCCTCGTGGCGATCACGGACCTGCCGATAGGGTCGAATCACGTGCTCCCCATCGATCCGGTGCGAAGGCTCCAGCTGCAGCGGGCGGGGGTCGGGGCCGTCCTGGGGGCTACGTTCCTGGTCGGTGTCCTGGGCATCATCGGGGGCCTGCGCGGCGCCGTCGTGGAGGGGGTCTCCATCGAGATTCCGCACTTGGCTCCAGGGCTGGAGGGGCTCCGCATCGTGCAGATCAGCGATCTACACGTCGGCCCGACCAACCGCGGCAGCTTCGTGCGCGAGGTGGTGGAACAGGTCAACGCCCTGCAGCCCGACCTCGTGGCGGTCACAGGCGATCTCGCAGACGGATCCGTGAGCGCGCTCCAGAGCAAGGTGGCACCCCTGGCCGATCTTCGTGCCCCCCTCGGCGTGTTCTTCGTGACCGGCAACCACGAGTACTACTCAGGCGCGGTGCAGTGGTGCAAGACAGTGACTGGCTTTGGCTGGACGGTGCTGAACAACGCACACCGGATCGTCCGTCGAGGCG
>CAZVHW010000324.1:4924-8868 GCA_964626835.1 uncultured Enterobacterales bacterium
GACCGGCAACCACGAGTACTACTCAGGCGTCCACGCCTGGCTCGAGGAGATGCGCCGACTCGGCATGGTGACCTTGGTGAACGAGCACCGCGTGCTGGAGCACGACGGCGCCAGCTTGCTGGTGGCGGGCATCCCCGACCACCGGGCAGCGAGCATCGAGCCCAGTCACGTACCCAACCCGCTGTCGGCTCTGGACGGCGCCCCGACAGGCGTGGACGTGAAGGTCTTGCTGGCCCACCAGCCGCGTTCGGCGCCCGCCGCGGCCGAGGCAGGCTTCGACCTGGTGTTGGCTGGGCACACGCACGGAGGCCAGTACGTGCCTTGGACCTGGGTCATCCACCTGGTGGAACCCTATGTCCGAGGCCTCCACCACATCGGGAGCACCCAACTCTGGGTCAGCAGGGGCACCGGCACCTGGGGCCCACCCATGCGCCTGGGCTCACACAAGGAGATTACGCTCCTGGTATTGACGGATGCGCACCAGGACGCTTGACGAACGGGCGGGGGTGAACCCCGCCCCTACATCAGGGGCGCTCTCGATGGCACTCGAGGCACGCCACCGGAGCCTCGACCTGTCCGAACTCGAGCCGCTGCTGGTGGCAACCGCGGCAGCTTCGGTGGCTGGCCTCGGTCAGGTCGATGATCGCGCCTTCCAGATCGTGGCAATCCGAACAAGACCGAGGTGCCATGGCCTGGCCCTGGATGTCGTGATGACAAACGTTGCAGGCCACCCCGTACTGGGCTTGATGGCGCTCGTGACTGTCGAAGACCACGGGTTGGTATCGGCTGGTGGCGGCAGAGGTCGCGTCGATAACCAGCCCCACGGCGCCTTCGGTCGGGTCGCTGGCAACGTCCGCAGCGCTGGAAAGCCCTACGAACTCCTCGGCATGCTCCACCACTTCGCGAATGCGATCGACAGGGACACGATCGAGCAGCGCCTGGAGAGTTTCTCGATCGATGAGACCCCGGGTTCGCTCACGTTCTAGCACCTGCAGCGCTGCCTCTCTCCCGGACATCTGGGCGGTGCCCACTCCGTGGCCGGGGCTGGTCCACGCACCCGCAAGGTAGAGGCCGTCGATGGGCGTGTAGTTGGGCAGGAACATGGCCTGCTCGGGCGTCGCGTCGAAGCCGTAGGGAGTGCCCCTTGCGGCGAGGGTGAAGCTCTTGACCGTGCGCGGAGTGGCGACTTCCTGCACCTCGATGTGCGAGGAGAGCCCGGGGAGCATGCGCTCCGCCAGCGAGATCAGACGCTGGGCCACCCGTTCTTTCTCCGCTTGGTAGGCTTGGCGATCGGTCGGCCAGCTCTGGATGTCCGTGTAGCTGTTGAGGACCACCACGGACTTCCCAGGAGGCGCGTAGAAGTCGTCCCCGAGGTTGGTGTAGAAGGTGATGGTGACGCTGGCGTCGTCGTAGGAGCCGTCCATCATCGACTGGTAGGAGCGCTCCTCGTGGATGGTTGTGTTGTAGAAGATCTCGTGGTCTTCGACACCCCAAGTAGAGGCTTCGACGTCGAGCCCAAGGTAGACCCCTACGAGCCCGTTGGAGGGCGCCATGCCCTGAAAACGCCGGGTGAATCCCGCCGGAAGGTGCTCGGACCCGATGAGCTTGTTGAAGGTCTGGAAGGGATCGGCATTGGAGACCACGTAGCGAGCACTGATCACCTCGCCATCGTCCGTGGTCACACCACGGACCCGACCGCTTTCGACGGTGATGGAGTCCACGCGGGTGCCCGTGCGCACCTGCCCACCCAGTTCCATGATGCGCTCGGCGTAGGCATCGGCCAGCGCCTGGGAGGAACCCTTGATGTGGTAGGCGCCCTGCTGGTGGTATCCGTAGGTGGCCGACATGTGAAACAGGCTCCACAGCCTGTCCGGCGGGGGGCCGTAGTAGAGCCAAGGCTGCGCGAGCACGGCCTTGAGGGTCTCGTCTTCGACAAAGCGGTCGAGGACGTCATCGAGGCTGCTCCGGAGGTGTCGCACCACGACGGGTTGCTGGATGGGAATGAGCAGCTTGGACAGGGAGTGCTTTCGCTGCATGTCCCTCAACTCGGCGCCTTGCTCCGACAACAGCCGCATTTCCTCGAAGTAGCCCTGGATGCCAGGACAATCCGCGGGCCAGCGCTCACACAGCGCAGCCACGGCCGCTTCGGGATCGGTGGGCATGGCGAAGTCCACGCCAGGGAACACTGCCCGGTAGAACGTCTCGATCGGAATGAGCTCTATCTTGTCGGCCACACCGGCATCGGCGAGATGATCGCCGAGAGTCGTACCCTCGGCTCCTCCGAGCATCTCGTGCAGAGCCGCGTCGAAGTTGAACTCGCCGCGGGAGAAACTGGTCGTGCATCCCCCTACCTTGTGGTGCTGCTCGAGCAGGAGCACGCGGAAGCCATAGTTGGACAGCACCGCACCCGCGGACAGGCCCCCCATGCCGCCACCGACCACGACCACGTCGAAGTCGTCGGGTTCGTCGCTGGCCATGGCTGCTGGGCTGTAGAAGAGCGCGATCACGAGCGAGACCGTGATCAGCCAGGCGAGGGCTCGGGGCATGGGTACTCCAGTCGGTGGCGGTAGCCGTTTTGGCTGGGCGCCGAGCGCCCCCTATCCCACTGCCGCACGAAACGTGTCATCGGGTCGTCACGGAGCCTATTCGATGTACCCCAGCGCCCTGAGCTGTTCCTCGTTCACGCCATCCTGGCCGCCCACGAGCTTGCGGGTGGCCACGAGGCCATCGTAGCTGGCGGGGGGCTCGCCCAGTGCCGGGAAACGCTCGAACATGGCGTCAGGCACCACGCCGGCCATGTCGATGGCCGGCGGCAGGTCTACCAGCGTCAGCAGCGTCGGCGTCACGTCCAGGTGGGTCATCGGATCGATGCTGACCCCTCTGGCGATACCCGGACCGGCTGCGAGGAAGATTCCGTCGCGCTCGTGCATCCCCGAGTAGGCTTCGGTGAGATGTACGAACTCACCCAGAGGTTCGCCGGCCACCGTGTCGCTCTCGAGGCGTTGGGCGGTGACCATCTCGTCCCGCAAGGTGAGCCCGACGGACCGGGGATCGTCCACGACCGCCTCCCACTGGTAGAAAGGCTCGCCCGTGGAGGCCTGCACGAGGCCCTCGAGCAGGGTCTCGATACGCTCGCGATCCAACTCGATGTCGTCGCCCGTGGGGGTGACCACCACCTTGTGGCCGAGCTTGACCACCTCGACCGACCCGACGCGCTGCTCGAGCATCGCCCGCAACCGCTCGGTGCGGGGCGCGAAGAACATGCCGCTGTCATCGTTTAGAAAGGCTTCGAAGCCGTGATCGGACACGACCACCACCCGGGCGTCGTCTGGCAAGAGAGCCAGGAGCTCGCCAAGCACGTCGTCCGCCTGTAGGTAGGCCCGCTCCAGCGTGTCTCCCCAGCGCTGGACCTGCTCGGGGGGTACCTCGCCGAACAGCTCGGGCTGGTGGTACTTCCAGAAACGATGCCCGATGGCGTCGGTCGCGTAGTCGGTGAAGGTGGCCACCTCGGGCTGGTGCTCGTGCAGCAGCTTCACGAAGACATCGCGGTCCATCATCACGCGGATGAGCTGCCCGTCGCGGTGGGCACGCTCGGGATCAGGGCCGCGGACCTTCTCGGTGAGGGTGAACCGCACCGCCGCTGCGATGGTACCGAAGCGGAAGCCGTGTGCCAGACCATCGAGGACCAGGGCCACGTTGCCTCGCGTGGCTTGGACCTGCTTGCGCTTCATGCGTCGCGACAGCTCGATCTCCTTGACGAACGAAAGCTCGGCCGGCCAGGTCTCGGTGGCCGGGGCCAACCAAGCGGGTACCTGGAAGGCCGAGAGCTCCTGGGGTGGGTAGCTGACCAGCCATTTGTAGACACCGGTGCTCAACCCTTCGCTCTCCATGATCTCCCAGAAGCGGGCCGCCTGGCAGCCGCTGGCATGAACGTTGAAGCCGTG
>CAZVHW010000325.1:0-8418 GCA_964626835.1 uncultured Enterobacterales bacterium
TTTGGGCTGGCATCCCACTGCATGGGCGTCCGGCAGCCGTCGCGACCCCTGTGGAAAGGCCAGAAGCGCTGACCCACCGGATCCTTCAACTGGGCCCGGGCAAGCCTGGCCTCGACCATTCCGATCTCCTCTCCGTAGTAGAGGAACGGCGTGCCCCGCAGGGTCATGGCCATGATGGCAGCGAGGCGGCAGCGGGAGTCGGCCCAACGCGCTCCCCAGCGGCTCACGTGCCTGGGGAAGTCGTGATTGGACAACACCCAGGTGGGCCATCCCTCGGGCCCCAAAGCAGCGGTCCAAGAGGCGATCGCACGATGGAAGCTGCGGGCACCCCAGCGGGATCTCAACAGGTGGAAGTTGAACGCCATGTGGAGCTGGTCGCGGCGGGAACCCGCATAGTCGGCTGCCTTGCGGTAGTGACGGTCTTCGTCCAGGGTCTCGCCCACCAGCATGCGCCCGGGCTCTTCGTCCACCACGCGGCGCATCATGGTCAGGGCACGCCGCAGCTCGGGCTGGTCCCGGTCGTGCAGGTGCTTCTGCCCGATGTATGCGTACAGCAAGCCCGCCGGATTCCAGCTCCGGGGGTTGGCCAAGAGATCCGCCTGTTTGAAGTAGCAGTTGAAGACGTCCAGGCGGAAACCATCGACACCGCGCCGCATCCAAAACCGAAGCACGTCTTCGATGGCCTGCACGACCGCGGGTTGGCGCCAGTCGAGGTCGGGCTGCTGCTCGAGGAAGCTGTGGAAGTAGTACTGCTCTCGCTCCGAGACATACTGCCATCCGCCGCCGCCGAAGGTGGAGGCCCAGTTGTTTGGCGGGCCGGTCCGGCCCGGCCCTCCGCGCCCATCGCTCCAAAGGTACCAGTCCGCCTTGGCGTTGTCCCGACCCGTCCGCGACTGCACGAACCACGGGTGTTGGTCCGAGCTGTGGTTGAACACACCGTCGAGGATGACGCGGACACCGCGCCCACGGCAAGCCGCCACCAGGGCATCGAACACGGCGAGATCGCCATACTGGGGATGAACGTCGCAGTAGTCCGAGATGTCGTAGCCGAAGTCACGGTCGGGCGAGGGCTGGATGGGGGACAGCCAGAGACCGTCGATGCCCAGAGACTGTGCGCTCCCGGCCAGGTGGTCCAACCGGTCGATGATGCCCTGGAGATCGCCCACCCCGTCGCCGTTCGAGTCCATGAAGCTGCGGGGGTAGACCTGGTAGATCACGCCCCTCTTCCACCAAGGAAGATCGTCGTCGGACATGGTCACTCCACGGCGGCTACCACTCCAGGTCGAGCCAGGAGCCGGAGCTGTAGGAGTCGTAGGGGTAGCCCCAGCCGTCGGGGAAGTGGTCGCAGTAATAGCTGGGGGGCCCGCACCAGCCAGCGCCGAAGCCCATGCTGAAGCTGTCGATGGCCAGGTCCATCGCAGCCGGATCCCACTCGATCAGTAGCAGGTTGTCGTCGGCGGAAATGCTGGGAGTCGTGATGCTGTAGTGACTGCTGTAGTCAGGCCACCCGAGCAGGTCGGCGCTGCCACCCGTGACCACGAGCTGGTACAACACGAAGCCAGAGCCAGACGAGTTGCCCCAGGCCTCGATGAAGACCGCGCCCAGGTCCACCGCATCCGTGGCCTCGCAGCGCAGCTGGAACATGCCCTCGTTCACACGGTACCAGGCGTTCACCCAGTCGAACTCGTACTCGTCCAGGGCGTCTCCGCGCCCGTCGTCCACCGCGGACGCGGCCAGCCATGGGGGCTCGCCCAGCACGAACTGGAACGTGGGCGTGAAGGTCGCGGAGCTGTCCTCGATGGTCAGCTGGAGGTCCAGCGTATCGCCAGTCGACCCGGTGGTGACCACCAGGTCGAAGTCCTCGGAGCGCGAGTCGGCCGCGTCGATCTGCCCGAAGCTCTGGTCGTCGGCGTCGATGTCGGCCGACGCCGAGCTGGTCCCCAGCATGCTCAGGGTGCCCCGGGCGATGCCATCGGTCCCCTGATCGCCGGTGTTGGCCACCTCGATCTCCAGGGTGGCCGTCTCGCCAGGGTCGAGGATGCCGTCACCGTTGTCGTCGTCTTCCACTTGGACGCGCACGATGCGCAGCACCGGCCAGGGAACGGACGCCTCTATCTCGATCTCGAAGCTCTCCACCTCGTCCTCGAGCACGAGCACGAAGGTGATGGGTTCGCTGTCCACCTTGTCCTCCGCAACGTCGAAGAGAAAGACGTCGAGGAGGGAGATGGTCTGACCGGCGGACCAGGTGCCGCCGCTCAGCAGCACGGGTCCCGCGTCGAGGAGGGTGACGCCGTCGTCCTCACACACGAGCGTCGCGGACACCGCCCCGCTGCTGTCGGCGCCATCGTTCCGCAGGTACATCGTGGAGAAGGAGACATCGGTCTGGCCAGGCTGAAGCGTCGCATGGCTGGTGGACCAGCTGCTGACGACGGGCGCCGGTGGTTCGGGCAGGTAGACCAGCAGCTCTTCGTCAGCCACCAGCTCCGCCAACCCCGTCGCGTCGTACTCGGCATCGCCAGTTTCGATGGTGAAACCGTCCACACTGCCGGAGCCGTTGGAGACCACCCGGGCGAACCACCGCAGCTCACCGGCGTCGGGTGGCAACAGGTCGTACTGGTCGGTGATGTCGACCTCGACCGAGCCCGTGCCCGCCGCTTCGGTCGAGGTGAGCACCGCCCACTCCTCGGTTGGGTCGTCCGGATCGCCCACGCCGATGGACACCTCCAACAGTGCCGTGGCGTCGAGGGTGAAGTCGACGACCGCCGTGGAGGGGTAGCCGAGCTGCAGCTCGAAGTCCTGGCTCCAGGACTGCGCACCGCTGTCGATGGTGATCTGGTAGACCAGGCGACTGTCGTCGGGCAGGCTGTCGGCCAGCGCGAGATCGAAAGTGCCGCTCTCCTCGCCCAGGCTGGCGATGCTGCCAAGGTCGAGGCTGTCTTCTACGACACCGCCCTCACCCATGTCCACATACAGCCCCACGACCACGTCCGGCGCGTCGGACTCAGTGGCGTTGGACACCACCAGGTCGATGGTGACCGTTTCACCGGGATGGACCACGGCGGGGCTGGTCTCCACTTCGGCGCTCAGGTCAGCGCCCAGCTCTTCGACGCCGACGATGTCGATGGACCAGCTATCCGCGTTGGCTCCCTGGTAGCGCCAGGCCAGGTAGACCACCCGCTCGCCCGCCAGCTCCGTGAGGTCCATGATGGCGGCGCGCTCCCAGGTCTCGCCGGGCGCGTCGAGCTCGGCGAGCAGCGTGAACTCCCCGTCGGCTGGGTTGCGGCTGCCGGTGGAATACCACAGCTCGTGGACCGCGAGGTCGATCTCGCTGCCCTGTTCGTACCAGGACAGCTGGATGCGCTCGAGCTGCGAAAAATCGAGCGCCGGCTCGATGAGCCAGTCATCCATGAGGTCGGTCTCGTCGCCATTCCCCACGGCGTGGCGCACATAGGGGCCACCATCGGGACCACCATCCACCAGCTCCCAGGGGTACCCAGGAAAGTCGGCCTCGTAGGACACCCAACCCAGGTCGCGCAGATCGTCCTCGCCGTCGTCGAGATCGAAGCTCTCGTAGAACGGGAGCTCCAGGGCTTGGACCAGCACGTCGAGAGTAAACGGCGCAGCCCCGGCGTCGCTCGGAAGGTAGGAGACCGCCGGGGGATCGCCCTGATCGGTGGCCTTGAAGTAGTACTCCAGGCCGGGCTGCTCTGCCTCGAGGCTGGCGAGCCAGTTGGAGCCCTCGCTGGTCATGTCGGCCCAGTCCCAGCTGTCATCGCCGTCGCCGCGGGAGAAGACCCGCACGTCCGCGACACCATCCTCGTCGATGGCACCGACGAAAAGATCCACGCTGTCGCCCTCGATGAGGGTGCCCTCGGGCGGGGTATGCTCGAGCACGGGTCCCTCGGCGACGAACGGATCGCCGCTGTCGATGGGGCCGGGGCAGCCCAGGACCAAGACGGACGCTGGCAACAACCACCGGAGAATGCTCATGGAGCGGTCTCCTGGCCATCGGCTGCTTGGGCGGATGGTTCGACCGGCAGCAAGCGATCCTCGGGAGGCGCGGGTGCCACGCGGTCTGCGCGGACCCCCACGTAGTCATCGTACAGTTCGCATACCGAATAACACTGGTAGTACTGCACGTTTCCAGCGTTGTCGACGAAGCCGTAGCAGTAGAAGCCCGCGGGGCAGTCTTGATCGCGGGTGCACTCGACCAGGCAGTACCCGCCGTAGCAGTGGTTGCCGCTGCTCTCACCACCGCAGTCGTCGACGTCGTCACAACCTCGGCAGTAGTATCCCGCGGCCTCGTAGCACTCTCCCGAGGCAGCGTTGCAGAACTCCTTGAAGGCGCAGTCGCGGTGGGCGTCCTCGCAGCCGCCGGGCTTGCAGCTGGCCACGTTTTCGTCGCAGGCGTAGCCGGGGTAGCAGTCCATGTCGTCGCTGCACCCGGCCTCACAGACGCCTTCGACGCAGTGCTGTTCCATGCCGCACTGGGCGGAGGTGGCGCAGCGCGCGCTGACACACTGTCCGGACTGGCAGCTAGCACCGAAGGAGCAGGGATTGTCCTGGGAGCACTCGGCCTTCTCGCCGCAGCCCGCCAGGAGCAACGCACAGAGCATCACCAAACACGTGACCATGCGCCAAGGGGTGAGGTGGCTGGACATCACTGGGTCTCCTCCCGGCCGGTGTCGTCGCCGCTGCTCAACGCTCCTTCGGGGAGCACGCGGTACTCAGCGACGATGTAGTACTGGGCAGGGGGCACCTGCAGCTCGTCGAAGCGGATGGTGTTCCGCTCGACCACGAAGGTGTAGTCCACGTCTTTTTCGAGCTCGCGGATGAAGCTCTCGTCGGTGTCGTCTTCGTACAGGGAGACCACCAGCGAGTTCTCGTCGCAGTTCTGGGACAGGGCGAACTCGACCTCGAGCCCCGAGGCGGTCAACCCCAGCTTGGCCGCAATGGGCGAGAAGTCTTCCTCGCAGATGGACTCGAGCACACCCTCGGTGCGCTCGACCGCCTTGACGTAGCGGGAGCCGTAGCTCGCGTCGCCATGCTCGGACGAGCAGGCGGGATCGCCCTCGAACTCGGGCTGGGTGGCGCCAACGACCGCCGAGACGTTGAAGATGCGATGATCGCGGTAGGCTTCCTCGCCCTTCAGATCGGTGAGGAAACGAAGGTACTCGTCCACGGAGTAGGGGGAGGAGTCTTCTTCGTCGGACAGGAAGACCAACGAGAGGCTGGCGTCGTCGCGCAGGAAGGCGCCGTTGTCTTCGGAGTACACCGGCTCGACAAAGGCTGCGCGCGCGGCCTCGAAGCCCATCTCCCAGCCGCTACCGGTGGTGCCAACCGCGACGTTCTCTGCGAAGACCTCGTCGGGTGCGTCGGTGGACGGCGTGATGAGCAGGGCGTTGTTGTTGAGGGTGAAGCCAGCGTCGATGACCACGTCGGCCGAGACGCCACCGCTGCCGGAGCGCGCCACGACCAGCCGTTCTCCGGCGGCGAGCACCGTGTCATCGGGGAAGGTGAAGCTGTTTGCGTCGTCGTCCTGAAGCGCACACCCGTCCAGGTGGAGGTCCTCGCCACTGAAGTTGGTGAGCTCGACCCACTCCCCCAGGCTATCGGCGACATCTACCGGATCGGCCATGAACTCCGTGATGAGGACGTCGCCCGCCTCGTCCGGCGCAGGCCCGACATCCCCGGTGTCGCCAAACAAGGCCGTGTCGCCCGTGTCGGGCATGAAGTAGGCGGCTTCGCAGGCGTGGTTCTCGGCACCTGGCGTGCCGAGGTCGGTGGTGCCGTACAGCTCGGTGGAGCCGCACCACGCGCTGGATTCGTCGTTGCCCGCCGCCGTGGCGTTCGAGGGATCCAGCTGCCAGGCGATGCCTTGGGAGACTCCCCAGCCCCGGTCGAAAGCCACCCGGTCGATGGTGAGGCCTGCTGCGTTGACCAGCACGATCTCGTCGTCCCCGCCGTGGAGCCGGCCGCGGTCGGCATCGCTGGTCATGTCGGTGGTCGTCACACCGATCTGGTAGTCCACGTCCACGTCGCTGAAGTACTGGATGAAGGCCGCGAAGTTGGTGGCGAGCTTGGACTGCTCCTCGATCATGGAGCCCGAGTTGTCCACCACCATCAGCACGTCGACGGTATTGCGTCGGCTCTGCTGGAACACGTCCACCGCGGTCTCGGATGTGTAGCTGTACTCGGTACAGCCGCCAACCAGCGCCAACAGGAACACCAGCTTCATCGTTCCACTCCCATGTCCGGATCCCGGCCTACTCACCGGTCTCCTCCGGCTCTTGCCCCGTGTCGTCTTCTTCACCGGCGCCCGGGTACAGCCCTTCGACAACCGAGAACAGCATGGCGTCCGCGGCTGCGGAAGTCTGCGCGTTCCAGTGGAAGGTGGAGAAGTAGACATTTCCCGCTCCGTGCTCGAAGCCAACCAGCAGGGGTACGTCCTGGGCCTCGACATCGCCTTCGGACTCGGAAACCCGGTAGGTGACGTCTCCGGTGAGAACGACGTCCACCTTGTTGGCCGCTTCCAGGATCACGGCGAAGTGCGAGAAGTCGTAGGTGATGGAGACCAGGTTCTGCCCCAGATCGTCCACCAGAGCGCTGTCGTGGACCATGGCCTGCACCGTGCCCCGGGCACCGCGCTGGGCGTCATCGAGAACCGTCTCGTCCCCGGCGAACGTGAGCATGTCCGGCCAGCCCGCCTCTACCAGGTCGTAGGCCCAGTCGCTGACAACCAGCACACCACCACTGGACACCCACTGGACCACGTTGTCGACCACGTCGGGATTCGAGACCAGATCGTCGTCGGCATCCACCCCGTTGTAGACGAACTGGCCGAAGCCACGGGTGCCCGAGTTGAGGAAGACGGCACCGTAGTAGTCGATCTCGTCGGAGCCCAACAGCGTCTCGGTCTCGAGGGAGATGACGTCCGGATCGAGATCGGGATCGTAGGTGGCGCCCACGATGTAGCCTTCGTACAGCTGGTAGTTGACCAGCTGGCGCAGGAGCAGGGCTTCCATGCGGTCGTAGTCGCCGGAGCTCACGGCGATGGCTTCGATGGGGATCTCGTGGAACTCTTGTTCCTGCGTACAGCCGAGAAGCAGCCCCGCGACGAGCATGAAGGTGACGCGCGGCATCGCTACTCCAAGATCATGTAGGCAGACAGGTAGATGTAGGACTCGGTGGCGTTTGACTGGTAGATGCTGTCAGGCAAGCCGAAGTCGGGCCCCTCGACGTAGGAGTAGAAGTAGGGCTGAGCAGAGTTGGCCACAAGCTGCGACAGCTCGGAGCCGAGGTAGGTGTGCTCGCCGTCGTCCCAGGGGATGCTGCCCACGAAGCCCCCGTTACCCGTGGCCTCGATGGTGCCAGGGATGCCCGTGGCGAAGATGGCATCCGGGTAGGTCTCGGCGGGTGACCAGGTGTAGGTGAAGTCCTCCGCTCGGTTGTGGGTGTAGTCCTGGCACAGGGCAGGGCTCTCGAGCTCCCAGTGTGATGGGACCGTAGGCTGCACGTCTTCGAGCAGGTACTCGGGCAGGCCGCCGTCTTCGCCCTGGGGGTGCAGGTCGTACCAATAGCCGGCGCCGTAGTCGTCCAGCGTGAGGTCGAATCCGTAGTAGTAGATCTGCCCGCTGGTGGTGTCCTCGACCCGCTCCATGGTCACGGTGTTGTAGTCGCTCTCCAGCCAGACGTAGTCTCCCGCAGGCACCGAGGTGGGGGTGGGACAGTCTTCCGTGGTGTCGCTGCTCTCGGGGTACTCGAAGACCCCGTTGGCGTCGTAGGGCTGCGGGCCGGAGCCCATGGCCCCTCCGCCGCCACAAGGGGGGTCCAGCGGAATGTAGAACCAGACAAAGGCCACCACGCTCACCGCGGTGTCGCAGGTGCTGTTGTCCAGACCCTTGACCACGTAGAAGGCCAGCGCCACGGCGACCTCGGACAGATCGAGCGCACCATCCACCACCTCGAAGGCGTCGGGGATGACCACGCCTTCGCTGGAGCTGGAAACGAGCACGTCGCGGAAGCCGATCTCCGCTGCGTTGGAGAGGGTGATCTCGCCATAGAGGTTGGTGGCATCCACGACCTCGAGGCGGTCGATGGAGTAGTCGTTGGACTCCTCGCCCCCATCCATCACGAAGATCTCGGTGTCCTCGTCGAAGTTGGTGCCGCGCGCCTCGATCTCGAAGTCCACCGTCTCTCCCTGCTCGATGACGGCGGGATCCCAGCTGGCGGCCAGGCCTACGCGGTCCACCTGGAAGCCATCGTAGAGCACCACCACCTCGGGACCGCTCTCCATGAGCACGTCACGGGGCCCGGCGTAGGTGTCCGCCGCGATGAGGATGTTGGCCGAGGCGAGCTGGTCCGTGATGACGGTGAAGTCGAGGATGTCGACGCCATCGCCGAAAGAGGGCCAGGTGA
>CAZVHW010000325.1:8428-8839 GCA_964626835.1 uncultured Enterobacterales bacterium
CTTCCCACGAGGTGTTGTGACCCGTGAACTCCACCTCCACCGTCTCGCCGAGCAAGCCGACGTCAGGATCGATGGTGAAGGATTCCTCGATGACCGTGAAGGCGTCGGCGATGGTGCGGGTATAGCCAGCCGAGTCCACCAGCACGTCCCGCAGCCCGAGCTCGGCATCGGCGGCTATCGTGACCTCGGCGTCGATGTTCCAGGCGTCCTGGACGACGAGCCCGTCTACGGTGATGCCGTCGCCGAAGTCGAGGGAGCTGCCCTCGAAGTCGAAGGCGGAGCGCGTGGCGGCGACGCGCACGCTCAAGCTGGTGTCCAGGCCCCCAACGGCGGGATCGACGCTGAGCTCGAGGGTGCCGGGATCGTCGACGTCAACATCGGGGTCGGCAGCCGGACAGCCCCACAAGAAGG
>CAZVHW010000326.1:0-8821 GCA_964626835.1 uncultured Enterobacterales bacterium
TGGGGGGGATCAAGCTCGAGGCCCTGGGCGTCATCGGCTTCCTGGGTGTGCTCATCGCCGGTTCCAAGATGTACATGTCAGTGGAGCAGGCCTTCAACGACATCTTCCGCGTACGACAGCGCCGCCGCTGGCTGGTGCGCATCACCCTGTTCTACGCCGTGGTCACCCTGGGTCCCCTGCTGCTCTCTGCCGGCTTCGCAGCCACCGCCAACCTCGGTGAGACCCTCCCCTCGGGCCTCCTCGGTCGCATCGTTCCCATCTCCCTGACCACCGCGGCGCTGGTCCTCGCCATCAAGCTCCTGCCCCACACCGAGGTACGCTGGAAAGCCGCCCTCGCTGGCGGACTCCTCACCGCGGTGCTCTTCGAGTCCCTCAAGATAGGCTTCGAGGCCTACACGACCCTGCTGGGTGCGTCGAACACGATGGTCAGGTTGTACGGTGGGCTGGCCCTGTTCCCCGTCTTCCTACTCTACGTCTACCTTCTCTGGCTCGTGGTCCTCATGGGGGTCGAGGTGGCCTACGTGGTACACCACGCGCGCCCGCTGCTGGCGGAAGAGCGCGATCGGCTGCGCATGGGCGACATCTGGCGCCGTCGGCCCGACGCATGCTTCGGCCTGCAGGTGATGATCGCCCTGTCCGAACACTTCCACGCAGGGGGAGGCTCCATCAACGGGGAGCGCATCTCGGACCTGCTGGGGACACCATCGCGCGCGGTACAGGAAGCCCTCGAGATGCTTGTAACCGCCAGCCTGCTCACCCCCGCCGAGGGTGGAGGCTATGTGCCGGCGCAACCCCTCGAGAGTCTCACGGCTGCGCGGGTCGTGCGGGCCTGCCGTGCGGTCTCCGTCCCTTCCTGCACTGACGACGCCCCAGGAAACGAAGCTGTCAACGCAGCCCTCGAGGCCATCTCCCGCGACCTCGACATCAGCCTCTCGGCCCTCATCCACACACCTCGGTCCGAGCCCACCGAAGCCATCGAGCTGCCCAAGAGCGCCGGCGGCTAGCCATGTCCGCCAGGCGTCGATTGCTCGCGGCCACGGCGACAGCTGTCGTCGTGGTGGCCTTGGGCCTGCTCACGGCTCGATCCCTGGCCATCTCGAAGGCCGAGGCGGTGTTGAGCCAGCAAGGTTGCGCCGCGCAAGAACTGCGCTGGGTCGGGCTGGACCTACGTGCCACCGACATCGGCTGCCCGGGTGTCAGGATCAGCAGCGTGAAAGTGAGACTCTGGCCCCGGAGCATCACCCTGCGCGGCGCCGACGTCGACCTGTCGCAGTGGATGCCGACCCTGGCCGCGGGTGGCGTGGCCGAGCAGCCGGCGTCGGTCCTCGAGCAGCAGGTCGATACCCTCCTCGCGGTCACCAGCATCCAGGGCCTCACCATCCGCATGGGCGAGCGGGTCCTGGCCCAAAACCTCGAAGGGGGCCTACGACCTGTAGATCTGCGCGCCGACGGGCTCCTGCTCCGCCAGCGGCAGGACGCGAGCTACCACCTCGAGCTGGACAGACCCGTCGAGAAGCCCTGGCTACGGGGGCGGATGCGGCTCGAAGCGAACTGGAACGTCTCGACCGGCACCATCGAGGGCAGCCTACACGGCAGTGACATGGTCGTGGAACACGGCCTCCTGGCGGCCCAGCCCCTCGCGGGCCTCAGCCTGGACTGCAGCTTCGAGGGGCAGGACGGAGACCTCGAGCGGCCATGGCTGAAGGGAACGGTTAGCCTCGGCGGTCCCCGGGCCCACTGGGAAGCGCGGCTCGACGAAGAGTCACTGCCCGTGATCGATCTCGCGCTGCCCGACAGCCCAGCCGGCTTGCTCCTCGAACCCCTGGAACCCATCGTCCCCGAGCTGCGGCTGGCCGAGGTCGAGGGCACCATCGGCCTCGAGCTGCACTGGGCACCCGGACGCGAGCTGACCGCCCAACCCCGCCTGGAGGGCCTGCAGGTCACCGGCGCGGTCGAGCCGGACCTGGGACTGGACTGGGGCCCCTTCACCACCATGGTGCTGGACGAAGACGGTGAGCGCGTGCCCCGACGCACCGGCGACGGAACACCGGGCTGGACGCCCCTCGATCGGATCTCCCCCGATCTCGTCCACGCCGTCCTCGCAGCGGAAGACAGCGCCTTCTTCGAGCACCAAGGCTACGATCCCGAGGCCATCCAAGCGGCCCTGGACGCCGACATCGCCAACGGGCGCGTTGTGCGAGGGGGCTCCACCCTCACCCAACAGCTCGCCAAGAACCTCTTCCTCGATGGCGAGCAGACCCTCTCTCGCAAGATCCGGGAGCTCCTGCTCGCCGTGGAGCTCGATCACGCTCTGGGCAAGGACCGCGTGCTCGAGCTGTACCTCAACGTGGTGGAGTACGGTCCGGGAATCCACGGTGTGGCCGCGGCTTGCGACCGCTACTTCATGAAGAAGCCCAGCCGCCTCACGCCTCGAGAAGCGGTCTTTCTCGCCGCCCTCCTGCCCAGCCCGCGAACCGCCTACCAAACCTGGTACCTCGAGGGACGGCCGAACCGCGGGCGCATGGCGGCCATCATCGACAACATGGTGGACGGTGGTTGGCTCGGCGTACGCGCAGCCCAACGTGCCAAGGTCGCCAAGCTCATCCTCGTCCCACCACCGCGGTAAGCTCGAATATCCCACGTGACCATCGGAGGCTCCAATGGACGCCCCCAGCATCCCCCTCCCCAACGCTGCGGACATCCACACCCTGTCCACCGCCCTGGACGCCGCTACCCAGGAGCAGCGTCTCGCGTGGCTCTCGCGCCTGCCCCGCAACCAGCTGGCCACCCTGTTTGACCTGGCCCAGGGCCAGCACCTCGACGTCGAGGACATGCAGGGTTCCGAAGGACAGGTGGTCATCCACCAAGGCACGAACTCGGCGCCGTCGTTCCGCTCGTTCCAGAAGCGCGTGGTCCGTCACGAAGGCCAGCTCAAGGGCTACAACCACCAACCCTGGTCCTGGCTGGTGGGCGCTGGGTCCTTCATCGTCGTCCCATCGCCCGACGAACCGGGCGAGGTCCTGTTCGACTACACAAGCCTGCCGAACAGCGGCTTTCCGGACTTCCCGCCGGTCATGCCCAACACCGCCGGCCTCTCACGCTTCGTCTACGGGCACATGGTCGACGTCGTGAGACGGGTCAGCGAGCAGGTGACCATCGGAAAAGCGTTCAAGAAGGGAGAGTACGCCGGCTTCCACTTCGCCCTCTGCCGCCGCGAGGACGACTGAGGGCGCAGCCAAGGTGGTTCGTTAGAACTCGAGGGCGTAGGTGCGGCGCCCGCCAGCTTCCCAGAGCGCGTACTGGCCCGCTGCCACTGCGTCCGCCGCGATGTAGACGACATGCCGTTCGTCCTGCCCGATCTCCTTGACCTTGGCCTGGTCGGGGTCGACCTTGACCCGCTCCCATTCGGTGTCCGACTCGAACCGAATGCCGAGATATGCCCAGGGCTCCTCGTCCTTGTCGGGCTCCGCCTTGGTACCGAAGGTGCGGTCCTGGCTCTCGATCATGGGGTAGAAGCCGAGCTTCTCGATGTTGCGCTCTCCAGAGATCATTACGTACTGACCGGCCTCCACCGAGGTGTAGCTGACGGGCATCTTCGAGGGGTAGTAGACCTTCTCCTCGCTCTCGAAGAGGGCCTTGGACTCGACGTCCACGGCGGTGGAGAGCTTCTCCATCTTGGTGCCGTCCAGGATGTAGACCCCCGCTCCGGGAGCACGCCATACCTTGGTCTCGACCACTTCCGTGGCTTGCACGCTGCCGTCGATGATCCCGACGCCCTCGAGGAGCATGAACTGCAGCCCGGGCTCGAGCAGGTAGGTGTCGCTGCCGCACAGGCCCTGGACGGTGAAGCTGCCGTCGGCCGAGGTCAGGGCATCAAAGGTCTGACAGGTCATGTCGCGGGAGACCGGCATGGACTTGGCCAAGAGGCGGACGTCGGGGAGCACATCGCCGGTCATGGCATCCACCAACTTGCCCTGGTAGCTGCCCGTAGGCATGCAGCCGACGCCAACCGCGGCGAGCAGGAACAGATGAGAGCGGAACATAAGAACCTCCTTGGGAATTCATCCACGTTCTACCAGGTATGACGGCGACGCCAAAGCCAGCAGGGCGGCATGAATCCCCGCCAAGCCGAGGCAGCGGCCACCCCTCCACCCCTCATTCTTCCTTTTGCCGCTTTTACCCTAGGCTTATGGGCTGTACGACCCACGCCGCGAGGACCCACGGAACCCGTCACGAAATGGCACGATCCCGTTCCAGAGCCCGGCGCACTCGGCGCTAGGCGCGCCCGGAAAACCGGTTAAAACCTACCAAAAATACAATTACGGAAATACTCGAACTAGCTCCGAGGGCTCCAAGGCATCCGTCTTCGCCCCCACGACAGCAAGGCTGGGAAGAGCAGCCATGCGGTGTCCACCCGACCCCGACCTCCGCAGCACCCACCGGTTTCCTCCGAGACCGCGGGTGGGCCCGCCTGCACCGGCAGCGGGACTCCATGGTTGCCGGTGTTGGCAGCGTCGTGGTGGACCGATGCCCACTCGACGACGCCATCGGCTGGCCCTCGGGTGGCCCAGGCGAAGACGTAGCCGGCCCGGGTGACCACCACGACATCCAGGTAGCCATCGCCGTCGATGTCCCCAACGGCGGGTGAGCCGATGACCCACTGCCCCACGAGCTTCGGCCAGCCGTCAGGCGAGACACCGGCGGCGTCCCACGCGTGAGCCAGGTAGCCGCCACTGACCACGATGGCCTCGGCAGCACCGTCTCCGCTGATGTCGGCGATCACGGGAGCCATGAAGAACTGCAGATCCTCGATCTGTCGAGGCCAGCCGGGGAGGAAGCCCCCCGTGGTGCCATCCCAGGCCGCCACGGGCTGCTGGAAGTCCCGATGGAACACCAGCGGCAAGGACACGAGGTACATGGTGCCCACGCCACCCTGCACCAGCTCCGGCACACCGTCTCCGGTCATGTCTCCAAAGACCGGGTGCTCGGCAAAGTGCACCATGGAGGGTTCGTCGGTGTGAGCGTCATCGCCGTACTCGTCGGCAAAGTGGGCCAGGTCGTGCACCACCTCGCCGTCGTGATGAAGCAGCTCGGTATGAGCCAGGAAGACCGTGTCCGCCAGCTCGAGGTCTCCATCACCATCCACATCGGCGAGGGACAGGCTGGATGGGTGCCCCTCCCCAACGATGGGGATCAGCGACGCCTCGCCCACCAGCCCCTGGGTCTTCCGGGGCCACCCCTCGAACGCCTCGCCCGTGTTCGCGTCCAGCAGAAAGCTCACCGAGAAGCGCGCGTCGTCCGTGGTGTCGTTGCTACCCAGAGCGACGTCGAGGTCTCCGTCGGCGTCGACGTCCCCGACGGCCGGGCTGCAGACGATGGGGGCGCCGAGCACACCGCAGTTGTCGGGGTGACAGATGTCGATCGGGTAGGGTCCCCAGTCGGCGCCGGTGTGGTCCAGGACGTACAGGCGCCCATCCATGGCGGCCGCGAGGATCTCCAGCGTGCCGTCCTCATCCAGGTCCACGAGGGTGGGCGCTGCCCAGAAGCCCCGGTCCCAGGTGTCGTCGCCGTCGAACTCCTCGGGCTCGCGACCGATGGTCCAGACCGGGAAGCCATCGCGCAGCTGACCATCGCTCCAAGCGTAGATGGCCCCCGCCATGGTGGCACCCACCACCTCGGGCTGGCCGTCACCGTCCAGGTCGCCCACCGCTGGAGCGGCGAGGAAACCATCCCCCCCGTCGGGATCCACCGCGCCCTCGACGTAGGCGGCGCTGCCGCCATAGTCCGCCATCTCGGGAGGGGGATCGGTGGCGAGCGGGAACCCATCCACGGTGCTTCCGTCGCCTCGAATTGCGTAAACCTCACCGCCGGAGGTGGTCAGCACGATCTCGAGGATGCCATCAGCGTCGAGATCGGCGAGCACGGGGCTGGCCTCGATGGATGAGCCCACCTGCGCTGGGAAGCCGGAGAGAAGATCGTCTTCCCACTGGGCGAAGAAGCTGCGGCGCAGCTCCGACTCGAGGCCCTGGTCGTCGACGACGGAGACGCGCAAGGACACGGAGGGAGCGTGGACCCGCTCCACGCGCTCCAGCAAGACCTCGTCCTCCTCGGGCTCTGGCACGCGGGCCAGGACGCCGTCGGGCAGCGCGGTCAGGTCTACCGTCGCCAGCACGCCTTCGTAGCTGCCGGACCCGGATCCGGAACCGACCTCCGTCCAGTCGGTGGGTTCCCAACCCCAACCCAGCTCCACCACCCAGTCGAAAGAGCCAGCGCGCTCGGCGCCGATGCGCCCCTCGACCACCACTTCGGGCTGTCGTCCAACCTCGAAGTAGTCGAACCAGGCGGGCTCGCTGATCTCGATCTCGGGTGGGACTTCACCGTCGAGGGCACGCTCCACCGCCCGTGCGGCGTTGAGCTTGCCGTAGCCGTAGAACGGATCCCAACCCTCGCTCGAGGGGTAGGAGCCCGCGATCTCCTGCTCGTCCTCGTCGAGATGGATGTCGTCCGCAGAGCCGGTGATGAGCTGACGGATCTCTCCGGCGCTCAGCTCGAGGCCCAGATCGCGGCTCGCAGAGTGCAGCAACCCGGCGGTACCCGAGGTCATGGCGGTGGCCCCGGTGGCGCAGCCGCTGCTGCCCGCGGAGATGTCCGAGCGTGGACCGTAGTTGTTGCAGTTGAAGAAGTTCTGATAGGAGTAGGCGACGTCGTCCTCGTCCATGGTGTCAGCGCGGATGCTGTGTGCGTAGAGCACCGTGGACACGACCGACGGGTAGTTGTGGTGATAGGCGTTCTCGTCGCCTGCAGCTCCGACCGTCACCACGCCGTTGTCTTCGGCCCAGGCCAGAGCCCGATCGACGGCGGCCGAGTGAGAGAGGGCGCCGATGGACATGTTGATGACCGAAGCACCCGAGTCCACCGCGAAGACGATGGCCTGTGCCACGCGTCCGGCGTCCGAGATGAAGGCATGGCCGACGCGGACGGGCAGGATGGCGCAGTTGGGGCAGACCCCGATGTCGCCGCCGCCCCCTTCTCCCTCGGCGCCAATGGTCTCCATCACTCCGCTGCCGTGGGTGCCGTACTCTTCGCGCTCGTAGGTGTTCCAGGCGTCGTTGTCGTGGGCCATGAAGTCCCACCCGGCGATGTCGTCGGTGAAGCCGTTGCCGTCGTTGTCCACGCCGTCCCAGTCACCGCCCCAGCTCGTGTGGACCAGATCCGAGGGATCGAGCATGTCATCCGAGGCATCCTCGCCGGCGGTGATGTCCACTCGGGGATCCTCGGCCCAGTCCGAGAGGTTGACCAGGCCATTGGCGTCGAGATCGTGGCTGTCGGCCTCGGTACCGTCGGCCCACTGCGGGAGAGGCAGCTCGCCAGCGTTGAGGAAGATCTTGTCCACCAGGTCGCTGCGACCCCACTCGATGCCGGAGTCGAGCACCGCCACCACGACGTCCCAGCGGCCTGGAGTGGTGCGCCAGGCGGAGTCGGCGTGGCAGCCGGAGCCGACCTCGAGCTCGGCTTCCCGCACACCATCCCTCGCTCCGGAGGGCACGTAGGAGATGAGCCACCAGTTCTCGTCGAGATCGGAGGGGCACAGGTCCGCGCGATCCTCCGCACCGCACTCCGGGTAGGCGGCCATCGGGACCTCGGCACGGGGAGCCGCGATCAGGAAGAAGAGGGATAGGATGATGGAACCCATGGTGCCTCCTCGGAGAGGCTAGCCGAGGGCGGCGGTTGTCACAAGGGGCACCTCGATTCCCCCCGCGCTAGATTCCCTCTCCACGACCGGAGAACCCCCATGCGCCTCGACACCGAGCACTTCGTCCCTGCCGAGCCTCGCGCATACTGGGACCTGATGGAAGATCCGGCGTTCCTCGCGGCCACCGATGCCAACTCCGGAATCCTTCGCGAGATCCTGCGCAACGAACCCGGGGCTGGACGAGACGGCCGCAGGCTCCTGCACGTGCGCTGGAGTTCCCAGCGAGAGCTGCCTGGCATGGTCAAGAAAGTTCTCGGTTCCGACCACTTGAGCTACGAGCTGGTCCAGCACATGGACGACGAACGGTTTCACCTCACCTGGGAGATCGTGCCGCCGATCTCCCAGGACCGCTTCCAGGGCAGAGGCGAGTTCTCGATCCGGACCGCACCCGGGGGCTGCATCCGCAAGGTCACAGGGGAAATTCTGATCCGCATCCCCATCGTCGGGGGCCGCATCGAGAGGATGCTCGCCAGCGAGATTAGCAAGGGGCACGCGGCCAACGCGAAGACGGCGACGGACTGGCTGTCACGACTGGCCTGACAAACGTACCCCCGGTCACTTTCTGTCCAACCTTCCCTTGCTGATGGGGCTAGGTGGGTCCGGACACAGGTCCCCGCACCACCGCCATGCCCGACCCGACAACACATATCGTCGTCCAAGGCGCCCGAGAGCACAACCTCGCGGGCGTCGACGTGGCGCTGCCCCGCGATGCCATGGTGGTGATCACGGGCTTGTCCGGCTCTGGCAAGTCCTCCCTGGCCTTCGACACACTCTACCAAGAAGGCCAGCGCCGCTACCTCGAGTCCCTGTCGGCCTACGCACGACAGTTCCTGGGAAAAATGGAAAAGCCCAGGGTCGAGAAAGTCGATGGGCTCTCCCCCACCCTGGCCATCGACCAAAAGGGCATCAACCGCAACCCCCGATCCACGGTCGGCACCGTCACCGAAATCCTCGACCACCTGCGACTGTTGATGGCCCGGCTGGGCACCCCGCACTGCCCGGTCTGCGGCGACCCCATCCATGGCTCCAGCCCAAGCCAGTTGGCCGACCGACTGCTGCGCGATCACC
>CAZVHW010000327.1:0-6528 GCA_964626835.1 uncultured Enterobacterales bacterium
GGCCGAGAACGCCTGGCTCACGCGGGAGGTCGAGGCCTTGCGGTGGCCCGACGCCGAGAATGTCACCGTGAAGCTCGACTCTGGCGATCAGGTCACGGTGATTTACCGCTTGGACGACCTGGTCCGCGTCCGCAAGGACGATCGTCACGGCTGGGTGCCCCAGGACGCGCTATCCCTCACGAACCCCGAGCCGGTCGACGCGACGGAGACGGACGCCTGGGAGATTCCCGACATGCCCAGCCTGGACATCCCTGGGCTCGGTTCGACTTCGAGCCCGTCACCCGAGCCAGAGACCGCTCCGACGGAACCTGCCGCCCAACCGACAGAGCCCGAGCCCGCCGCCGAATGACCAAGGGGCGGGCTTCAGTCCGGCCCGCTACTCCCCATCCTCGGGAAGCTCGAACACGGTGATGCCGACAGTCGTGCTGTCCGCTCCGCGGCTGGTCCACACCAGCAACAGCGCAGGGTCGGCATCCGGCTCGGCCTCGGCAACCAAGCCGCGGCAGGGAAGAGCCGGTACGGGCAGGTCGCCACGGCCCACCACCTGATCATCCCGAATCACGAGGACCTGGGGCGGGGAGTTGGGAGCCACACGCTCCACACGCACCGACTCGAGACGTCCATCTCCCCCAATGTCACCCCTGGTGAGCACGTAGGAGCCGACATCCGGCTCCTGCCGCTGGCTGCTCGACGTGGAGGAGGGTGCCTCGGGCCGCGGATCCGGCGGTTCGGCGCAGCCTGCGCTGAGCTCTTCGTAGTCGGATAGTTCGTCGGGGAGCGGGACGCTTTCGTCGCCCTGCAGAGGGCGCAGCGCCGGACGCCCAGGGAGGTTCGGAGCCCCCACCAACAACTCACCGGGTTGGAAGTAGACCACGCCGTCCACCGCGGTGACGGATGCTCGAACATGGAGATCGGGAACGGACTGCGCGAGCGCCGGCGATGCGAACGGTAGCGCCGCGAGCGCCGCGAAGGACACAGCGCAACACCACGATGGGGAGCAAACATTCATCCGGACCGTACGCAGGTGGCCTCCGCTTCTCGCAGATCGAACCCGCGAGGACGGCTGTGTATCCCGGGCGACCGCGCCAGGCTCACCCTGGCGGGGCGTGGATACTCAGGCCGCGGAGCGGAACAGCGTGAGTGCGATGGCCAGCGCCACGACGGCACCGACGGCAAGCTCGGCGATGCCAGGCATGAACTCTCCGGGGAAGGCAAACAGAGGTTGCCACGAGCCCACTTCACTCGCCAGGGTTTTTTCTTGACATTTCGACGACAAGGTTCGCACCTCCACCTCACACGCGGAAGCCGAAACACGAGGTGCGGATCACAAGCCTGCATCACCGCTGCTGCCGCCAGTTCGACGGCCGGGATAGGGGGGCAGCCCCGCTTGGCCGGAGGAGACTCCTTGTCCGCCGAAGAGCCCAAACAGCTGCGCGTCTGCGTGCTCGCTTCGGGCTCGAGCGGAAACTGCTCCTATGTCGGGGATGGCACGACCGGATTGCTCATCGATGCGGGCATCAGCTCGAAGCAGATCCTGGCCCGGCTCTCCGACGCGGGCCTGGGCTCGGCTCCCATCGACGCAGTGCTGCTCACCCACGAGCACCGCGACCACGTCCAAGGCGCCCGCGTGCTGGCCAAGCGCCTCGAGCGACGGACCGGGCGCAGCACCCCCTTCTTGGCCACCTCCGGCACCCTCGAGGGCATCCCGACGGAGCACCGGCCCACAGGGCTCGCGACCATGAACCATGAAGGCCCAACGCGCTTGGGTGATTTCCTCGTCCAGCCCTTCTCGATCCCCCATGACACGCACCAGCCGGTTGGCTTCCGCGTGGAGATCGACGGATGGCGTCTGGCCTTCGCCACGGATCTCGGCCGCCCCACCTCGGCCGTCGAGGCACACATGGCAGACGTGGACGTCGCCATCATCGAGTTCAACCATGAAGTGAACATGTTGCTCGAGGGCCGCTACCCTTGGTGGCTCAAGCAGCGGGTCCTCTCCTCCCACGGCCACCTCTCCAACGATCAGGCCGCCACGCTCATCGAACGCATCGCTTCGCCACGCCTCCGACACGTCTTCCTCGCCCACCTCTCCATGGAAAACAACCGACCGGCACGGGCCCTCGCGGCTGCTCACGCAGCACTCGCTCGAAGCACCGCCTCCCAGGAAGTCCAGGTCACGGTCGCCAGCCAGACCCACCCCAGCCCGGTGGTCACCCTGGAGTCAGCATGAACGTCCTCGCCATCGTCGGATCCCTCAGGGAGACCTCCACCTCGCGACATGCGCTGCGCATCGCCGCCAAGGGAGCGGAACGCGCAGGCGCCACCGTCACCTGGCTCGACCTTCGCGACCACCACCTGCCCCTCTGCGACGGACGACAGGATACCGCCAGCTATGGTGCCGACTACCGCTCGATTGTAGAGCAAGTCCGAGCTGCCGATGCCCTGCTCGTGGGCTCGCCCGAGTACCACGGCTCCATGACCGGAGCTCTCAAGAACGCCCTCGATCTGCTCGGCGAAGATCCCGTTCGGGGCAAGCTGGTAGGTCTTCTGGCCGTTGCGCGAGGCGACGCCGGCGCCATGAACACCCTCAACCACCTGCGCCATGTCTTCCGCTGGATGGGCGCTTGGGTGCTACCAACCCAGGTTTCGATCCCCCGTGCGCGCGAGGCGTTCGACCCAGCCGGCCACGCCGTACGAGAGGGCCTTCACGGAGAGCTCGAGGAGATGGGGGCCGAGACCATTCGTTACGCGGGGCTGCTGGCCGGCGGCACCGTCTAGCCACGTTCTTCCAGGAATACAGAACCTCACGACCAGGGAACGCTCGTCATGGACGAAAAGCTACGCGACAAGCGAAACACCATCGCCCAGTGGGCATTCGACACCCGCCCCATCCTCGGGCGCTTCCATCTGTGGCTCGAGGACGTCGAGATCGAGTGGACCCGTGGCGAGCCCGCCGCGGAATTCACCAGCGAGATCTCTTTCCTCAACGGACAGATCGAGCGCCTGTTCGCCATGATGGGCGCCGTGACCGCCCTGGGGACCCAGCTGTTTGGGCGCTTCGGAGAGGGCAAGGACAAGCCAAAGGCTGTGCTGAATCAAGTGAAGAAGGACGCCGACGCCATCTCGGCCTACGCCATGAGCGAGTGCCTCTGGTACCTGACTCGGCACCTGCCCGAAAACCACGCCATCATGGTGAGCTTGGGCGAAGGTCTGATGCCCAAGGCGGGTGAGACCCCCGAGATGGGCTCGAATCCCCAGCTCGGCTTCGGACGTGTGTACGCAAGACCCGAGGTGGCGCGCAAGCTGGATCGCTGGGTGGTACGCCTCATCAACGACGACTCCTACCGCTGGGAAGACTTCTACGCCGACATCAAGGCATCGGGCATCACCGTCTGGGGTGCAGCCATCGACACGCTCGAGAACACCAGTCGTTTCGCGAAAGGCCGCCCGTCCGGGCCCATGACGGTCATCCATCTGTTCGACCAGCCCCTCTCCGTCTCCCGCCCATACGAAGGCTACATGGGCAACCTGTTCCTGCCCCGCGAGGTCGTGGCGCAAGCCACCGCGCAGAGCGTGCTGCTGAGCTTCCGCACGCCAAGGGCGGCGGTCATGGACATGATCCTGGCCACCTACGAGGGTCTTCGACCCGAGAACGTCCATGTTTGGTGCCTACAGGGACAGAGTCGGCAGAGACGAATTGGCGAGCTGTGGAAGGACTGGAAAACAGCGGGCGCTCACGTGGTCGAACCCGGGTGGATCCTCCCCACGGGAAGGGCTGCGTTCACCGAATCCGGCACCTACGCACCCACCTTCCTCATCGGTACCTGGGAGGACGAGGACGGACAAACCCACCTCTTCCTGTGCGATGGCTACGCCGCGTCCGCCGAGGCCATGCAGGCCGCCAGCCTGGCCCCGATGCTGGACTTGGAAGCCTCTCTTGCGATCTTCACCTCCAAGTTCGACCTGCCCTACGACCGCGAGGGGCAGGTGATGAGCCTGGACCCAGACGCCCCGGACTTCGCGGAGCGCCTCGGGGCCCTGCTCGGGCACGCGGCGGAGCCGAGCACCGTCGCCCAATACCGCGGCATGATCCTCGAGGGCGCCGAGGCGGGTCTGGCGCTGGACAAGTCCACCACCAATGCCGATGACTTCTTCCCCGAAAAGCGCTGGGACGTGCTGGCGGTCTCTGGCTATATGGGCCCCGATCCCTACTCCGGGGCACCGGGCGTCGAGCAGGTTGGTCCCGACACCTGGCGGGTCACGGTGCGGATGGCCACACCTCGCGGCGACAAGCGCATCACGTTCTCGCTGCGTCTGATGGAAGACCAAGACCAGAGTCGGCTGGTGTTCAATCCTCTGCTGATCCGATTCTTCTCGGGCGAGGACTATCTCAACAGGCCCGTAAAGATCTCCGACTCCGGGCGCATCCGCAACGAGCTGCAGACCCTCTGCCTCGAGGCCCTCGACTTCGTGGGGACGGACAAGATCTGTGTACACTTCGAGCGCATCCTCCCCGAGGTGATCAGCCCCACGAACCAGAAGGTGCTCCTAGAGGTGCTCCGCTGGTACAAGAGTCGCCATCCACGCTGGTTTACTTGGCTCGAGATCGAGACCGACTCCGAGGGCACGCTCGGCTAGGAGCCCGCCCGGTCCGACCGCACGGCATCGATGGCTTCTGTCGCGGGGCGCGATAGAAGGAAGGTCCACTACTCTCGGCAGGATCGCGCGGTCGCCTGTTCGCGCGCACCATCGCCGACATGGGAGGCTCCAGCATGCTGGTTCGGTTCCTGTCCTACCTCGGAAAAGAGGGCTTTGGAGAACAATTCCTGGGTGAGTACGAGCTCGCTGGGCAGCTGGGGTCCTGCACCATCCGCTGGGCGGCCGAACCCCGGGGCAACACCGGCAAGGACAACCCGCTCGCACGCGTGAGGGATGCCGGCGCCCTGCTGCAGCTCTACCCCGACCCCGTAGTGCCCCTCGTACTCGCGGTGGTCCCGTGCTGGAACGGACTCGCGGTGGTGTCAGACGCTCCCAAGGGCACCCCGTTCGCCGAGATCGAACAGCGCCCCCTCCCCGAACCCGTCATTCTCGAGGTCGTTCGCCAGATCTGCGCCATGCTCGATCGATTCTACACCCGCAAGGATGCCCACACCGGCGAGATGCTGCGCACCATGCACCGGGCCATCTCCACCGAGTGCATCTTGCTGCGTCCGGACGGCACCCTGCGGGTGACCGGCTTCGAGAAGATGTCCACCGTCTGGTCGGCACGCGCCGCGGAGACCAGCGCCATGGCAACCCACCCTGGCGCCAGGCTGGCACCGGAACAGATGGCCGGAGAGGTGTTCCACGCCACGGACGTCTACCTCACCGGCTTGGTGGCGGTAGACCTGCTGGTGAATCCCGAGCGTGCGTCCCAGACCGCGCGCATGCTCGCGATGTGCATCTGCGATCCCGAAGGCTTCGAGGAGATCCGCGAGCAGATCTTGGGGGACGACACCGTCGAGGCGTCCACCAACCTTCGCGGCTTGCTGCGCGCGATGTTGCAGGAAGACCCCAAGTCCCGCCCCTCAGCCCACATCATCGCCAACATGGCGGCCGCGGTCGGTGCCAGCGAGTCCGATCTGCACGCGTTCGCCAAGGCATTCCCAGCCCCAGAGGATCCCGAAGGGCTCTTCCACCAGTTCGTCGGCCGCACCCTCGAGCTACCCGACCCCCAACTGCGTCCGTTCCCCTCGGTGGGCGACGACGAGGAAGCCACCGACCAGGGCATCGAAGTCGAGGGCGCCGCACCGAGCGCTGATGCCACTGCAGCCCAGCCCGAAGTCGAGCAGCCCGCGCCAGAGGCCGTTCCCCCGCCTCCGGCCAAGCCCGCGCGCCCGCTCATCAAGGAACGCTCCAAGGCCGTGCCGCCTCCCCCACCTCCGGGCGTGGCCACCGTCACCCCCCAGACGGCGAAGCCTGCGCCACGCGAGCCGGAACCGACCCCCGAGCCCGAGGCCGAGCCGATACCCACACCGGCCCCAACACCCGAACCTTCGGAACAGCCGCCATCCGAACCGGATCTCCCCGATCCGATGCCCGAACCCATCAAGCCCTCGGCCGCACCCGCTCCGGCGGTGGTCAAGCCCCTGGCAGACAAACCAGCACCCGCGTCCATCGAACCCGAGCCCTCCATCGAGCCTCCGGCCCCGGCGGGTGACAGCGATCTCGCGCCTGCGAAGAAAAAGAGCAAGCTGCCGCTCATCCTGGGCGCCGTCGCGGTCTTGTTCGTTCTCGGCATCGCCGCCTGTGCTGCCGGTGGAATCCTGATCCGCGTCCTGCTCTAGTGGAAGTCGCGGCTGCGGGGTGAAACTCGCGGGGCCTGCTCGATCTCTGCGAGGCGGAAGGCCACCAGGCTGAGGGCTTCGTTCTCTCGCTGTAGTCGACCGGTGACCACGACCAACGAGGCGGTGCGCACCAGGCGGCGCTGGCGCTGGTACAGCTTGGGCCAGATGACCACGTTGAGTTGGCCCGTCTCGTCCTCGAGGG
>CAZVHW010000327.1:6538-8818 GCA_964626835.1 uncultured Enterobacterales bacterium
GATGAGCCCCGCCACCCGCAGCACGCTGCCCGCCCGCGCGTCGGACAGCTGGGCCACCGTGCTCACGCCGTCGCGCTCGAGCCGCGGCCGCACGAGGCCGATGGGGTGCTGGTCTACCGACAGGCCCGTGGCAGCGTAGTCGGACTCGAGGCGTTCACGCGGGGTAGGAGGCGGGAGGGAGGGCAGCGGCGCCGTGCGGGGCAGGCCTGCGAAGAGGGGCAGGTCCCACAGCCCGGCCACCCCCCACAGAGCCTGGCGCCGGGCCAGCCCCAGGCTACCGAAGGCGTCGGCCCGTGCCAGGGCCTCGAGATCGCCACGGGGCAGCCCGCTGCGGGCGGCCAGATCGGGAAGATCCCGGAAGGGGCGCTGCTCGCGGGCCTGGACCAGCTGCTCGACGGGGTCTTTTCCCAAGCTCTTGACCAGCCGCATCCCCAAGCGGAGCGCCGGCGAGGTGGGGGCTTCGTCGCGGGGCTCGAGGCTGCAGTCCCATCCGGAGTGCACGACGTCCACCGGCCGGACCTCGACGTCGTGGCGCTGGGCATCGGCCACCAGGGCGCGGGGGGTGTAGAAGCCCATGGGCTGAGCGTTGATCAGGGCCGCGCAGAAGGCTGCCGGGTAGTGCAGCTTGAGCCAGGCCGAGACGTAGACCAGCAAGGCGAAGGAGGCCGCATGGGACTCAGGGAAGCCGTACTCGCCGAAGCCCTTGATCTGCTCGACCATGCGGTCGGCGTAGTCGCCGGTGATGCCGTTGGCCTCGAGGCCGCGGCGGAACTCCTCGGAGATGGGACCCAGGCTGCCCTTGCGACGCCAAGCCGCCATGGAGCGGCGCAGGCGGTCGGCCTGCCCCGCCGAGAAGCCCGCCACGGCCATGGCCATGGCCATGACCTGTTCCTGGAAGATGGGCACCCCCAGGGTGCGCTCGAGGATGGGCGCGAGGGCCGGGTGGGGGTAGTGCACCGGCTCGAGGCCCTGGCGCCGCCGAAGATAGGGGTGGACCATGCCCCCCTGGATGGGGCCAGGCCGCACGATGGCCACCTCGATGACCAGGTCGTAGAAACAGGCAGGCCGTAGGCGGGGGAGCATGGACATCTGGGCGCGACTCTCGATCTGGAAGACCCCTACGGTGTCGGCGCAGCTGATCATGTCGTAGACTGCCGGGTCTTCGGCCGGAACCGAGGCGAGGGTCCAGCGCAGGCCGTAGGCATGGGGGCCGTGTCGTTGCGCACCCGCGCCGGGAGGTAGAGCCCCCGAGGGGGTGGTGAAGGGCCGTGCGTCCACGCTCGCCTCGACCAGGGCCGACGAACCGTCCACGAGGTCGAAGGCCTTGCGGATGGCCGTGAGCATACCCAAGGAGAGCAGGTCGACCTTGACGAACCCGACGGCGTCGATGTCATCCTTGTCCCACTGGATGACGGTGCGGTCCCGCATGCTGGCGGGCTCGATGGGCACGCGCGCGGTGAGATCGTCGTCGGTGAGCACGAAGCCCCCTACGTGGATGCCCACGTGCCGGGGAAAGCCACGCAGCTCGGCCGACAGATCGACGGTGAGCCGGACCCGGGGGTCCGCAGGATCGACCCCCGCAGCGCTCAGATGTTCGTCGGTGAGGGGCTCGCGACCCCAGTGGTCGGCCTGGCGGGCCATGGCGTCCACCTGATCGAGCCCCAGGCCGAGGGCCTTGCCCACGTCTCGCACGGCGGAGCGACGGCGGTAGGCGATGACCTCGTTGACCATGGCCGCACGGTGGCGGCCGTATTTGTCGTAGAGGTATTGGATGACCTCTTCGCGGCGCTCGTGCTCGAAGTCGACGTCGATGTCGGGCGGCTCTCCGCGCTCTGCGCTGATGAAGCGCTCGAAGAGCAGGCTGGAGCGGGAGGGATCCACCGCCGTAATTCCCAGGGCGAAGCAGACGGCGCTGTTGGCCGCCGAGCCGCGCCCCTGGCAGAGGATGCCTCGCTCGCGGGCGAAGCGCACGGCGTCGTGCACCGTGAGGAAGTAGGCGGGAAAACCCAGCTGCTCGATGATCTCCAGCTCGTGGTCTACCTGGCCGCGCACGGCGTCGGGCATGCCGCCAGGGAAGCGGGTGGACAGGCCAGCTTCGACCAACAAACACAGCCAGGACATGGGAGTGTGCCCTGCGGGGACCACTTCGCGGGGGTAGCGGTAGTCGAGCTGGTCCAGCGTGAAGTCGTGACGAGCCGCAATGTCGACGCTGCGGGCCACGGCGGCCTCGAGCAGCGCCGAGGTGTCGCCCCCCAGGGATCGTCCGAGCGCCGTGAAGAG
>CAZVHW010000328.1:0-8813 GCA_964626835.1 uncultured Enterobacterales bacterium
CGGCCAGAAGAGCGCCGCCCAGTGGACATCTCGGGCTTGGTGGAGCGCGTCGTGGGGCTGTTGCGACATGTCGCGGCCCAGCGGGGTGTGCGGCTCGAGATGGTGCTCACGCCCAAGCTGTGGGTCGACGGCGATCCCCACGAGCTCTCGCGACTCATCACCAACCTGGTCTCCAACGCCCTGAAGTACGCTCCCAAGGGCACCCGGGTCAGCGTGGGCCTGGCCCAGGACGGCCAGGGTGTGGTTGGCTTGGTGCGAGACCGTGGCCCGGGCATCCCCAAGGGCGCCGAGGAGGTGATCTTCGATCGTGGGCAGCAAGCTCGCGGGGCGGTCACGGGACACGGCCTGGGGCTCTACATCTGCAAGCGAATCGTGGGCGAGCACGGCGGTAGCGTCGAGGTGGCCAATCACCCCCGCGGCGGAGCGGTGTTCACTTTCCGGTTGCCGCGCCGCGAGCGTGCGTGGGATAGCCTGCCAGCCGGAGAGGTGCTGGAATAGGCGGGGTCATTCGAGGGGCTGGCTGCCAACGCAGCTTGCCTGCGCGGTTTCGCTGCCCGTGCTGTATTCGAAATCGGCCATTCCGCTGCCCTGCAGTGCGGTGCCCGCACCGTAGCCTTCGGTCACGGCCCAGCCGCCAGCGTCGAGCAGGTCGCCTGCGTGGGTCCCGCCCAGGACGCCCAGCGGGCTGGTGGCGATGCCCGTGCCCAGGAGCACCGGGTCGTTCTCGAAGAAGAGACTGGGATCATCGAAGCCGGGGGCCGTGGGATCGAGCAGGTCGGGGGGCGTGAAGCCCAGGGGGCTGGTGGCGATGCCGACGCCGCCTACCGGGATGATGGTGATGGGCTGTAGCCCCAGGGGGCTGGTGGCGATGCCGGTGCCGTCGAAGATCAACCTGGGGAGCTGCACGACGCCCAGGGGGCTGGTGGCGATGCCCGTGCCGTCCAGGTCCACGTCGATGGTGTCCATGGTGGCGTGGGGCTCGATGAAGGGCGGCGTGGCGATGACCCCAAGGGGGCTGGTGGCGATGCCGGTGCCGAGGTTGGGGAAGACGTAGGACTCAGCGACCTCGCCGACGCCGTGGTAGTCGTGGCCCGGTCCCCACTTGACGCCCAAGGGGCTGGTGGCGATGCCTGTGCCCTCGTAGTCCAGGGCTGCCAGCAGGATCTCGAGGCCATCGGTGAGGAAGAAGGCCGAGCCGGGGTGGCTCGAGACCTTGTCTTCGTAGACCGTGGGCACCCGCACGGACCAGGCCCAGGCGAGCTCCTCGCCGGTGGATGGATCGTATCGGTCGACCTTGTCGATCTTGCCCGTGCACTGTCCATCGCTCGAGGTGCCGCAGTCGAAGGCCTGGACGTTACCGTCCTGGTCCACGAAGACGCCGAAGACCTCGGCGCCGCCCACGGGTTGTGCGTCGCCGTCGAGCAACGTGACGAGCACCATGGGCTCGAGCTCGTCGCCGCCGTCCCCCAGGTAGGGCATCATGGCCACGTAGCGCTCTGGGAGCACCTCGGTCTTGCCCTGCTCGTAATTCTTGGCGCTCTTGTCGAGGTCCAGACTGCCGGTGCCCAGGCCGTCCTCGATCTCGCTACCGATGCCCTTGGCGCCCAGCTGCAGAGCCGTGTGGACATCGTCGCGCGATGCGCCGTCGGCGATCAGTAGCGCCGCGGCGCCGCTGGCTACCGCGGTGGCCTGGCTGGTACCGGCATAGAACCAGTAGCCGGTGCTCGAGGGATCCTGGTAGGCGATGGTCTCGGCCAGGATGCCATCGGGGTAGCCGTCGCCGTTCTCGTCGGTGTCGAGGTCGCCGCCGGGGGCGATGTCTCCACCAGACTCCCTGTCGACCAGCTCCCACGGTCCGAAGCAGATCCCGAAGAAGCAGCGCACCCCATGGTGGCAGGGTCCCCCCCGACGCGAGCGACACCTCGCGTCGGGGGGACTGTCTACACCTGCCGGGCTCCGGTCAGCCGTTCTGACGAACACCGCTTCGCACTCTGGGTACCGCCGCCAGCAGCGCTCGGGTGTATGGGTGCTGCGGGTCCTCGAATACCGCTCGTACCGGTCCGTTCTCGACGATCCGCCCAGCCTTCATCACCGCCACGTTGTGGGCGATGTGGCGCACGACCCCCAGGTCGTGGCTGATGAACAGATAGGCCAGCCCGTGCTGCTGTTGGAGCTGGCGCATGAGGTCCAGCACCTGGGCCTGGACCGAGACGTCCAGCGCGCTGGTGGGTTCGTCACAGACCACCAGATCGGGACCCAGTGCGAGGGCCCTGGCGATGGCGATGCGCTGGCGCTGGCCCCCGGAGAAGGCGTGTGGGCGCTGTGCCATGGCGTCTGCGGGCAGGCCAACCTCTTGCAGCACCACGGCGAGGCGCTCGTCCAGGTCCGAGGGTGAGCAGAGACCGTGGACCAACAAGGCTTCCCCCACCAACTCTCGGACGGTCATGCGGGGATTGAGGCTTCCCCGGGGATCCTGGAAGACGGCCTGCAACCGTGGCCGCAGTGGGCGTAGCTTGGCTTGTGTGAGAGCGGTCAGGTCGTGGCCGTCGAAGACGATCTCGCCAGCGTCCGGCTCCACGAGCCGCAGGATGCAGAGCCCGGTGGTGCTCTTCCCCGAGCCGCTCTCGCCCACGAGGGCCAGGGTCTCGCCGCGAGCGATGTCGAGGTCTACGTCCACGACAGCGCGAACCGGGGCTCGGCTGGCCCCGAGCAGGCGTCCACGCCCGGGGAAGGACTTGCAGAGGCCGCGGACCTGGAGGAGGGGGCTCATGGTTGCCTCTCGGCATTCGTGACGAGGCACGCGTGCTCGTGGCTTGGGCGCGCGGTGGTGAGCTCGGGTACCTGCTGCCGGCAGCGGGATCGCACCAGCGGGCAGCGGGGGTGGAAGGCACAGCCTTCGGGGAAGGCGCTGGCTCGGGGGGGCTGGCCGGGGATGGGTCGTGGTGGGCTGGAGGCGTCGAAGGGATCGGGTACGCTGGCCAGCAGACCGCGGGTATAGGGATGTAGGGGGTCGTCGAAGAGTTGGGCGACGGGTGCCAGCTCCACGATGCGCCCGGCGTAGAGCACGGCCACCCGGTCGGCCAGGCTGGCCACCACGCCCAGGTCGTGGCTGACCAACAGGATGGCCAAGCCCAGCTGGCTGCGCAAGGCACCGAGCTTGTCGAGCAGTGTGGCCTGCACCGTGACGTCCAGCGCGGTGGTGGGTTCGTCCGCCAGCAGCAGGCGCGGTTGGCATGTCAGAGCCATGGCCAACATGACCCGCTGCTGCTGTCCACCGGAGATCTGGTGGGGGTAGGCGTCCTCGAGCGAGCCGCCCTGGGCCAGGCCGACCAAGGCCAGCAGGCGCCGTACCTCGGCCTGGAGCGCCGCCCCCCGCAGGCGACGATGTACCCTCAGCGGTTCGGCCAGCTGGGTCCGCACGCGCAGCACGGGATTGAGTGCGGTGGCCGGTTCTTGAAAGACCATGGCGATGTCGCGGCCCCGCACCGCGTGGCGTCGACGGGGGGGCAGCGTGCGCAGGTCCTGGCCGTCCAGCAAGATCCGCCCCTGGACCGTCGCGTTCGAGGGGAGCAGGTCCATGATGGCCAGGGCGGTGGCGGTCTTTCCCGCGCCGCTCTCGCCCACGAGCGCCAAGACCTCTCCTGTGTGGATGTCGAGGTGCAGATCCCGGATCACCTCGGCGTTGCCGAAGCGCACACCGAGGCCCTCGAGTTGCAACAAGGGGGGGGATGGGTGGTCATCGAGGGTCCTCGAGCCCTGGATCCAGGACGTCGCGCAGGCTGTCGCCCAGCAGGTTGAAGGCCACGACGGTGACGGTGATGGCCAGACCGGGGAAGAGCGTGAGCCACCAGCTCTCGAGGCTGTGCATGCCGTCGGCGATCATGTTGCCCCAGGTGGGGGTGGGCTGCGGGATGCCCAGGCCCAGGAAGGACAGCGCCGCTTCGACCAGGATGGTGCCGCCAACCATGAGCGAGGCGTGGACCATGACCGGTGGCATGGCCCATGGCAGGACATGTCGGAGCAGGATGCGTGCCCTTGGGAGGCCCAGGCTGCGGGCAGCCAGGACCCAGGGCCGATGCCGTAGGGTGAGGACCTGGCCGCGGACCAGGCGCGCCACGGGCATCCAGCCGGTGGCGCCCAGGACCACGGCCACCATCCAGAAACGGCCGCCGCCGTGACGGGCCGCGATGGACATGACCGCCAGCAGGAGCACCAGGCGGGGCAGGGCGAGGAACAGGTCGGCTAGCCAGCTGATGGTGTCGTCCAAGCGTCCCCCGACGAAGCCGGCCAGCGCACCCAGCACGGTGCCCAGCCCCGCCGCGATGACGACAGCGAGCAACCCCAGGGGGAGGGAGACGCGGGCCCCCCACAGCAGCCGCGAGAGGCAGTCGCGACCGACGGCGTCGGTGCCCAGGATGAAGGAGACGCTGGGGGCGGCGTGAACGGGCCCAAGCTGTGTGAGCATGGGATCGTGGGGCGCGACCAGGGGTGCGAGCAGCGCCAGCAGGCCTAGCAGGGCGACGGTGACCGTCGCTCCCACGGCCACGCGGTCCTGTAGCAGGCGCCGCCAGGCGCTCGAGGTCAGAGCTGGGCGGAGGGCTGCCACCGCTCACTCCAGCCGAATGCGCGGGTCGAGGGCCGCGCTCGCCAGGTCGGCCAGCAGCCCGCCCAGGACCACCAGCAGGCCGTAGATCAGGAAGCAGCCGAGCACCAGGGGTGTGTCCTGGTTTCGGATTCCGTCGAAGACCAGGCTGCCCATGCCCGGCCAGGCGAAGACCCGCTCCACCACCACCGAGCCCGAGAACAAGAACGGGAGGGCGAGACCCAAGAGCGTGATGGTGGGCAGCAACGCCGCGGGCAGGGCGTGGCGGAGCAGGACACGCCAGCGCCCCAGGCCCAGCGCATGGGCGGTCCGAACCCAGTCGTGGCCCAGCACCTCGAGGAGGGCGGAGCGATGGTGTCGGGCGACGAGGGCGGCGTTGGCCGCACCGAGGGCGATGGCGGGCAGCACCAGGTGCACGAGGCGGTCCCAGATCCTCGATCCCTGCGGCAGGTAGGCTGCCATGGGGTCCGAGGCCTGGGAAGAGGGCAACACGGGCCACCACAACGCGAAGCAGAGCACCAGCAGCATGGCGAGCCAAAACGCGGGCACGGCGTGTAGGCCCACGCTGGCCACCGTGGCGACTCGATCGAGCCAGGAACCCCTGCGGAGTGCTTGCAAGCTGCCCAGGAACAGTCCCAGGAGCACCATCACCGCCAACGCGGTCCCCGCGAGCGTCAACGTGGCCGGTAGAGCCTCGAGCACCAGATCCAAGACGGGCCTTTCGCGGACCACGCTGACTCCGAGCTCCCCCGTGCACAGGTTGTGCATCGCCGCCAGATAGCGCTCTCCCAGAGGCGCTTCGAGGTGCCACTTGGCGATGATGGCTTCTCGCACTGCCGAGGAGGAGCCGGTCGGGACCAACACGCCCGAGACGTCGCCAGGCGCGGCCTCGAGCAGCAGGAAGCAGAGCGTCACCACCGCCCAGGCGAGGGGAACGGCGTGCAGGAGCTTCCTTAGCGAGTAGCGCAGCATGTCACTGTGTGTACTTCACCTCGTCCGCTGGCACCCACCACTCGTGCAGGTGGTAGAGGGGAGAGGAGGGGTGCACCTGGACGTCGTGGAAGCGGCCGTCCACGGCCACGATCTCGTCCACCCACCACAGGAAGGTGTAGGGCTGGTCCTGGTAGATGCGCTCTTGGAGCGAGCGCCAGGTCTGCGCGGCGAGGACGGGATCGGGTTGGGACAGGCCCTGGGTGATGAGCTCGTCGGCCTGCTGGTCGGCGTAGCTCACGAAGTTGTAGACGTGCTCCGGTCCTGAGTGCCACTTCGAGGTGGGATCCACGAACAGGCTGGCGCTCCAGCCGCCCACCAGGGCGTCGAAGTCCTTGTGGATGGCTCGGTCCAGGTATGCGTTGAAGTCCAGCGTGGTGACGCGTAGGTCGACACCCTGTTTTTTCAGGGCGTCTTGCACCAGCAGTGCGATGCGCTCGCGGCGAGGGTTGCCCGCGCTCACCAGCAACTCGAGGGAGAAGGACCGGCCGTCCTTGTCGAGCACCCCATCGTCGTCGTTGTCGATCCAGCCTGCGTCCGCCAGGATCCGCCGCGCGCTCGCGGGATCGTAGGGCAGAGGGGCCAGGTCGGCGGAGTGATGCTTGCAGAGAGCGGGGGAGATGGTGCCCACGGCGCGCATGGCGTAGATCTCGCCCGCCGCCTTCGAGCCCAGCAGGTCTTCCATGGCTCGGTCCACGTTGATGGACATGGTCAGGGCCCGGCGGATGGCGGGGTCACCCAGCAGAGGGTGGGGCCCGGCCGTCGTGGAATCGGGCGGTTCACCCTCGCCCGCAGCGTCGAGCAGTGCTCGGTAGCGAGTGCCGTCGATGTTGTTCCAGCCCACGTATTCCATGGCGCGCCATCCTCGGCGCAGGAGCTGGATCTCGGGGTGCTCGGCGGCCAGGCGTTGTGCGTCCTCGACCTCGAGGGAGGTGACCATGTCCACCGTGCCAGCCTTCAACTCGATGAGCCGCATGGCTGGGTCGGGGAGGATCTTGAGCACCACTCTGCGAAGCCGAGGACTCCATTCCTCCGGTCCGGTGTAGGCCGGGTTTGGCTCGAGCACGACGGTCTGGCCGGGTTCACGTGAGGCCACCTGCCAGGGACCGTAGGCGACGGGTTGTTGGTTGTACGCGTGGCCTTTCAGGGCCTTGCGATCGGCGTCTCGAAGCGCGTGCTCTGGCATGATCTCGATGCCAAAGGCGTGGGCGAGCATTGTTGAGGGATCGTAGGCGGTGGTGAAGACGAACTCCAGGTGGTGGTCGTCGACGATCCTGGGTCGGGCCTCGGGGTCCATCCGCTCGATGAAGGCCGCGCGTGGTGAACCCACGTCGGGATCGGCGGCCAGTTCATAGGTGAAGGCCACGTCACGGGCGGTGAAGGGCGTGCCGTCGCTCCACTGGACATCGTCGCGCAGCTCGACCGAGAGCGTTCGGCCGTCGTCCGAGAAGCTCCACTCGCGTGCGACGTAAGGGGTGGTAGGACAGACCGCAGTCGAACCCCACGTCTGCCACCATCGGATTTGTCAGCCAGGTGACCTCCCCGTCGGCGGAGGTCTGGGGAACCACGGAGATCAGGCTCTCCACGTCGTCACCCCAGGCCACCACCAGCGTGTCCAGGGGTCCATCCGGCGCCGTCGGGGAGACCTCGGAGGCAGGAGTTGGAGAATCACAGGCCAGCAAGGTGAGGAGCAGCAGGGGCCAGGAGCGCACGTCGTACCTCGCGGTTGGCTCGACGCGACAGAGCCTACCACGAGGGTGGGGTCCGCCATCAAGACCACACGGCCCGCGCCGATGCTATCTTTCTTCGCGCCCCCTGCATCGCCCACGCGTGGGGTCTTGCCGACAGGAGTGAGCATGGCAATTCGGGTCGTCGAGGCGCGGGAGCTTGCGTCCCGCCAGGGTGTGCCTGGAACGGGGTGGATTCTGGGACCGAGGCGCCCAGGCCGTGTTCGAGCAGCTGCGCCAGCGCATCGGAGATCCCGCCACCTACGCGGGCTTCGTGGCCCACGGCGTGGTCCCCGCGTGAGCCCGGAGTTGTCATGACTCGGTTCTTGCTCGCGATGACGGTCTTCCTGGCGGCGGCTTGCGGGTCTGCGGCCGACATGGAGCACTGGGAAATCGGCGATCCCTGGATTCGGCCTGAGTGCCAGGATGACGTCGTCTGCGAAGACGGCATCTGCTGGGTGACCCTGTGCGGGGGGAGCTTCGCCATGGGTAGTGTCTTGGGAGTGGGCCATAGCGACGAGCACCCGCGGCACACCGTGCTGGTCCGCGGCTTCGAGATCATGCAAACGGAGATCACCGTCACCCAGTACGCTGCGTGCGTGGACGATGGCGACTGCGAGCCCTGGCCGGACAGCGATGACGTCCCGTCCCGCTGCAGCTGGGACGAGGAGGACCAGGACGAGCACCCCATGAACTGCCTCGACTGGGACATGGCTGGCAAGTTTTGCGACTGGGCGGGGGGTTCGTTGCCTACCGAGGCTCAGTGGGAATACGCGGCCCGCAGCCGGGGCCAAGACGTCACCTACCCTTGGGGTGAGGACGAGCCGTCGTGCGACCTGCTGCAGATGCACGAAGAAGACTGCTGTGGCCTGGGCACGTCGTGCCCGGTCTGCTCGTTCCCCGACGGGGACACCGAGCAGGGGCTGTGCGACATGGCCGGCAACATCTTCGAGTGGATGCAGGACTGGTACCACAACACCTACGTAGGGTCGCCGCGCTCCACGAAGGCATGGGAAGATCCCGCCCGCAGCATGCGCGTGATGCGCAGCGGCGCCATCGGCAGCGGGGTCGGCTACCGGGTGCACAACCGCACCTACCACGAGCCCGACTTCTTCTACTCGGGCATGGGTGGGCGCGGCGTGCGGGAGTGGATCCCGGTCGAAGGGTGATACTCCACGATGTCGATTCGTAGGTCCTAGGACGACTCGTTGTCGTCGAAGGCGTCGTCGCACTCGGGATCCCCGACGTCCTGCAGGCAGTCGAGGTCGTTGTCGGTGCCGTCGTTGCACTCCGTCGTGCCGAAGCCGATCTCCCGCTCGCCGGTCGAGCAGTCCGGATCGTCTGCGTCCACCCAGCCGTCGGCGTCGTTGTCGGCGCCGTCCGCGCAGTCGTCCATGTCGGTGTCTCCGTCGGCATCCGTGTCGGTGTCGGTGTCCCCATCCGCGTCGGTGTCCCCATCCGCGTCGGTGTCGGTGTCGGTGTCGGTGTCGGTG
>CAZVHW010000329.1:0-8804 GCA_964626835.1 uncultured Enterobacterales bacterium
GCCCCCCCCTTGGCCACCCCCACCCTGGCCCTTGGTGCCCCGGTGGGGGGGTTGGGGGGTGGGGGGGGGGGGGTGGTGGCTGGGGGGGGGCTTGGAGGTGTGCATGCAGCCCCGAGGTGAGCGCCACCTATGCCCTGGGTGCACAGCTGGGCGGGGCTGGGGGCGGGCATGGCGGCACAGGTGTGCGTGCAGCCCCAAGGTGAGCGCCAACCAGGGCTTGGGCGCACACCTGGGGGGTCTTGGCGGGGGCCCGCGGGGGCCCGCGGGGGCCCGAGGCCTCGAGGTGTGCGTGTAGGGCCGGGGTGAGCGCCAACCAGGGCTTGGGCGCACACCTGGGGGGCCTGGAGGCCTTGCGGAGCCCCGGAGGTGTGCGTGCAGCCCCAAGGTGAGCGCCACCCAAGCCCTGAGCGCACACCTGTCTTTGCGTCCAGTGGCCATGGAACGGCCTCAACGCCTCCCACATCGAGCTAGCGTCCCACGGGCCCCTCGTCCATCCACCGCGCGTAGTCGGCGTGCAGCGCGTCAGCATGCTTGCGGAGGGTTTCCCGGGTCCACCCCGAAGTGTCGATGGACGGATGGACGTCGACGTACACCGTGCCCGGGTAGACCTTCCAGTCGTCGGGCTTCAACAACCGGTGCACACCGTGGACGACGGCGGGCACGACCGGAGCGCGAGTGTCGAGGGCGACATGGAAGGCGCCCATCTTGAAGGGCTGCAGCTCGCCGGTGCGGGAGCGTGTACCCTCGGGGGCGATCAGAGCCGTGAGCCCATACTTGCGCAGGTCGGCTCCCAAGCGCTGGACGCTGGAGACGGCCTTCTTTCGGTTGCCGCGGTCGACGAAGTGACCTCCAAGGAACCACATGGCCTGGCCCATCACGGGGATGAACGCGAACGAGCGCTTGGCCAGGAAGGTCCAACGCCGGATGCCCAGGGCCGGGAAGATCATTACCTCGAGAAACGAGCCGTGGTTGAAGACCATGATGCGCCCGGCTGCCTCGGCCAGGTGTTCACGACCCGAGACACTCAGACGGATCCCACCGACCCAGAGGCACGGCTTGCCAAACAGAGGCCCGAAGAAGGTGATCAGCCGGTGGCGCAGCAACCCGAGCGTGAGAAAGCTGGCGAGGCCAGCCAGCCCCAGCACGAAAATGGACCACGCGACGACGAAGGCCCAGAACACAGCCGACCGAAGCACGAGCATGTCTGCGTTCTATCGCGATCGACTAGGCCCCGCTGATCTGCACACCGTCGAACACCAGGGTGGGCACCAAGGTGGTCGCGTACTTCCAGGGATCGTTGCCCACGGCCACCAGGTTCTCGAACAGGGAGAGCAGGTTGCCGGTGGCGTTCATCTCACCCACGGTGGCGCCGATCTTGCCGTCCTCGATGAGGTGCCCCTCGAGGCCGAAGGAGAAGTCGCCGGTGGTGGAGTCGGAGTTTCCGCCCAACCAGCTCGTGACGTAGATCCCGTTGCCGACCTGCTCGAGCAGGGCTGCAAGGTCCTTGTCGCCGAGGGTGATCACCTTGTTGGACGGCGAACCGGTGGTGGTCGCCAGCTCGGCCTTGCGGCCGTAGTAGGTGTCCACGTAGAAGTTCTTGACCACGCCTGCCTCGATGACGGGCATGCGCTTGGCCGCGATGCCCTCGCCATCGAACAAGCGTGAGCCGAAGCCACGCACCAACAGCGGGTCGTCGATGATGGTGAGCTTGTCCGACGCGATGGACTTGCCCATCTTGTCGGCCCAGAACGAGCGCCCCTGCTGGATGGAGCGTGCCTGTGACGGTGAGAGCAGCGAGCCCACCAGGCGGCCACCCGATCGGGGGTCCACCACGATGGTCTGGGTACCCGTGGGGCCCTTGACCGAGCCCAGCCGCGCCAGGGCGCGCTCGAGGGCGCGAGTACCCACGCCCGCGGGATCACCGAGATCCGCCACGAACTGGCCACCGCAGTAGTCGTAGTTCGAGGGGCGCTTCTCGCCTTCGCCCTGCAAGGAGACCTGGGAGACGAACCAGATACCCGTCTCTTCCTTGGTGCCCGAGAAGCCGTTGGAGCTGGCCGCCGCGCTGAGGTAGTGGTCGTCCTGGACCGTACTGGTGGCCGAGATGACCTTGTCGTGGGCGCCACCCGCTTCGTCCATGGCCTTGCACCAGGCCTCGCGTTGCTGCTGGGTGACTTCACCCAGGGTTGGGTCCACGAGGTCGAGAGCCACGTCGGAGCGGCCCTCGAACAACGACGGATCGGGGATGAGGCGGTGGGGATCGGGCTGCAGCGCCCGGGTCAGCGCCACGGCCTCGTCGATGAAGGCCTGGAGGTTTTCTGGGCGGAGGTCGGTGGTGTTGTGAGTGGAGTAGCGACCCTCGGCGTAGATCTGCACGCTCAAGCCCCGGGAGGTGTTCTCCTGGACCTTCTCGAGGGTGCCATCGCGGGTCGTGAACTCGACCGCACGGTGGCGGTTGGCGCTCGACCAGCATTCATCGGCCCCCGCGGCCTTGCAGAGCTCGACGGCTTGCTGTGCACGTTCGAGGAGTTGATCAGGCATCTTCGCCTCCGACGGTGATGGCAGAGACCAGCGTAGTGGGTAGGCCCTGGGAGACAGGCACGCCTTGACCGGCCTTGCCGCATGTCCAGCCACCGGTGTCCAGGCGGAAGTCGTTGGCCACCATGGTGATCTTCTTCAACACGTCCGGGCCGTTCCCGATGATGTTGCAGTCCTTGATGGGGGTGGTCTTCTTGCCATCTTCGATGAGCCAGCCGTTCTTCACGTAGAAGGTGAAGTCTCCCGCGCCGATCTTGACCTGGCCGTTGGTGAAGGTCTCGGCGACGATGCCGTTCTTCACCGAGGCGATGATCTCCTCGGACGTGTGCGGGCCGTTCTCCATGAAGGTGCAGCGCATGCGGGGTACCGGAGAGAATCGGAAGGACTCTCGACGGCCGTTCCCCGTGGGATCCACCCCGTAGTGTCGAGCGCTGATGCCGTCGTGCAGGTAGCCCTTCAGCACGCCCTTTTCGACCAGCACGGTGCGTTGACTGTTCACGCCTTCGTCGTCGACGTTCAGGCTGCCACGCTCGTTGGGCTCGATGCCCGAGTCGACGATGGTGACGTGCTCGGAGCTGACCTGGCTGCCCACCATGTCCGAAAAGATGCTGATGCCCTTGCGGTTGAAGTCGGCCTCCATGCCGTGGCCGATGGCTTCGTGCAGCAGGATGCCAGACGCGCCCGCGGCCAGCACCACGGGCATCTCACCAGCCGGAGGCCGGCGAGCCTCGAAGAGGATCAGGGTGCGGTCCACCGCTTGCTTGACCAGTAGGTCCACCTGTTCTTGGGTGTAGAAGTCGAAGCCACGGCGACCGGCGAGGTTCGAGCTGTTGGACTGGACCTCTTCGCCCTTTCTGGCGGTGATGGTGCACCAAATGCGGGTCATGGGGCGCACGTCGATGTGCATGGCGCCGGTCATGTCCGCCACCAGCACGTGCTCCTCGTAGTCGGACCACATCACCCGCACCTTCTCGATGGCCGGGTCGGCGGCGGCGGCTTGTGTTGCGACGGTCTCGACGAGAGGCAGCTTGCGGGCCACCCCGACGCTCGAGAGCGGCTCGACGATGGTGTACATGCCCTGGTGCTCTATGAACTGAAAGCTCTCGACCGGAGCGCCCCCACCCCCCTGGGCGATGGACGATGCCGTGCGCGCCGCCTGGAGCATGGACTCGAGGGTGATGTCCTCGGTGAACGCGTAGCCCGTCTGGTCCCCGACCACGCAGCGCAAGCCCACACCCAGATCGACGCTCGAGCTGGCCTTCGAGACGATCCCGTCTTCGTGGGTGAGGCTCGAAGACCGGCTGTGTTGGAAGTACAGCTCGGCCTGATCGGCCCCCCGCGCGGTCAGCTCGGACAGGACCCGCTGGATGAGGGCCTGGTCGATTCCGAACCAGTCGAGGAAGGGGTTGACGGGGGTAGCCGCGACCGCATCGAGGGGAGCGGTCTTGGTGCAACCGGCGAGGAAGCGAGGCATGGAGAGCATGCACACACCGGCCGCGCTCGCGCCGAGGAACTGACGGCGGGAAGGAGGTCTCATGGGGAATCCTGCTGTTGACGGACACGCTCCCACTAACGCGGGATGCAGCCTTGGCCGCATGGCAAAAGGCAGGATGGCAACCTCCATCCCGCGCTCATTCCGCAATACGCGAAAAACGAGACATGTAAGAAGAACAAAAAGTCCTTGCGCAGCTCTCGCGGGAAGGATTCAATGGGACACCTTTCGGAGCCGATGTGGACCTCACCACCCTCAGCACCATCTCGGTCCTCGCCGTCACCGGCTACGGCGAGGTGCGTGATGGGCGCCCCTCCTGGGGCCAACGGGAGATGCACGTCTACACCAACCTGGTGCGCGTGGACCCGATGGCCTGGTCAGGGGAATACGGCTGCTCCACCAGCAGCTTCTCGTCCAACGAGCGCGAGGCCCGCGACCCGCTGCTCTACCACGACGGACTGACGGAGATCGCCCAGCTGCACAGCGAGGACATGGCCGCGCACGGCTTCCTGGACCACGACAGCTGGGACGGCACCAGCTTCTCCAACCGCGTCTGGCCCTACTACGAGGGGTGGAGCATCGGTGAAAACGTCGCCTACGGCTACCGCGACAACGCCGCGGCGGTGTGGGATGGCTGGATGTGCTCAGGGGGCCATCGCGCCAACATCATGAGCGCCCAGTTCACCGACCTGGGCTGCGGCGTGCAGGGCACCTACTACACGCAGGACTTCGGCAGCGGCTCCGGGCAGCAGCACAGCCCCGTAGCCATGGGGCTCCACCTACCCGAGCGCCCCAGCGGCCGGGTCACCTTCATGGCCACGTACAAAGGCGACGCTCCGGCGTGGTTCGGCGTCGAGACCAGCGGAGCCTGTCTGGACCTCGAGCGCATCGTGGGAGACGACGGTCGTGGCGGCTGGTCGGTGGAAGCGCCCGTCGAATCGGGCTGCACGGGCTACCGCTTCGTGTGGGAGACCGACGACGGCAGCATCCGGTCCATGCCCACCTCGGGCGGCTACCAGTACGGGCAAGGCTGCGAAGCCTGGGTTGAGGACGCCCCCGCGGGCTGCGACTACGACCCGGGCACCCTGGACACCGGCTGGACCGACACGGGCACCGTCGCGGTCGACTGCCCCCCCAACTCCGAGGACCGCAACGGCGACTGCCGTCCGGACCGAGGGATCGAGGGCGACACCTCGGGCGGCTGCGGCTGTGCCGGGACCAGCACGGCTGGGGCGATCTGGGCGCTCGTGCTGGCGGTGTTGGGCGTCAGAAGACGTCGGCGGGCCTAGTCTTCCCTTCGCCGCAGCGCGGCACCCACCGTCACCAGACCGATCAACATGAAGCCAGTGGACACGAGCCCTCCCGCTGCGCAGCTGCAAGGATGCCGACCATTCGGTATGGAGTCCGCCGTGTCGCCGCTGGCGGATGTGTCCGAGGTGTCCGCCGTGTCCTTGCCGTCGGTGTCATCCGTGTCCTCTATAGGTCCGGTGTCATTCCCCGTGTCGCCCTCACAGTACCCCTCCGGATCGCTGGCGTACTCGCTGTCGCAGCTCTGGGTGATCCAGATGGGAGAGGACCACGCCTGCTCGCCGTCTTCCTGGGTGACGGAGAGGAACACCGCGTAGTCGCTGCCGTCCCAGCCGCTCCAGCTGAACTGACCCTCGGCATCCAGCGAGACGGGCGAGGTGCGGTTGAGGTCCTCGGGCTCGTCGGGGTCCGTACCCAGCGGCACGGCCTGGACCAGAATGCCGGACAGTGTGCCGGTGCCGTGCACTTCCCACGCGAAGGTGGGGCTCCTGGCCACGTACTCGCCCCCGGCCCCGATGGTGGAGTCACCTTCGATAGCCTCGAACTGCACGATGACACGGGCGCCGGTGGTGGCGAGGGTCTGGCGCGTGGCCAGCGCGTCGAAGACGTCGGCACGGGTGAGGTCGGGCGCCCAGAACCCAGCCAGGCCTGCCAATTCGTACTTGAACGACAGGGGATTGCCGAACCAACCGTCGTGGTTGTCCGTTGCGGCGATGAAGCCGAAGCGGTGGCCCCGGGACAGGCCCCGGGCGATGCTCCCGGCGACCTCGCCCTCGTTGCACTCAGGGCAGTCTACGGTGTTTCCCCACTCCGAGTAGATCTCGGCGCCGGCCCGCAGGTCGTAGTCGAATTCGTCCCAGTTCTTGCCCGTCTGGGGCATGGCATGGGGCACCACCACCGAGCGGGTGCTCTGGGAGCTCTCGAGGTCGTGCAACAGCTCGAGCAGGCCGCCGGTCCCACCCAGGGCGGGAATGACCTCGTGATCGCCGTAGAAGCCGGTGCAGTCATCGAAGTAGACGTTGTGGTGGCCGTCGCCGCTACCCAGGTAGTTGCCCATCCACTCGGTTCCCAGCATGGCCAGGTATCGGCCCTCTTCGCTCACCTCGGCGCAGTTGGTCTGCACCTCTTCCCACAGGTTGGCCCCGTCGATCTCGATGGGGTTCATCTTGACCGACTCGCAGCCCAGGTCGTGGCCCAGAACGTCGCGGGCGTAGACGTGGTTTTCGTCCAGGCTCGTGCCGTCATCGTACTGGATGGTGTGGCCGTGGTGGGAGTGCAGGTCACCCCAGTACAGGCGCCGCTCGGGCGCATCCTTGGTGATGACGATGGGGTTGGAGCTGACGGTAAACTCCCCCGCAGTGACCTCGACCCGGTGCACACCGGCGTCGGAAATGCGCACCCCGAAGTCCAACCAACCGCCGTTCTCCTCGTCGAATTCCTGACCTTGGCCGCCGTAGGCCGCCTCGAGGGTGGCCGTCTCGCCCCAGGCGTCGATGGGGTTACCCAGCCGGTCCAGCACCGCCACCTTCACCACGATCAGCTCGTCGGCCTGCGCAAACGAGGGGCCCGACACCCAGAGCATGGCGGGTTCGCGCTCGGCGACCACGTGGTGCTCGGGGTAGGGCGTGACCGGAGTGAAGGCCCCGCCGATGTTCTCGAAGGCACGCCACTGCCAGTCGGCGTAGGCGCGATCGGAGAACTGGTGGGCGCAGTCCTCGTAGGTGGAGGTGTCGCCGAAGCGTAGGGTGATGGTGTCGCCCTCGACCAGGTCGCCGGCCTGCACGTAGGCATCCGTGTAGGCGTAGATGTGCAGATCGCTCGAGATGGTGGAGCGCTCGATCTGGACCGAGGCACCGCCCGTTGTCGAGACCGAGACCAGCGACTTCGAGGACTGATCGGTCTCTTCGGCCAGAGGCGTACAGGTCTCGGCGTCCACCTGCGGCGAGCCGTACTTGGACCAGCGGATCCCATGTCCCCATGGATCCTCGACGCGGACGTAGTCGCCGACGACCATGCCGCCTTCGCCCACGGTGTAGACGTAGTCCACCGTGTCCTTGGTCTGGACCGTGAACACCGACTTGGACAGGGCGGCGGAGCCTTGGGGCTCGGTGCCCAGGGTGGCCAGATCGGGGGGAGTGTCCCACTCCACGCCGTAGGGAGGCGGAGGCGGGGGTGGGGGCGCGGCAAACCCGACTGGGAGCGGGCACAGCATCAGGATGGCGAAGGAACTGGCGAGCATCATGGTGCTCCTCTATCCCCGCGCCATCGACAGGTCCGGGATCGACGCGGTATCGTCCCCCACCATGGCGTCGACCCGACCAGCCGGCAACCCCTCCCACGACGAAAAGGAGACGAGTTCCCAGGATCACCTGGGGGACGCAGCGGAAGTGGCGACCGGAGCCGGCGTGGTCTTCGGAGCGGAGATCGGTGGGCGCGCCCTGAGGCTGGCCACCACCTGGTACCTCAGCGGGGCCCTGGGAGCGGCCGCGTTTGGCCGCTGGTCATCCGCCGTGACCGTACTGATCGTCGTGTCGGCACTGGTGCCCCTGGGCCTCGACATGGGCGTGGTCTACTTCGGTGCCCGCTACCGCGGCCGAGGTGAACGGGCCGAGCTGAAGGGGCTGCTGCGCATGAGCACGGTGCTGGTGGCCTGCACGGCCACGCTCGCCGTGTTGAGCTGCTCTTGGTTGTGTGCAGGCTGGCTCGCGAACCAACGGCCCGACCTGGCCGCGGACCTGGCGATGCTCGGCCCCGCGGTGGGCGTCTACGGGCTGCTACTGTTCCTCGTAGGTGTCCTCCGCGCCCTCAAGGACATGCGGGCCCAAGCCATCTCGTTCCAGCTGGCCCTCCCGGCCGCCACCCTGCTGGGTGTGATCGTGGCGCTGCAGCTCGACCTGGGCCTGCGGGGCGTGCTGATGGCCTTCACCCTCGCCGTGTTCGCGGCGACGCTCCTTGCCGGGTGGCAATGCCTGCGCCGGGTGGGGGCCATGCTGCGGGACCGCCAACTGAAGGCCGTCACCGAGACGCGCAAGATCCTGGCCTGGTCCCTGCCCCAGAGCCTCGAGTCCACCCTGTTCCGGACCAACCAGTGGATGGACGTGTTGATGCTCACGGCGCTGGCGGCGCCGATGTTGGTGGGCACCTACCGAGTGGCGCTGGCCATCGCCCTGCTCTGCACCCTGCCCGTGATGGCCCTCGTGACCATGTTCAACCCCGTGGTAGCGGACCTGTTGGGCCGGGGTGAGACGCGACGCCTCGAGCTGCTGCTGGCCACGGTCACGCGCTGGTTGCTGGCGCTATCCGCTCCCGTGTTCCTTGCCGTCGTGCTGGTGCCCGACCTGCTGCTGTGGGTCTTCGACGAAGCCTACCTGGCCGGCGCCCCGGCCCTGCGCACCCTGGCGGTCGGCATGGCCGTGGTCGCGGCCGCGACCCCCACCCTGCGCCTGATCCCCATGGCCGGCTTCGC
>CAZVHW010000330.1:0-8791 GCA_964626835.1 uncultured Enterobacterales bacterium
AGATGTATGTGGATATTGATGGCGACGGCGACGCCGACTGCGTCGACGAAGAAGAGTGCGACGGCCTGGACAACGACGGCGATGGCTACGTGGACGAGGGCAGCCCCGACACCGACAACGACGGCCACCCGGACTGCCTCGACACCGAAGAGTGCGACGGCCTGGACAACGACGGTGACGGCTTCATCGACGAAGGCTACTCCGACGTGGACGGCGACGGTGCGGCGGACTGCATCGACGTCGAGGAGTGCGACGGCATCGACAACGACGGCGATGGATTGGCCGACGAAGGCTTCGCCGACAGCGACGACGACGGCATCGCCGACTGCATCGACCACGACGAGCCCGGCGACACCGGTGACAGCGATCCCAAGACGAGCTGCAGCAGCACCGGCGGCACCCCCGTGGGCCTGCTCTGGATCCTCGCCCTCCCGGCGCTGGCTCTACGTCGGCGAGAAAGCGAGCGCTGAAGCCCGGTTGGGGGAAGCCCCCGCGCCCGTTCGGGGCTTCCATGATAGCTGATGGCCACACGCCCCACGGAGGTCCGCATGCTAGCCCTTCTCTTCGTCTCCAGCGCCTTGGCCGGCTGGACGATGACCAACGAGTCCAACGACTGCAAGTTCTACAAGGGCGAACCGAACGCCAACGAGATCGTCCCCCTGCGAGCGGAATGCGACTGGCCCCTCGAGCCGACGAAGCTACAGGGGCTCATCGCCAAGATCGACGACCACAACCTGTACTTCTCGTCCGTGGCGGTCAGCCGGGTGGTGGCCAGCAATGCCGGCGAACACAACGTCTACCAGGTGCACGTGGCCACGGGCATCGCCGATCGAGAGGCCATGCTCCTGTACAGCGATCAGCCCATCGAGGGGGGGCACCAATACTCCTGGAAAGTCAACCCCGACCAGACGGGCATCGGCGGCGACAAGGTGCGGTTGGAAGACGACCAGGGCAAGTGGGAGGTCACCGCCAATGCGGGTGGCGGCGCCCACGTGGTCTACGAGCTGCTCTACGACGCTGGCGGCTCGGTGCCCGGCTTCGTGGTGCGCTGGTTCCAGGGCTCGGGCGTGCGCACCCTGGTGGGCGAGCTGCGGGAGTACGCGGAAGAGAACTGACCCTCATCGAGAAGAGGTCGAGTCCTCCTCCTCGTCGATAAACAGCGGTGAAAGCCAGATGCGGTGCTCGTCTCCCAGCAGGTCCAGCCGCACGCGGACATATACGGCGGGTCCGCCGGGATTCTCGAGCTCGAGCTCGAGACCGGGACCGTCCCCCTCGGCAAGCACGGCTCCGTCCCGGGGATCCACCACCTCGAGGCGCTCCACCTCGGCCTCGGCACCCGGGTCCACCCTGACCTGCAGCCACAGAGGAAAGGCGTCCGCGTCGACCACCCCACCCGGAAGGTAGACCTGCCCATCCGAGCCGGTCGCCGCCATGGCCACGGCGTCCGGCAGGATGGTGGCGGCCAGGGTTCTACGATCGTGCAGAGCCCCCCAGAGGGTCATCCGCTGAAATTGCCCCCGGACCCACACTCCGGTGACGCTGCCTCCAGAGCGAAGCTGGCGCGGGCTCTTTGTCTGGTGGTGCCCATCCGGGGACAGTGAGGGGCAGGTGGCGGACGGGCCATCGGTGAGGGAGGCAGGCCGCCCGTCGTGGGCATCGGTGCCGCCTATGAAACCCAGCCGGTACCCTACGGTGAGGGCCTCCTGGACGGATCCCCAGCTGACGTGGAGGGACCTCTCCCCTTCGGCCGGAACGTTGTAGTCACATCCGTCCAGGCTGGTGTCGCGACACTCCGAGCTGCCGTGCTCACTGGCGACCTCGACGAGGATCTCCCTTTCGGCGTGCACTCGATTGCTCTCGAGCCCCCAGCTCACGGGGTTGGGTGGCAGATAAGCCGGGTGGTGGAACCAGCTGACCCAGCGCTGCTCACCACACTCCTGTTCGGCTTTCTCGAGCTCCTCGTACAGGCTCCCGAGAGAGGTGGCCTCGTAGTGATCTTCGAGGAGGTGGTACACGATGTCCGAGCCCAGCTTCTGGTAGTCGCTCTCCGGTGTCGCGGCGGCGATGCGGTACCGACTGCAAGCGCTGGTGTCCTCGAAGAGCACGGTGCGGTGCCCGCCAACGAACTCCCCGGCATGCTGCTCGACGTCCAGGGACGAGCTGTCCACGCGCGCTGCCAAGGACCACTCATAGCCCAGCAAGGGCAGGAAACCCTGCTCCTCGAGCACCAGTCCGTCGGCGACCAGGTCCAGCGTGTGTTCCCAGATGTTCAGGACCGTACCGTCTTCGAGGGTGACCAGGTCGTACTCGGCGTGGTCCGTGATCGCGGCGAAGTCCATGCCCTCGTCCAAGGCGGTGTCGAAGAAGTCGAGCCCGGGTAGGTCGTAGCGCCCCACACAGTCCGCTTCGAGGACCTCGCATCCATCCATGGACAGGTTGGTGTGGGCGTGAAGATCGCCCCACTTGAGGTAGGCGTCCACGAAGACGACGCGATGCTCGGTCCCCAACAACACCTCACCACCCTCGTCATCCCGAACCCGCAGGAAGAGGCCAAGATCTTCGGCGCGATCGGCTTCCAGCTCGGGGCGCCAGGCTGGCAACACGACGGTCTCCGCATCTCCCAACGCAGCGGGATCGGTCAACCAACACTCAGCGTCGAGGGACAGCTCGCCCAAACATTCCGGGTCGAGCCACTGCTCTGTTTCGTCGGCAAGGACGATGCGGCGCAGCAGAAGATCGCCGTCGAGCGGTAGTGAAGGTTCCAGATCGAGCGTCAGCTCGATCTCGAGGGGCTCCTCGTCGAGCAAGACGGACGGAAGGATGGCCGCGTCCACGTTGGAGAGAAGCTCCGTGGCGCAGCCTTCGGCCAGAGCCAGGTCGTCCAGCACCAGCTGGTAGCAGTCGCCCAGGACACCATCCACGTCCACCCACGGGGAGGGAGGCTCGGTGGCGACGGTGTCTTCCGACCCGTCTGCGCCCACGCGTAGCAGCGAGGATCCCTCGGGTACGCCGGGGACCGGAAGGACGACCACGCCCCCCTCCCCCGCCCAGACGTGGAGACTCCCACTCCAGTCGGGTTCCCCGTTACATCCGGTCCCGGGAATCAGCAGCAACAGGCAGGCAACACGATGCACGCGCTTTCCCCCGGCTCTCAGTCCTCGTCCAGGATCTCGAGGAGATCGTCATCGCGACCGAGGGCCTCGAGGGGATCGCTTTCCCCGACCTCTTCCATGGCGCGCTGGAAAGCCTCGTCCCCAGCTTCAGGCAGGGTGGGATCGCAGAAGAGGATGTACCAGTCCTTGGTGAGCCGTGAGTCGGCCCAGATCCACTCCGCGAAGGCCGGCAGCTCCTTCTCGTCTTTGGAGATCACGCGCAGCTGGGGCACGGCGTTGCCCTGGCGCACACACTCACGGTAGCGGCGCTCCCGGTCGTAGCTGAGAGAGGTCTCCACGATCCCGCGACACTTCTCGATCTTGCTGCGGGTGCCCCTCTCGCAGATCTCGAGCATGGCGTTGGCCTTGAACTCGTCCCACTTGACCACCAGGGTTTCGGCCTTGGCGTCGCGGGCCTCGGACCGGGCGACGCTGACTTCCTGGATGGCCAGCTCGAGCTTCTCGACGAGCTCTTCGCGCTCTTGTTCTGCGGCGTTCAGAGCGCCCTCGAGTTCCTCCAACTCGGCCTTTCGTTCCTCGAGCTGCTTGCGGAGGTAGGAGTTCTGGGAGGTCTTCTTCTCGAGTGTGGCGATCTCGGCCTTCTTGTCGTCGATCTCCGTCCGCAGGTTTTCGACCCGCTCCTGAGCCTGGATGAGCATGTCGCGCTCAGAGCCCTCGAGGGGCTCACAGTGCTCGTAGAGAGCCTGATACTCGCCTTCCACCTCGCGCAGCCTGAGCAGCAGGTCGTCGGGGGTCATGCCCAGGCGCTCGTATTGCTCGACTTCGAAGGCGTGGCGACCCAGGAACCACCCGGTGGTGGCTCCGATCGCCACGGCGAAGGCGGCGACCACCACCTGGACCACGAGCACCTGTGGCAACGTCAGAGTGGTACGGGACAGGGACATGACGTTCTCCTGGGGAGGGCGGATCGCGAGGCAATGCCGATGGTATTCCGCCGCGGCGAGCTTGAAAAGCCGGCGCTACGCCAGCAAGCGGTGAAAAGAGGCAAGGAACGCCCCACCCTCGAGCTCGGACCCGAGGTTCCGAGTCAGCGAGCGTACTGCCCCGGCCGGCGGTCCCCCAGCACGTGGTTCCCCGGCGTGATCCACTTGTCGTCCGCACGGAGAGGATCCACCTCGAGCTCGCCGCTGCATTCACCGCTGTCCGGCGCCACCACCGGTCGGGTGCCGTCTGGGCAAGCCACCTGGCTTCCGCCGGTGAACCGCAACACGGTGCCATCCCCCCGGTCGTCGGTACCCACGCGGTTGGCGGTCACCACGAAGACCTTGTTCTCGAGACAGCGGGTGATCATGGCGTTCTGGGCGTGGGGCAGCACCAGGTTGGCGGGGTGGGCGATGACCTGCGCGCCGCCCAGGGCCAGGCTGCGGGCCGCCTCCGGAAAACACCAGTCGAAACACACGAGCACACCGAGGCGACAAGGCCCGAGGTCCCAGACCGGGAAGCCCCCATCCCCCGGCAGAAACCACCTCTTCTCCTCGTGGAACAGGTGCACCTTTCGATAGGTACCCAGCAAGCCCTCGGGGCCCACGACGATCGCCGAGTTGTAGACGCCCTCTGCGGCGTGCTCCGCGAGTCCGGCGACCACGAAGCGCCGTCGCTCGCGGCAGTGTGCGGCCACCGCGCGGACCGTGGGTCCATCCAGCGGCTCGGCCAGACGGTTCAGCTCTTCCTGGCTGGTGAACCGATAGCCGGTGGAGAACAGCTCGGGGAGCACCAGGAGATCGCCCACGGCGCTGTCGAGTTGCGCGATGGCACGCCCGAGGTTCCGGCTGGTCTGGCCGAACTCGGGGGAGGTCTGAACGAAGCCGATCTTCATGGTCAAGTCTGCATCCTACGACGGCTGTTTATTACTTTTTTCGTTCCCGGGGCTACCGGTGTCCTGTAAACTGGCAGATAGGTATACCAGCAGACGACCATGATGCTGTCGGGCTGCCTTTCGAGCCACGCTGCGGATCCCCGTTCGAGGTGCCTGTCATGACGCGAACCCTCAGTCTCACCGCTCTGCTCCTGCTCATCGGCGCGTGCCAGCCCCACGGGGTGTCCATCAAGGACGACACGGGCGTGACCGAGGGCGACGCCGACACGGACGGCGACGGCGACACCGACACCGACACCGACACCGACACCGACACCGACACAGGCGAGTACACTCCGCCCCAGGACAACGACGGGGACGGCTTCACCGACGATGTCGACTGTGACGACACCGATCCGGACATCAACCCCGACGCGGACGAGGTGGACGATGGGGTCGACAACGACTGCGATGGGCTCGTGGACGAGACCATGGTCTGTGACGACGGCGTCGCACCCTTCGAGATCATCCAGGAAGCCATCGACGACGCCGCAGACGGCGACGCTGTCCAGATCTGCCCAGGTACCTACTACGAAAACCTCGTCATCATCGCCAAGCAGATCACCGTCGCCTCCGTCGAGGGTCCCGAGGTCACCATCGTCGATGGCAGCGATGCGACCGTCCTGACGGTCATCGGCGTGGAAGGCGACGGAGCCTCGGTCCAGGGCCTCACCTTCCGCAGCGGCATGGCCACCGACTACGGCGGCGGCGTGCTCGTCTCCGAGTCCACGCTCGAGCTGGTGGACAACGTCATCACCGACAACGAAGCACCCGCAGGGGCCGGCTTGATGGCCTCGTCGAGCGTGCTCACTCTGACCGGCAACAGCTTCGAGGACAACACGGGAACCACCAACGGCGGCGGTGCCTACCTCTACCAGACCCGTGGCGACGCAACCGGCAACCTGTTCCAGGACAACACCGCCAACAACGGCGGTGGGCTCTATGTCTACGGCAGCGGCCTCGACCTCACCGAGAACGAGTTCCGGGACAACTACGCGGCCATGGGCGAAAACGAGACGGCCTTCGGCGCGGGCCTGTTCATCTACGGCGACGGCGCCATCACCGACAACGACTTCATCGACAACGAGTCCGAGGACGACGGCGGCGGGGCCTACATCTACTACAGCTCTGGCGACTTCACGGGCAACCTGGTGCAGGGCAACATCTGCCACAACGACGGCGCCGGCGTCTACTCGTCCGTCAGCTCGAGCTACTTCGGCGACAACAGCTTCGAGGACAACGAAGCCTACGACGACGCTGGCGGCCTGCGCATCTACTACGGCAGCTCGCTCATCGAGAACAACGACCTCATCGGCAACATCGCGAATGACGACGGCGGGGGCATGAAGCTGTCCCACTCGGCGGACAACGACATCCGCAACAACTACTTCTCGAACAACAGCACCGGCGACGCCGGAGGCGGCCTCGAGCTGGACAACGAGACCTCGCCGGTCACCGAATGCGTCTTCCACGACAACAGCGCCAACCGCGGCGGTGGCCTGCACCTGTGGCGCAACGAACACGGCATCTCGGACCTCTCGTACCTGACCTTCGAGGGCAACTCGGCCGGCGACTGCGGTGGCGCCATCTCCACAGACAACAACTACTACGACGCCTTCGTGCACAACTCCACGTTCACGAACAACACGGCCAACGATGGCGCCGCGTTCTGCTCGGACGAGTTCTGGTGGGACTCGGACGACGACGGCGAGACCGACACCATGTCCCGCAACGACGTCTACCTCTCGAACCTCGTCATCTACGACAACGAGGCCTCGGACGACGGCGGCGCCTTCTACTTCCGGGTCACCGACGCCCGCATCACCAACGTCTCCATCCACGACGTCACCGGCGCCGGCTCCGGCGCGGCCATGGCCGTCAAGGGCGAGAGCGTCGCGGTGGTGGTCAACACCATCATCTCCGAGACCAGCGGCTCCGAAGCCGTCTATGTCGAGGACTCCGAGGTCACCTTCGCCTACAGCGATCTGTGGGGCAACGACGGCAACGCCTCCGGCATGGACGACCCCGTGGGCAGCGATGGCAACATCGCGGAAGATCCCGAGTTCGTGGACCCAGGCAGCGGCGACCTCGAGCTCGATGCCTCGAGCCCCTGCATCGACGCCGGTCACCCCAGCACCACCGACGCGGACGGCTCAGCGGCTGACATGGGAGCTTATGGCGGGACCTACGGCGGCTGGTAGGCACAAGCGTCCGGCTCGTCATTCCAAGCGTAGCGAGTCATGGCCACCTAGGGTGAGCACTGCTGGCTCGCGACGAGACTGATGAGGGTGTCGGAACGCGCATTCGTGGAGCGCAGAGAGAGGGCGTAGGTCTCGACGAGATCTCGAGAGTGGGAGTCCGGGTGGTGGTGGGCCTGTCTCTTGGCCGGGGTCTTTCATGGCGCGGGGGTCACGGCCGCGGGGGAGGGTTCAGGGCGTCTCGAAGATCCAGATGCGTCCAGCGCTGGTGGAGAAGGCAGGCGCAGACACCACCAGATCATCGGCACCGTCGCTCGACAGGTCAGCCACGGCGATGCTCATGCCGAAGGCCGTGCGGGCATCGCCAGCCGTGATGGTGGTGGTGGCCTGTGAAGCCAAGCTGACCGAGCTGTCCAGGTCGGCGCCCGCGAACACGTAGACCTCGCCGGGATCGTCGGCGTAGTAGTAGGCGTAGGTCGCGCTGTAGGTGTCAGGCGCCCCGACCACCAGATCGGCCTGGCCGTCCGCGTCCAGGTCGCCGCTGCGGAGGGTGAGACCGAAGTAGTCCGCACCGTCGCCCAGGATGGTGACGTCCGCCGATGCCGAGCTCACCGAGCCGCTCAGCGATGCGCCATCGAAGAACACGTAGACCTCGTCCTCGTTGGCCGCACTGACCGCGATGTCGGCGTCACCGTCACCGTCGTAGTCCGCTACCTGGGCCGAAGCGTACTGGCCCAGGCCATCGCCCAGTGCGGCGCCCTGGATCTCGAGATCCGCGACGGTCTCGATGTCGGTGCCCGTGGTGATGCTGCCACCGTAGATCAGGTAGACCGACCCGCTCTCCCGACCGCCCCCGTCCGCACCGCGGGCTGCGATGAACAGGTCGTCGTGGCCGTCTCCGTCCAGGTCGCCGCCGCCCAGGGCGCAGCCCAGGTAGTCGTTGAAGTCGGCGCCGTACCACGAGTGGTCCGCGTCGCTCGAGAAGCTCGAGGCCGACCCGCTGGTCAGCGAGGAGCCGTACAGGACGTGCGTGACGCCCCGGTACGTCGTGACCGACCCGTAGGAATCGCCGTAGACGATCTCGTCCAGGCCATCGCCGTCCAGGTCGAGATCAGAGTTGGCGCGGGCGTAGGCGCCGTAGCTGGTGCCGTCCTCGAAGGTGATGTCGGCGTCGGCCACGCCGTAGTCGCCGGAGATCGAGCCGCCGTACATCAGCACCGCGGCGTACAAACCGCCGTAGTAGTAGCCGTAGTAGTCAGAGCCAGCGACGAACAGATCGTCGATGCCGTCGCCGTCCTGGTCGCCCTGGACTGGACCCATGGCCCCCAGGTAGTTGTAGGTGTTCCCGCCCTCGATCCAGGCGAAGTCCACGTCGGCCGCCGAGTCGGCGTAGCCAGCGTACCCACCACCATCGATCAGATAGACACCGCCGGTGTAGGAGTAGGACGAGACCCCAGCCGTGCTGTTGCCACCCACGGCGATGTCGAGCTGGCCGTCGCCGTCCAGATCACCGAGCGAGACGCTGTCCACCCAACCGATGTAGTCGCCGGTGCCACCGTCGAGAT
>CAZVHW010000331.1:0-7981 GCA_964626835.1 uncultured Enterobacterales bacterium
GCGCCGCTCGCTCCTGGCTTCCTTCCAGGTGTAGCTTCGGCAGCTCATCAACACCTTGACCTGCCGCAGGTGGCGGCGCACCAGCTTCCGGTCGATGGAGGAGACGAGCGCTGCGGGAGTGCTCTCCTGGCGGTCACCGGGCCCATGGGCGACCTGGCACTCGTTGATGGCGTCGAAGAGGAAGAAGACCTGCTTTCCCACGGCCTGCGCCAAGGCGTCCAGCTCTCGGAGCAGCTCGTCCAGGGCCTTGCGGCTCTCGAAGGTCTCCCTGATCCGTTCCGACAGATCGACGATGCCCAAGCTGCGCGCGTAGTAGAGGACGACCAGGTGCCCCTCCGCGCGCAGGCGCTCGGCCTCGTTGCAGAGCAGGTTGGTCTTGCCCGAGCCGGCCCCTCCCAGAAGCACGAACCCGTTGCGACCGCGGTTTTTTTCGAACGCCTCGAGGGCCGTGTGGATGGCTTCCCGGCGGACGTAGAGATCCGGATCGTACTTGGCGCCCACGATGCAGGGGTTCGTGGGATCGCGGGTGGTGGTCTCGGCGGCCGGGCCGGTAGCCGGTGTCCCCGGCCGCCTTGGCAGCCTTCCCCCCGAGACGGCGCCCAGGAAGGCGTCCGTGACCTCGTCTGCGAGAGACCGATAGTGGGCCCACGATTCCTCGGCCCGTTCCTGGGACAGGCCTCGGCGGGCCTCGGTGGGGGCTCCGCCCAACCAGCGGGCATCCAGCGCCTCCAACAGCGCGTTGAACAAGTCTGTCTTCTTGGGCCTCGCTCCCCAGGGGCTGACGTACTTCTTGAGCCGCGGCTCCTTGGCTCGGCATTGGAACAGGTAGGTGAGGCGTTTTCCCGCGGCGTTGGCCTGGGTGTCGTCCTTCGGTGGCCGGACGTGCACCGTGAGGGGGGCCAGATCCAGGACGTGGCCCGCTGCCAGCTCTTCGTGGAAGTGGGCGGTCTCGATCAGGTAGAGGTGGCGCTCGTGCAGCTCGGTCTCCGAGCTGATCTTGCAGAGCTTGGGGGCTGTTCCGGAACCGTAGAGAACGCGGTAGGTCTTGCGGCCCTGGCTGTCCCTGAGGACCTCTTCGACCGCCAGGGTCCCGTGGTGTCGGAGAGGCGACAGGGCGGCGAGGAAGTCGAAGAGAAACGCCTCGAAGTACTCCCGCTCCAGGTCGGTCCGTGCGCTCTCCTGGTTGGGTTCGGAGCCCCAGTGGTGGATCTGGTTGCGGAAGGCGGGGACCCTCCCCAGCAGATAGGCTCCCGTGAAGCCCTTGCGATACCGCTTCTCGAAGAGCACTTTCAGCCGGCAGGCGATCTCGAGATCGACCTTCGCACCTGCGCGAACCAAGGGCAGGAGGATCTGCTCGAGCCAGGTCCCGATGCCCAGGTTTTCGGTCTGCAGCAGCTTCCAGACCGCTCCCCGCGCGCCCGCGTCCTCGAGGCATCCGTCTCGCTCCAGGGAGCGCAGGATGATGGCCGAGACGAACTGGGCGCAGAGCTCGAGGAGCTGAACGTAGCGGCTGGCCGCGGACGGGTAGTCGTCCTCGATGATCGCCTCGCGGTAGGCCTCGAGGGGCTTCGCGACGATCCTGGGGTACTCGTGCTCCGCACACCATGCCGCGGCCATGAGCCGTGCGAGGACGTCCGGCGGATGCGACCGGAGCAGGGGATCTCGGGAGGCGACCAGGGTGTCTGGGGGAGGCGCACCCTCTTTGTGCGGCTTCCAGAGAGGGGAGATGGCGCCCAGCAGTTCGTGGACGAGCCCCTCGAGCCCCCCTGGCCCCAGCATCTCGAGCGCTTGGGCGTCGGCGGGTCGCTCACTGGGCGAGCAGCGCATCGACCACTCGGGTACCCGCTGCCAAAACATGCGCCCCAGCTCGCTCGACTCGTCACCGATCAGCCGCCTGATGTCGGTCGCCACGGGGAATCGTGTGCCGACACCGGCGTCGAGTAGCGGCCCGAGCACGCCGGTGAGCCAGGCGCCCACCTCGAGGCGAGGTTGGTCCACCAGCAGATGGGCGACCTGACGCACCGTCGGCGGGAGGTCTGTCGGCTGGAGCAGCTTGCGGAACAGCAGCGCAGACACCGCGTGAGCGACCAGCTCCGTCAGCCTGCAGGCCCGCTGCAGTGCGCCAGCATGGTCCTTCTTCCGGAGCTTTCGCTGGTAGTCGCGGTAGAGGTCACCGAGATCGGCTGGCGAGCTGTCCAGCACCGCGGTGGCCACGCCAACAAGTCTGTCTCGGACCGCGGGAACGTAGTGCCCGAGGAGGATCGGATCGCCGGGTTGCACGGATCAGCCCTCCGCGCCCGGCTCGAGGCGGGGTAGCCGTTCCCAAGGGAACTTGATGTAGGCCCCCCGGGCTCCAGCGGTGCAGACTTCCTCGAACATCCTCGGCGTGCCCACGCCACCGCAGACCACGATCTTGCCGGCCCCGTGTACCTGGCGAACGGTGGTCTGGAGCGACGCCCCCGCCCAGCCGAACAGCCGCTGCGGGGAGGTCTTGTAGGTGAGGGTGAGGATGTCGGTGGAGGCCAGGGTGTCGAGTCGTGGGTAGCTGACGCGCAGGGGTGTGGGCGCGGTCTCGAGGACGCGCTTCGAGGAGAGCGCCTTGGTGTGCAGGCTGGTGGCCACGTCTGGATCTGCGGCCTTGATGGCGCGATTGTCGGCGAGGGTGAACGTGTCGAACCAGAAGCGCCCGGGGCGTCGGCGCTGCAGCAGATCGACGGCGGCAGCGATGGCGCGCGCCCGCGGCCCGCGGCCAGTCTTGAGCTCCACCACGAAGAGCAGGTCGCGGTAGCGTTCGTCCAGTGCGGCCTCGAGGGTCCACAGCTCGCCCTCGGAGGCGGCACGGGCCAGTTCGCTGGGTGAGAGCGTGTCGTAGACCCTGTCGGGGTGATGCATGTAGAGCAGCACCTCGTCGTCGGAGATGGACCAGCACAGATCACCCTCGGCCGCGTGCAGGTACTCGGGGTAGGCCTCGAGGGCGGGCAGGACGCTGTCCAGGCCTTCCGGCGTGTTGAGCTTGCGGTGGTGAACCACCGCGATGGTGCCTGTGCTCGCGAGGGGGAAGGACGGCTTCATCGGGTGTCTCTAGCTTTCGGCGGCCGAACGGCAGGCGTGGAACTTGCGAACCCAGATGCGCATGGCCACCACCAGCGCGGCCTCGACGAGCCAGATCTCGGGTCGCAGCAGCACGAAGCAGAGAAAGAGCAGTGCGACGAGCACGCCCTTGAACAGGGCAAATCCGCTGATCTTCCCGTGGGTCGAGTCCCGGACCTGAACGTCGATGAAGGCCTGGAACAGGGTGTAGTTCGAGATGGCGTAGCCGATGAGCTTGGCGGCTACGTAGGCGGCGAGCACGACGCCGAGCAGTGCCAGCCCGGTGTCGAAGAAGAACCAGCGCGCAGCGCAGCCAGAGGCGGTCAGGGCGACCAGGGCGAGATCGGTGAGCAGGAGGCCCCGGTTGGCAGCGATGTCGGGTCCGAGCACTGTCTGCCTCCTTGGCGCAGAGGCCGCCTGTCCGGGCGTACCCACGCGGGAGCGGGGGGCGAGTATACTCCATGCCCCGCGACCGAGGCATGGAAGACGCGGCCCCGTCGTTCTATCGGACAGTGTGTCGAGGTCAGAGCTCCCGGACGCCGGCGGCCACCTCCAACAGCTGCGAGTAGGGAAGGTTGCCCACCAGGGTCAGGGCCGTGTCTCCCTGGTTCCAGCTCACCGAGGTGAATCCGCCTGCGAAGACCAGCACGCCTGGCGCTTCTCCGACCTCGACAGGCACGCCCAGGCTGCGGTCCATGGCGCCGGGCATGCGGCGGGCCTGGGTCAGGGAGAGCCAGCGGTTGCCGCCTTCCATCAGGGTCACGGCCATGGGCAGCGCGTGGCGGCCTCGGACGGTCTTGGTCACCTCGACGCCTTCGGGTAGCTCCGTGGGTTCGCAGAGCTGGAAGTTCATCAGGCGAGCCAGCTCTTCCATGGGCTGCGCCGGGTCGCGTAGATCCCAGTCGAAGACCACGGCGTTGGCGGGGAAGCGGAAGCCGAAGGCGGCTTCGTCCAGCTGCTCCACCCGCTCGAAGCTCTCGTACTCCATGGCATAGAACGGCTCGTCGGGGTCGCCCATCTCCACCGCCATGGGCAGGGCGTGGGTGCGGTCGAGCCAGGCGCGGTAGGGGTGCAGGTTCTTGGCTTGGTGGACGGGCGAGGCGCTCCAGCGGTCCACGGTGCGGTCAGCGCGTTGCTCCTCGCCCTCGTAGGCCAGGTCGAAGTTGTGCAGGGTCCACAGCGCGTCCTGTTCCCACGATGCCCGGAGCTGGGACTCGTCCGGAGCCGTCACGCCCTGGATGCGCACGCCCATCAGGTGGCGCGGCCACCACATGGTCAGGGTGTCGCCGTCGTAGAGGAAGAGCTCTCCACGGCGGTGAGCGGGCTCGAGGACCTCCACCCGGATCTGCCCCTCGTCTCGGTAGCTGACCTCTCGCACGATGGGCTTCGAAGAGCCCGCGTGGCGCTCCACCAGGCGGCCCTGGTAGCTGCCGATGGACAGCGGATCCTGGGCCACCCAGCTGGACCGTTCGGCGTGGACCGAGCCGGCCAGCGTCAGCATCTCCTGGTAGGGCAGGTTGCCCACCAGGATCAGCGCCGTGTTGCCCAGCGCCCAGCTGACCGTGCTCCAGCCCCCCACCAGCTCGAGGCTGCCCTGGTGGTCGCCGATCTGGACGGGCATGCCGCCATTCGCTGGCAGCGGTCCGCCCCTGTGGCGGGACTCGGTGAGGGAGACCCAGCGCGCGCCGGAACCCATCAGCACGTTGACCACGGGGAGCTCCGGGTGCTGGATGATCTTGTCCACGGTGAGGTCCATGGGCAGCCGCTCGGGCAGGAGCACGTCGAAGCCCACTCGGTCCATCTCCTCCGGCGTCATGCCGGGGGTGGCCAGGTCCCAGTCGTAGATCCTGGTGCCCTCGGGGAAGTCGAGCTCGAAGGAGACGTCGGAGGTGTCGGCCTCGAGGTCCAGTTCAGCGATCTGGGTGGCGTAGAACAGCTCGCCCTCGGAGTCACGAACTTCCCAGGCCAGGGGCAGCGCCGTGCTGCGGTCCAGCCATGTCTCGTAGGGCATCAGGCCTTCATCCTCGCGGCTGGGCGTGGAGGACCAATGGCTGACTTTTCGTCCCGCTAGCTCTTCCTTGCCTTGCCAGACGTGGTCGTAGCGGTGCAGGGCCCACAGGCCGTCTTCCTTCACCATGTCCTGGACCTGCCGCTTGGTGGGGGGCGTGGCGCCGTGGATGCGGACACCGAGCCGCTGGTTGGGCAGGTACATGGTCAGGGTCTCGCCGTCGTACGCCAGCGCTTCTCCGGCGCGGGCGGGTGGCTCGGTCACCTCGGAGCGCAGGCTGCCTCCCTCGCGGTAGTCCACCTCGCGCACCACGCGGGGGGTCGCGCAGGCCGGGCAATCCTCCTCCACGCGGCCGTGGTAGCCCGCGATGGCGAAGACATCGCTCACCGGTGTGTCGTCGGGAGGCTTGATGGAGGCGGCGACGGCTACCATCTCCGGGTAGGGCAGGTTGCCCACCAGGCTCAGGGCGGTGTTGCCCGCGTACCAGCTCACCGACGAGAAGTTCCCCATGAGGTTCAGGCTCCCGGCTTCGTTCCCGACGCGGATGGGGATGCCGGCGCCCGGCTCCAGCGCTCGGCCGAAGCCGTGGGACTCGGTCAGGGTGAGCCAGCGCCCGTCGTCGTCCATGAGCAAGGCCGCCATGGGGGCTCCGGTGTCGCCCTCGAGCACGCGGCGCACGCGCAGTCCATTGGGGAGATCTTCGGGCAGCAGCAAGTCGAAGTCGAGGCGCTCCTGCAGCTCCGCCACGGGTACGCCTGGCTTCTTCAGGTCCCAGTCCATCACCCAGGTGTCGTCGGGCATGTCGCAGCTGAAGGTGCCGGGATCGACGGGCGCGTCGAACTCCACCTCGGTGAAGGCCATCTCGTACCAGGGGCGCTTGGGGGAGTCCCGGATCTCCACCCGCAGGGGCACCGAGTACTGCAGGTCGGTCCAGGCCTCGTAGGGGAAGAGCAGGGGTTGGTAGTGCTTGGGAACGGCCTTCCAGTGGCCCACGTCGCGGTCCACGAGCACGTCCTTGCCCCGATAGCTGTAGGCGTAGTGGTCCCAGGACCACAGGGTGTCCTCGGTCACGATGCGCCGCAGCTGGCCGGGGGTGGGGGCCTCGGCACCGGCGATGCGCACACCGACGCGCTCGTTGGGGAAGTACATGCACATCACCTCGCCGTCGTAGACGATGAGCTCCCCGGCGTGCTCCGCTGGCTCCAGCACCTCGACACGGACCATGGAGGGTTCCAGGAAGGCCACCTCGCGGACGACCTCGATCCGCTCGCCCTCTCCCGGAGCGGCGTCGCGGGCGGCGGGGTAGCGTTCGACGTAGGTGCCTCGGTAGGAGTCGAGGGAGCGCTGGTCGGCCACCACCTTGGTGGAGATCATGCGGGCGTACATGCGCGCGCAGCCGCTGGCCGGGAGGCTGGTGAGGAGCAGCAGGGCGGAGAGGATCGTGCGGTTCATGGCGTGGACTCCCTAGACGAAGATTCGGTCGGTGACGGCAAAGAGCCAGGGGCCCAGGACCAGGAAGGTGGCGGCCATGCCGGTGGCGACCAGCCTTCTCGAGGTGATCCCTCGGGCCAGCAAGCGTTTCTCGAGCACGACCAGGGCGCCCTGCGCCAGGAAGAAGAGGATGGGTTCCCAGGGCAGACGTCCGATCACCGGCGCCATGGCCATCGCGCCGACGACACCGCTGAACAGGAAGGTGCCCATGGTGGCGAGGACCGGGCGAGCCCGCCCGCCCAGGGGGACGTAGACGTGCCGGAGCAGCCACTGCCGGTAGGGGATGTTCCAGCTGCGCCACAGCGCGGTGGGCGAAGGACCGAAGGGGTGGCGCCCGAAGGGGTCGGGCACTTCGCAGCCCGCCATGCGCCAGTAGCCGGTGAGCCACTCCAGGGTTCCGCGCAGCACCAGGTAGGCCAGCAGCCCTCGGCCCAGCAGGCCCAGGAGCAGCCACGCGCCCTGCTCGCCTTGCAGGGAGAGCAGGAACAGAGCGGGGAAGACGAGTGCGGCGAGTGTGAGGCGCAGCCAGCCCAGGCCCATGATGGGGTAGTGCCGCACCAGCAGCTCCCGCGTGCGGTCCGGCACGAACGCGGTGGAGAAGTCGAAGCCCGGCCAGAGCAGCAGGAAGGACGCGGCCTTCATCGAGCCCTCGTCGCTGCGTGTCTGCGTCAGGTTCCAGGCCTTCAGCGCGAAGCAGAGGATCGAGACGGCGCAGAGGAAGCGCCAGCTGCGGGCGTGTTCGGGGAGCAGGAGCATGCCCGCGGTGATGGGGACCATCGCGGCTGTGAGGCCGGCAAGGGCCGCGCCTCCTCGGGCTTGGGTCCGCGTGACCCGGTCCACCAGGTAGGTGCTTCCCCAGGCCGCGGCGGAGAAGGCCGCCAAGCCCAGGACCGTGCCCGGCCAGGGGACCGGCCATCGGAACGCTGCCAGGAGCTGGGCTCCGCCGAGCACGAGCAGGCTCGCGAGAACGCTCCCCGCGAGGATCAAGGCCGTGCTCGCCGTTCCTGCGGGCCGAGCGGCCTTGTCCCAGAGGTGGTGACCCCATGTCAGCACCCGGCCCGTCTTGTCCGACAGCGGGTAGTACCAGGGCATGGCCCCACCCACCCAGGGGAAGCCCTGCTCCTCGGCGTCCGGGACCTGCCATGGGGAGCTGCGATCCGTCATCCGGCGGGTCCAGGACTCGAAGTAGGACCGGTAGGCCTGGTTCATGCCCCAGAACCCCCAGAGCTGGGCGATGCTGTTGTTGCCCGCCTGCAGGGAGCGCCGGAAGATGGAGGGGTAGCTGTAGAAACGCTCCATGAAGTGCCGGGCGCCATCGCGCAGCTGCTGCTGGTCCATGCCCTGGGGTGCGATGGTCACGCGGGCGCCGTCGTAGTCCCGCAGGTCGGTGGC
>CAZVHW010000331.1:7991-8789 GCA_964626835.1 uncultured Enterobacterales bacterium
GGCCAGTAGGCGGCCGTCCTTTTCGGCTTGGTCGTGGGCGGCGGTGCCCGGGAAGAGGGTCAGCATGTTGGTGGAGGCCAGGTAGATGCCGGTCTCCTCGCAGAACCGAGCGGTGGCCTCGAAGCAGTCAGGGCTGGCACCGTCCAGCCCCCACATCAGGCCGGCGTGCACGAAGATTCCGTGGTCTTGGACCATGCGGATGATGCGTCGGTACTCCCGCACGTGGTTGAAGCCCTTGTTGTTGGCGGCCAGAGCGCCCTCTTCGATAGACTCCATGCCCACGAACACCATCTTGCAGCCGCTGCGGGCCATGGCCTCGAGCAATTCCGGGTCGTCCATGGAGCGAAGGGTGGCCTCGCCGTATCAGCCCCAGACGCGGCGTGCCTCGAGCAGGCGGCAGACCTCGAGCAGGTGTAGGCGGTCGGCGGCGAAGTGCATGTCCACGGCCTCGACATAGCCGTGATCCCACTGGTCCAGATCCGCCGCGATGTTGTCCAGGGGGCGGGTGCGGAAGGTGGGGAAGCCGTAGGGGCCGTAGCAGAAGCTGCAGCGGTGGGGGCAGCCTCGCGTGAGCTCGATGGGGAAGTTCACCGTGTAGTACGACTCGGCGCGCTGCAGGTCCCGGCGGGGCAGCCGGCACTGGGAAAGATCGGGGGCGCGCTCGTTTTCGTAGAGCCCAGCCAGCTTCCCGCGCTCGAAGTCGGAGCAGATCCGCTCGCCCAGCCCTTCAACCTCGCCTACCACCACGGCGTCGAAGTGCTCCAGCAGCCTCTCGCGCATGGTGGTGGCGTGGGGGCC
>CAZVHW010000332.1:0-8768 GCA_964626835.1 uncultured Enterobacterales bacterium
GCATCATCCCCGGCATCCGCAACATCGAGATCGAGACGCTCCCCCAGCCCCTCGCGCACCAGAGCCTCATCGCCTCACCTGCCGCGATGAAGACCCTGATCGGGCTCTTGCGAGAGCCCTAGGAGTCCACGTCGCCGCAGCCGTTGTCCTCGGAGATCACCTGGTCCGGGTCACCGAGCACCACGACGTCGCCCTCGTCCGACACGTGAACCACGACCGTGCCGGTCACCGTCACCATCACGTCGCCCGAGCCGGAGTTGGTCACGTCCGCGCCCTCGCAGACCAGCTCCGCAGCTTCGATGCCACCCGCGCCCAGGCTGTCCAGGTCGGCCCACTCCACGCTGCCAGCCAGGACCAAGCCACCACCGAGGCGGTTGATGGCCCGCAGGTAGGGGGTGTCGATGCCGGTGACGATCACCTCGCCGAGGCCGGTGTTGCGCACATAGGCCAGATCGGCCACCAGGCCGGACACGTCCACACCGCCCACGTCGCTGCTGTCGACCCAGCGCAGCGCGGGCATGGTCACGTCCACCTGACAGGCCACCGTAGGCAGGATCGTGGTGTCGAAGGGGATGGAGACCTCGAGCATCCCGTCCTCGCTCGCGGTCTCGATGAGGGGCAGCAGGTTGCCGTCACAGCTGACCTCCACGCTCTGGGTGGGACCCACCTCGACCACCACCGGCACGTTGCTGTCGTTGGAGATGGAGTCGAAGCCGTCCAGGTCGCGGACCTCGCTGGAGGACAGGCCATCGCCGTTCTTCACGGAGCAGCCGGTCAACAGGAGAAGCAGGATGGGCAGTGCGCGGGACATGGGACCCTCCGTGGTGCTGGTCTCTTGGATTGCGACACCGACGACCCGTCCCACCGTTACCTTCACGTCTGATGTCCCAGCGCCTCCACCCGCCGATGACGAGCGCTGAAGCAGCAGTGGTCGGCGTAGGCCATGTGCTCGATGAGCACCACGCGCCGCCAGGCCTCCGTCGAGCGGACATAGCGATGCTCCGCCCACATCTCGGGGGGGGCGTAGGTCACGCGGATCGGCCGCTCCACCAGGGGCTCCCCACCTTCGAGGTAGGCAATCCAGTCCAACCGGTACTCGAAGCGGTAGCCAGCGGGAACGGAAGGGTCGAAGTCCGGGGGCACCCACTGGTCGCGCTGGTACCGGAGCAGTTCGTCCAGCACCTCGCCGTCATCCATGGTGAACTCCTCCACGAGCATCCGCCGCAGCTCCCCGACAAAACGCGCGGGCTCGTTCAACACGTCGAGCGCGAGTGCCTTGTGGTAGTAGACGTACGAGCCGTCGCGAGCCGCGCACATCCAGGGCCAGACCAGCTCGTCTCGCGTGAGGCTGGCGGCCACAGCCACCCGGACGCGCCCCAGAGTGGAGGCCAGCAGACCGTGGTTCTCCTCTTGCCAGCGGGCGAAGCGGACGTAGAAGCTCCAGACCGGGAGGTCCGAGTGCAGGCCGACGAAGCACCGCACTGGCCGAAGCAGCCGGTGCAGCTCGAGGGCGCGCACCAAGGCTACGAAGACCTTGGCCTCAACGTACTCCGCTTCGGTCATGCTGCGGGTGGCGACCACCGCGTCGACGGTCTCGGTCTCGATGTCGGCGCTGGCATCGAACGGCATCCCCAGTGGCGTGAGCCTGGTCTCGATCTGCCACGCTCGAACGTAGTCGGGATCGGCCATGGGTGAGTTGGGCAACAGGCTGCAGGCGTAGACCTGAATCCGAGAGACATGCTCCCAGGACGCGAGCTCGGCGTAGCCTTCCCGGAAGGAATCCAGGGTCTCTCCTGGCAGGGGCAGGATGAGGTCGGGGTGGAGATTGTAGCCCTCGGCGGCGTAGCGGTCCGCCAGGTCGCGATAGCCCCTCAGCGAGATGTTCTTTCTGCCGACAGCCTCGAGGGCCCCCGGCCCCATGGTCTGCAGGGAAAAGTTCACCGAGTCGGTGTGGGGATCCAGATCGTTGTCGGCGATCAGCTTGCTGATCTCGAAGGTGCGGTCCTTGCTGTTCTTGGCGAATCCCAGGGGGTAGAACACGTCCGGGAAGCCCGTCTCGCGCTTGAGCCTGGCCGCGTACCGCACGACCTCGACGTCGTGGGGAACATCCCGAAGTTGGCGTCGTGCATCCAGACGACACGCACCTGGTTGCGGGAGACCCAGTCCAGCTCCTCGAAGATGCGGTCCCTGGGGAAGCGCCGGACGCGGCTGGTGGTGGCCATGCCCCAGTCGCAGAAGGTGCAGGAGTACGGGCAACCACGGGTGGTCTCCAAGCCCGCGACGATGGCGGCGTAGGGATGCTCCCGGCGGATCTCGGCGACCACGGCGTCGAAGTGGCCCGCGAGCATGGGGCTGGGGAAGTCCAGCCGCTCGAGGCGGGGGCTGGGGGCCGTGAAGACCTGCTGGCCATCCCGCAGAAAGCTGATGCCTGGGACGTCTTCGAGGCGAGGCGCCGGCTGGTTCCACTCCCGCAGCAGCGCCGCGAACGGGCGCTCCCCTTCCCCGTGCACCAGGGCGTCGATCCACGGGTGCTCCGCCAGCGTTCCGCTGGGGCGATTGGGTACGTTGGGCCCTCCGTAGACCACCAGGCAGCCGGGATTGCGCTCCTTGACCGCGCGCGCCAGGCGATGGCTGTTGTTCTGGTTCCAGACGTAGCAGGACAAGGCCAGCACGTCGGCCTCCCCCACTCGCTCGAGCATGGCGTCCAGGCCCTCGATCCGCCACACCGGCGGTGCGAAGGCATACGCGGAGGCCAGGTCCTCCTGTCGCTCGACATGGCCGCGCAGCTAGCCCCAGAGGATGGGCAGGTGGACCACCGAGTGCGGCAGATAGGCGGGTTGGAGCGCCGCGATGACCACCCTCCGGCGTGGGGTGCTCACGGGACGGTCCTGCTCACTCCGTTGAACATCGCACGTCTCATGCCAGCTCCCTCACCTTTCGCCTGACGACCCTAGCTCGGCTTCATCTCGATGGTCAGCCCGTCTTCCTGGATGGCCGGCTCGAGGCCCGTACTCGCAGGCGATCTCCCCGGGCTCCTGGGCCTGAGCCGAGGTGCTCACCAGCGTTCCCAGCAGCAGGGACAGGGTCTTCGAGATTCGGCGCCGCATGGTACCTCCCGGGTGTCGGGACGAGGCCGAGGCATGGTATCAGACCACCGCTCCGCGAGGCGCGGGAAGCCACGTCGGTGCGCGTCGGCGGACATCGGTCACTCCCCTCACGTGATCTCCGGGTTCGGCTTGCCTCCCCACCGCGCGGTGGCCAGCTTGCAACCCTGCCAGGGAGCCCGCCATGACCACGCGCCTCGTGTCCTTCACCACCTGCCCCTACGTCCAGCGAGCGCTGCTGGCCTTCCACGAAAAAGGCGTGGAGCCCGATGTCCTCTACATCGATCCCGCCGATCGTCCGGAGTGGTTCTGGGAAAAGTCACCCAGGGGCAAGGTACCCCTGCTGCTGGTGGGCGAAGCAACCTTGTTCGAGTCCCAGGCCATCTGTGAGTACATCGAGGAGGTCTGGCCGTCCCCCCCGTTGATGCCCGTCGATCCGGTGCACCGTGCTCGCGACAGGGCCTGGTTCTCCTACGCGGGGGACGAGCTGTTCGTACCCCTGTACAAGCTGGTCACCTCGGCGAGCCCGACTCGATTCCAGCGTGCCAGCGAGCAGCTCGAGCGGGCCCTGACGCGCCTGCAGGCCGAGCTGGGGGATGGGCCCTGGCTCTCGGGAGACGGCAGCAGCTTCGGCATGGCCGACCTGGCCATAGCGCCGATGTTCGTTCGACTGGCCCTTCTGCGGAGGCGAGGCACCTACCGACTACCCGACAGCTTGGCGGCGGTGCGCGACTGGGGGGACCGGATCATGGCCCGCCCCGCCATGGGGGCGTCCATCCCCCCGTCTTTCGAGGCCGACCTGCTGGCCAGCATGCAGGAAGCCGGCGCTATCGCAGCTGGAGACTAGCCGCCTGTAGCCGAGCCGGAGCGGCGGCGCTAGAAGCTGCCCATGCGAACGCATTCCCTCCAGTCACTCCTCCCCGTGCTGCTCACGCTGCTGGCCTGCAACAACGAGCCCAGCTGGTCCAGCTGTGACGACCTGGACTGCTACACCCAGATCGCGGTCCAGCGCTGGAGCGACGACCCCAAGGGAGTGGCCGCCGACATCGCGGCCATGGACGATATCGGGCAGGAAGCCCTGGTGTTGGCCCTGGCGGAAGCACACCCAGCATCCCTCGAAGAGCTCTGCAAGGCCCTCCCCGACGGGCCGGGCGCCGTCCGATGTCACAAGCTGGCCAACCGGCCGCACCTGCTGGGGGGAAAGGCCAACCGCGCCACGAAGGCTCCGGGCGTTCCAGGACTCGTGGACCACACGGGGATCGCCGCGGTGCCCTCTCCGTGGACAGACATCCCACCGGCCGAGCTGGACTGTGACATCCGCCTGGACGAGTGCTGGTCCCGCGGCATGATCGGTGCAGCCGAGCGGGGTGACGCCCGAACGGTGGCCAGCGTCTGCAACGCCATCCCCACGGAGCGGTTCCAGCGTGAGTGCTTCTTCCGCTCGGCCGAGGCGTTGGGGGTGGTCCAGGACCGCGCCGACCCCGACAAGCTGCTCCTGGCCTCCCAGCTCTGCCTGGGCGCTCAGGACTACGCCGAGCTCTGCGTCCGGGAGCTCGCCCGCGCCGTGGCTCGCATCGCTCCCGCAGCCGACCAAGCCGACCCGGAGGGATGGGCTCGCGCCGCCGCCTCGGTCCAAGCCATGCGGCAGGGTCTGAGCGAGCACGACCTGACCGTGGCCGAGCGTGTGGCCGATCGTGCCTGGTCCGAGGTGCTCTGGGGCTCCTATGACCAGGCCGAGACCCTCACGGGCATCCCTCTCGAGGTCCTGCCACCTCGGGCTGCTCCCCACGTGCGCGCCACCGCCAGCTGGTTCCTCCTGAAGACCGAGGCGCAGTCACACCCCGAGCGCGACCTCGAGGCGTGGCTCCAGCGAGCCAAGGAAGTTCTATCCGTCACGCAGGCCGCGCAGCCCAGAGCCGGTGAACAGTCTGGCGTCCGACCCACCAGCTTCGCCGGTTCCACCGTCGATCCGGCCACGAGCGACGAGCCCTGGGTGCACTACCTGGGTGACAACTACCGTCCCCTGTTCCCCGACCCCGACCAGGACCTGCTGGCCACCGTGCTCGAGGCCGCCGCTCGCCACCGTCTCGAGAGCGTGGTCGAGCAGGCCTTGAGCTCGTCGGATTCTGGCATCGCAGCCCTGGCGACCGCTCTCGCACAGAAGACGTTCGTACCCATCAGGCCGGGCCGCCCCCTCGGAGCCAAGGGTCCCAACGAAAAGGTCCGGCCGAGCGGCGGCCCCAAGGGAGGCCCGGAAGGTGGACCCGAGGCAGGCCCAGGACATGGTCCCGTGGGCGGCCCAGCGCGCGGCCCCGCTAGTGCTCCTTGACGGGATGCTCGGCGCGAACGCGCAGGATGACCTTCTCCTGCTCGAGGTCGAGCTTCTGGAGCTCTTCGGGGTAGAGCCCCCCCAGCAAGCGCAGCGCCGTCCAGCGCAGGGTGTCATCGCCGTAGCCATTGAACACGGCCAGGTAGAAGCTGGCTTCGGGGGGAGGCTGCATCCGGGCCGAGGCCTCGAGGACAGCCAGCTGCAGATCTAGCTGGAGGTCCTCGCTCACCGGTCGACGCCCTGGCCCCATGCAGAAGGCGGCCGGGATGCGTTGCTCCGAAGCCTTGAGAAGGTCGTCGGGCCAGAAGTCTCGAGCTTTCCACAGAGACGCCCTGTGGCGGGTGCCCGGGTTGGGCTGGCCTGCGTCGGCCAGGGCTTCGGCGAGGCCGTCTACAAGGGAGGGGAGGCTGGTCCAGGCCGTCGGACCCAGTCGCCGTAGGTGCTCGTATGCGGCCGCCATGCGCACGTGTGGCGCGGCCTGCGGAGGCAGCAGCGTCAGTAGCCGGCCATCGACCTTGGATGCTCGGCGCGCGCTGTGCGTGGTCCAGATCGACCAAAAAAAGTCCTCGTACAGATCGGCCGCGTCCGGGCCCACGGCTTGGCGCAAGGACTGGATGGCGGCCAGGGTATCCACGAGGTCTTCCGGAGCTGCCCGGTCGGCTGCGGGCAGGTCGGGCATCAGCTTGCTGATGGAATGATGCATACAGCCGTGGGCGAAGTCCCCGGCCGCCACACAGAGCCGGACGACGGCACCCACCGCGGGCCACCGTTGGCGCTCGGCCAAGGCCTCGGCCACCTGGAACAGACACTCGTTGCGCTGGCTCTCGGCGGTGTAGCCTTCGTAGCAAGCCTGCCCGGGCACGATGCCGCCCGCACCGTCGAGCTGGGTGACAGCGGCTTCGGCCACGCAAGGCCAACCCGCCTCGCATCCCACCGGCAGCGCACGCGGCTGGTTGGGATCTCCCAGAACCGCGAGCTCGATGTCTGGAACGGGCGGATGGCGCTTGGACGGACCCGGTGCCGGCCGGTCTTCGCGCTCGGGTTCGCGCGGTCCCACACGGGCTCGGATGAGATGGGGACGCTCCCGCAGCCGTCCACACACACCCCAGGCGGGGCTGTCGGACCCGAGGCCCCGGCAGATGGACTCGAGGGCATCCGGTCGCGCTTCGATCAGGTGGCGCAGCAGGGCTTCGAGCTCGAGCGGCTCGAAGCCGGCCAGAATGCCCAGGGTACCGGGAGGATCGGCGTCGAAGGCCGGGAGCACCTGCTCCGCCCTACAGGGGGCATCCGCGCAGGCCTCGAGCAGGCTCGTGGGTGCTCTGGTGCAGGAAGCCGACAGGAGGATCAGGGCCGAGACTGCGATGGGGACGAGGGCGGACCGCATGAAGGTTTTTGTAACTCGCCGCGGACGCTACTGCGCGTCCACACGCCGTGGCTGCGTGGCCTGCTCCACCCCGGCCGCGTACGGCTTGCCCTCGAGGAAACGCCCGATGAACAACAGCCCCATCAGGCGCTCCGGATCCGCCGCCAAGCGGGGCCCCATGTCGCCTACGGTGCCGCGCATCACCCGCTCCTTCTCCGGGTGTCCGGCCCAGAACACGACCGCACAGGGGATCTCGGCGGGCAGCACCTCGCCCAAGGCCTCGAACAGCGCCACGGGATCCTGCAGCGCCATGTAGAGGATCATGGTGGATGGATACTGGGCGACGTGGTCGAGAACCTGGCGATCCTCGGCCTGCCGACCCGTGAAGAGGGAGAATGGCGCACTCTGGATCAGGAAGCGGGAGTCGAAGGCGGGCAGCGCGGACTTGCCCAGCACCGCCATGGCGGCCGCGTCACTACCCATGCCGGGGAGGACCACCACCTCGTCGGCCGTCATGCGCTCGAGGTAGAAGTGGGCGGGCCCGTAGAGGCTGGGATTGCCGATGTCCAGCATGCCCACGTCCTTTCCCTGCTGGAGCCACCCGCGAACCTCGGCCACGCGCTCGACGATCGCCCGCTCCCGCTCGGACTCGAAGGTCCCCATGACCTCCGGCTCGAGCTCCTCCCACCAGATCCCCTGGTAGTCCCAGAGGCCAGGGAGCGGATCGAACAACACCGGCTTGCCCTCGACGTAGCCGTCGAAGAGCTCGACGAGCTCCCCGGGCGCCACGATGGCGTCCACGGCCTTCATGCGTTCGAGGGCCTGCAGGGTGCACAGCGGCGGACCCGCCGGACCCGTTCCGATGACATAGAACCGGCCAGGTTCCACCTCGGCGGCCAGCGCGGAGTGGGCCGCCACGACGGCGTTGACGAGGACCGCTGCGAGGACGATTCCGAGGCGGGTGAGCGCGGACAGCATGGGTACCTCCACCGTGGGGTCCGATCATGCTATCGCACCGAGGGGGGCATGATACGCTTCCCGCCCACCACGCCTCCGGCCGCCGCTGCTCATGCGCCTTCCCACAGCCGCACGCGATCTCGTCACGACGCTGGCCCTGGCGTCGGTCGCAGCCGCGGTCACACCGCTGCTGTTCCACGTGCTCGGCCTACAGGCACCCGCCGGCAGCGATCCGGGAATGTGGGAAGTGTCGGCCATGGACCTGGCGGCCAGCGGGACCACCATGACAGCGCCGCTCTACCCCGCCACCGTCGCCGGGCTGAGCTGGCTGTCGGGGGCGAGCGCCCCGGACGCCGCCTGGCTGCTCGCCCAGATCTTCTTCGTGGCGATCGCTCCGCTCACGTATGGCGTCGCACGTCTTGCGGGTGCAGCGAGAACTCCGGCGGTGCTGGCCGCCTTCCTGGGGCTCGGCGTTCCGAGCGCCGCCGCGTTCTCGGTCCAGAGCCAAGCCGACGGACTCGCCGCCCTGGTGTTGCTGGGCTGCGTCGGCGCGCTGCTGCTCTACCTACGCAGGGGCAGCTGGCCGAGCTTCGTCCCCCTCGCGCTCGCCACCGGGCTGGTCGTGCTGGTGCGGGAGCATACTTTCCCCGTCGCAGGGATGCTCGCCGCCGCCGCCACGCTCCGCCGCACGGGCCACGGCACCCGCTTGGCCCGCGCGGTCGTCTTGGTGGCGGTGGTGTGGGCCGCGCCCGGCATCACCGGCCTCGATCCCGGCTTCCCCTGGCAACAGGAGTGGTTCCAGGTGCGAACGGGTGGAGCCGTGGTGGACATGGTCCAGCAGCAGCTCCCTCCCCACGTGGCGGAGCTCCAGCCCGATCGACGCGCGCCATACGAGCGAGCCTACGAGGACGGTGACCAGCTCGCCATCACGCTGCTCAACGCCCAGACCAACCTGGCCCGAGGCTGGGCACCGTGGTCATGGATCGCGCTGGGGCTGCTCCTGGCCTGCGTGCTC
>CAZVHW010000333.1:0-4797 GCA_964626835.1 uncultured Enterobacterales bacterium
CTGTGCGTGACTATCGTGCTGGCGTTGCGAAACTTCCACCCGATCCTCCTGGCCTTGTTGGCAGCCCGGCCTGCATGGGCCGATCCCCGCGACGAAGCCCGCAGGCACTTCAACGCAGGCCTCGAGCTCGTCCGCCAGGGAGCCTACGAAGAGGGCGTCGATGAGTTCCTCACCGCCTACGACCTGTCCCCCCACCCCGCCGTCCTCTACAACGTCGCGCGCGCGTTCGGTGACGCGGGATCCTACCCTCAAGCCATCGAGTACTTCGACCGCTACCTTGCCTCCGATCCCTCCGATCGCATCGAGGTCGAGGGCATCGTCCAGGCGCTTCGGCAACGCATGGACGCGCAGAGGCTAGCCGCAGAAACCGAAGCGGCGGAGATCCAGCCTCCCGATCCCGACGGAGAGAGCTGCCCGGAAGGCGGAAGCGCCACGTCCGTGGAGATCGCCGAATTGCAGCGTGTGGCCCAGGACCTTGGCGCCTTGGCCCAGCGCCTGCAAGAGCGCGGCGTCGCCGCACCCGCACAGACCGCAACCCCCAGCAGCGATCTCGCGTCCACACCCGAACCTGCGATGGTCGACGCCCTGGCGCTCGACCTCGGAGACGTCGGCTTGGTCGAGGACCTCTATGACCGCGTGGTCGTCACCGCTGCGCGATACGGCCAGAACCCTCTCGAGGCGCCCTCGGCCATCACCGTCATCACCGCCGAGCAGATACGCATGACCCCGGCGGCGTCGGTGGCCGACCTGCTGAGGTCGGTGCCGGGCTTGGACGTCATGCAGCTGGCCGCCGGCCAGTCCGACGTGGCCATCCGCGGGTTCAACCGTCGGCTGTCCAACAAGGTCCTCGTGTTGGTGGACGGTCGCTCCGTCTACCTCGACTTCCTGGGCTCCACCCTCTGGAACTCCCTGCCCATCACCCTCGAGGAGATCGAGCGCATCGAGATCATCCGCGGAGCCGGTTCCGCCATGTACGGCGCCAACGCTTTCTCTGGCGTGGTCAACATCATCACCCGCACTCCAGGGGGCCATGACGCCCCCAACCAGGTCACCGCCACCGGAGGCACCACCGCCTTTGGCCGCGGCTCGCTGCTGCTGACCGGCCGTCGGGGAGACGTCGCGTGGCGCGCCAGCATGGGGCTGAACAGACACGGTCGCTGGGCGCAAGAGCTCGATCCCGACCTGCGCCCAGACTACGAGTCGGAGGTCGAGGATCAAGACCTGTCGGTGGAGAGCCACACGCTCAACGCCCAGGTCGACTGGCGCCTACCCCGCCACGCCTTCCTGTCTCTCTCCGGCGGCCTGAACGAAGGGCTGGACGAGTTCTACGCCATCGGCACCCTGGGCGACTTCTACTCGCAGCAGCGTTCCACCTACCTGCGCGCTGACGCCGGCATGGGCCCCATGCGCATGCGGGCCTTCTGGAACCACTACGACACCGACACGGGCGCCTGGTACTACGCGGTGGGTGACTACGACCTCGCCGCTCGGGTGGTCAGCGACATCTACGACGTGGACATGGCCGGGGACTGGACCTTCGGCTCCCAGAAACGACATCGCATCACCGCCTCTGCCGGCTATCGCAACAAGCAGATCGAGTGGGACTACCTGGACGAACCCCACAGCGAGCACCACTTCAACGCCTTCCTCCAGGACGAGTCCCACCTGGGCCCGGTGGTGGGAACGGTGTCGTTGCGCGTCGATCAGCATCCCCTGGTGGGGCTGACCCCCTCCCCTCGCCTGGCCGTCGTCACGGCCCTTGGTGAAGGCCGTGCCCTGCGTCTCAACGGCGGCACCGCTTTCCGCACGCCCACGTTCATGGAGTCGTATCTCTCCCTGGATCAGCGCATCGACACCGACGCGGTGGTGGTGCACACCGTGGGCGATACCGGGCTCAACCCCGAGAACATCCTGGCCATCGAGGCCGCCTATCTCGAGCACGCCTCGGACTGGTGGCGTGGTGAAGCCAGCGCCTACTACTACCGGGTCTCGGACCTCATCGATCTCGGGTCTATCGAGGGCACCGACGAGGCCCTGGACTTTGACGACGAAGCGGGGGTCTACCGCGTGGGTGAGACCTCCTTCATCAACGAAGAGCCCGTCTACCATGCCTACGGCGGCGAGCTTGCGGTCGAGTTCTTCGGCACCACGGGCCTCGACCTCGAGGCCAGCTACGCCCTCGAGCTCATCCAGGCCGCCAGCGATGGCGATCTCGAGCGGGTCCAGTCCACACCGGTCCACAAGCTCGAGGCCGGGGTGATCTACCGCTCCCCGTGGCGGGTGGACGCGTCCATGCACGCCGGTTGGATCGACAAGCAGGTCTGGCCCATCCGCGAGTTCGACCCGGAAGGGCAGGTTCAGATCACCGACTCCCCGCTCCCCGGTTGGGTGCTGCTGACCAACCGCTTCGTAGTCCACCTCGCGCCCGAGCGTCGTCTCGATCTGGTGCTCGACGCTTGGAACTGGCTCGCGCTGATCGACAGCATCGGCCCTCACCGCGAGCACCCCCTCGGCCAGCCCGTCTCGGCCCGCCTGTCCGGCGGCCTCACGGCGCGATTCTGATGTTGGGAGGCCTCATGTCCCCTGCCCTCATGCTTTTCCTCGCCGGCTGTGGCTATGTCCCGCCGGTGGACACGGCCCTGTCCCCAGCCGAGACCGTGGCCCTCGCCGGCGACATGCTGATCGTCCAGCAGCCCGCGGCGACCGCAGGACCCGGCCACGTGCTGCTCTACGACGCCGCCGATCCCCCGCCGCCTGCTGGCTTCGGTAGACCCTTGGATCTGGCCACCATTTCCACCTCGGCCTGGTCCCAGGCTTCCGGGGTGCTCTCCGCACCGTGGCAGCTCACGGGCGTCTCGGACGGCACCTGGCTCGTCACCGGCCTGGTGGACGAGGACCAAGACTTCAACCCGTTCTACGACTTCACGGCGGGCGCTACGTGCGGAGACCGCACCGGTGCCTTCGTGGCCGACGCCACCAGCACCTCTCCCCAACCTCTCACCGTCCTAGCTCCCTCCTACATCGACGGGATCAGCCTGCTGATGGGGGCTCCCATCGCCACGGAGCGCCCAGCGTTCGAGCTTGGCGAGGTGCAGAGCGTCATCCGCCCTGCTTCGATGGAAGCCTATGTCGCAGACCTGTCGAGCTATCTCTTCACCCTCGAGGCCGTTGGTATCGACCACCCCCTGCTGACCATCGACGGGCCTGGCTCTGACGCCTCGTGCACGTCCAGCTTCCAGGTCCACCTGCAGGACCTGGACGCAGACGGGGTGGTGGATCCCCACTCCGATCCCACCTACGCGGCGTACGGCCTACACGACCTCTGGCCCAAGGTCTACCTGGTGCTGGCAGCCTACGCCGACGGCAGCCTGCCGGATGAAGACGAAGCCTGGGTCTCCGAAGCCGTGGTGTACGACGCGCAGTTCCTGATGCACGGCTACGAGGCCGGTGACGTGGTGGAGACCGCGACGCTTCCCCTGCTCTTCCTGCCAGGCGCCGCGCACCTACTCCCCGACGGGAGCATGGAGACCGTCATGACCGCCGACATGCCCCTGGGCTATTGGGCCATCTTGGCGACCTACGAGAACGGGCAGACTTGGCTCACCCCCAACGACATGTCCGACGCCGACGTGGCCACTTCTCTGGCCACCGACGTCCTGCCCGGCCAGGGCTCCATGCTCAGCCTGGTCGAGTGACCCCGCCAGGAGGTCAGGCAGGCCTCACCCCGGAGGTTTCACCTCTCCCGATCTGTTGGCACTGTTCGCCTTCCTCGCACCACGGTGGGCCCAGGGTCGCGTCTTCGCGCTGCGGGCGCCAACACCCGCGTGACGCATGTTGACACACTCCTCACAAGGGTAGGCGAACCGGTGTCTTCGGGCGTGGTCTTCCTTGGCCGCGACCCGAAAAAGGCACCCCATGCTCCTTCCCCTGCTCACCCTGGCAGGCGCCGTGATGGCGCAAGATGGTCTTCGCGAAGTCCCCTATCTCCGCGATCCCATCATCTATCCACCCGAGATCATGGAGGACGACCCCGTCTCTACCGGAGAGATTCGCGTGGAGGGCGAGGACGGGTTGGGCGCCCTGGTGCTGGAGCACAGCTCCGTTGTCGCCGAGATACACGCCGGCCTGGCACGTGTCACCATGGTTCAGTGGTTTCACAATCCGTACGACCAGCCCCTCGAAGCCACCTATCTCTTCCCCCTGCCTTCCATGGCCGCCGTGGACCACATGGACCTGGTCTGTGGCGATCGCTTGGTCGAGGGGCGTGTCATGGAGCGCGGCGAGGCCCGCGAGGCCTACGAGCAAGCCAAGCGTGACGGCCGCAAGGCGGCCCTGGTCGAGCAGGAGCGGGACAACCTGTTCACCCAGAGCATCGCCAATCTCTGCCCTGGAGAGGAGGTGCAGATCACCCTGCAGTACGTTGAGCAGGTCCCCTACGAAGACGGCATCTACGAGCTGAGCTTTCCCATGACCCCGGGGCCCCGTTTCTCCCCCCCCTGGGTGACAGACCGCAACCGGCTCGAGACACCCTACACCACCGACGCCTCGAGCGGCTTGGACATCACCGTCTACATCGAGGAGGGCGTCCCGCTGTCGGGGCTGTGGAGCGACAGCCACGACATCGCGATCATCGAGGAGAGCGTGCGCGGCGCCGAGGTCACGACGGCCGACGAGGTCATCGTGCCCGACCGTGACTTCGTCCTGTCCTGGACCCTCGCAACGGACGCACCCGAGGTCGCCGTGCTCGCCCACCGTCCCTCGGACGACGAGCCCGGTGTCATCGCCATCACCATCGAG
>CAZVHW010000333.1:4807-8763 GCA_964626835.1 uncultured Enterobacterales bacterium
CTCGGCGAGCGGTTCGTGACCAGACCCCGCGAGCTGCTCTTCGTGATCGACAGCTCCGGTTCCATGAGCGGATGGCCCTACGAGTCGGCCCGCGGGGCAGTGCTGCTGGCCTTGGACGAGATGGGCCCGGAGGACACCTTCAACCTGGTGCGCTTCAGCAACGCGGCCAGCTCGTTGTTCGCACGACCCCAACACTCCACCCCGGGCACGCGCTCCCAAGCCAGGGAGTGGTTGAGCGACTTCTCGGGGGGCGGCACCAACATGGACGCCGGCATCGTCCACTCGTTGACCATGCCTGGGGATCCCGAGGCCATGCGTCTCGTGCTCCTGCTCACGGACGGCTACGTCGGTGGCGAGGACACGATGTTTCGCCTCGTGCGTCGCCACCTGGGGGATGCGCGCATGTTCTCTCTGGGTGTGGGCTCGAGCGTGAACCGCTACCTGCTCGAGGGCTTGGCCGAGATGGGTCGTGGGGACGTGATCTACCACTTCGGGGACCAGCCCCTCGGTGAGGCCGTAGCCAGCTTCTACGACCGCATCGCCCACCCTGCCCTGAGCGACCTTGACATCGACTGGGGCGGCCTCGAGGTGAGCGAGCAGTACCCAGCCGAGATCCCTGACCTCTGGTCCGGACAGCCCCTGCGGGTGGTGGCGAAGTACGAGCCAACCGCAGCCCACTCGGATGGCGTCATGCGCGCAGTGATCACGGTTGGCGGCGTTCTCGGCACCGAGGAAGTTGCCTGGGAGCTGCCGCTGGAGGTGCCGGTCGTCGAACCACGCCACGAAGGGCTCGGCTCCATCTGGGCTAGACGCAAGATTCGTGACATCGAGTGGTACCCACGAGGGCGGAGCGCCGACGAGGTGCGCCAAGACGTGACCGACGTGGCCCTCGACCACCACCTGGTCTCCAAGTACACCAGCCTCGTCGCAATCGACGACGAGCCTTCCCCTTGCGGCCCCGCATCCCTGCGTGTGAGCGTGCCCAACCATGCCCCCGCCGGCGTCTCCATGGCGGGCGGCGCCCAGCTGGGGCAAGGCGGCTACGGGCAGCGCGGCACGGGCCTTGGCGGTGGCGGTTCGGCCCTGATGCTCGGTGCCTTGGGCACCAAGGGCCGCAGCAGCGGACCATCCGGTTACGGAGTCGGGGGCGGACACCTCAGCGCACATGCGGCGGGCGTTGTGGGGTTTGCCTCCGGCTCCCCAATCATCCTGGGGTCCCTCGACAAGAGCCTCATCGACGCGGTCATCAAGCGCCACCTGAACGCCATCCGCTACTGCTACCAGCGAGAGCTTCAGAAACAACCGGCGCTCGCTGGCAAGGTCGTGATGGAATTCTCCATCGCGAAGGACGGTAGCGTCGCAAAGGCCCGCGTGAAGTCGAGCACCCTGTCACACCAGCCCACCGAGGCATGCTTGGTGTCCCGCTTCGTCCGTATGCAGTTCCCGCCTTCCCCGGGCGGCGGGATGGTGGTGGTGAACTATCCCTTCGTGTTCACCGCCGACGATTGAGAGAGTCGTAGAACCCGCCCCGGGGTCGGTCCACGGTGGGCTGATCCCGGGGACCGCCGACACGGCGCGACCGCGGGGGCCGATCCTGCTATCTTGGGCAAGGCTCAGGAGGATCCCGTGCTCACCTGCGTGCGTGTACGAGAGTTCGCCATCATCGAGGCACAAGACGTGGTCTTCGAGCCCGGTCTCAACATCGTCACGGGTGAGACCGGTGCGGGCAAGTCCATCCTCGTGGATGCGCTCCAGCTGGTCTTGGGAGCCCGCGGCCGATCGGACCTCGTGCGCTCCGGCGCGGCCCAGGCGGAGATCGACGCCCTCTTCGACGTGAGCGACGATCCCGTGGCACGCCTGCGGCTCGAGGCCGTGGGCATCGAGGTCGAAGACGAGATCGTCCTGTCTCGGGTCATCCAGGCCACCGGCCGCACCCGCGCTGGTATCAACGGCAAGCTCGCGACCGCAGCCCAGCTGCGGCGCCTCGCCAGCGGCCTGGTAGACATCTCCTCCCAGCACGAGCACCACCGCCTGGCCAACTCCTCCACCCATCTGGACTTCCTGGACGCCTACGCGGAGCTCGACCTGTTCAAGGAGCAGCTCCAGCAGTCGTGGAGCCAGCTGCTGGACGCGCGCACGGCCTTGACCGAGCTGCAGGAGCAGTCGCGCAACCGCATCGATCGCGAAGGCTACCTGCGCTACCAACTCACGGAGCTGGCCGAGCTGGACTTCCAGCCCGGCGAAGACGTCCGCCTCGCGGACGAAGCCCGCCGTCTGCGCCACGCCGAGCGCCTCTCTCGTGCCACCCAAGGTGCCGAGGCGGTGCTTTACGAACAGGAAAACGCGCTGTGTGGCCAGCTCTCTCGGCTCATCGGCGGCCTACAGGAGCTGGTGGCCATCGACCCGCGCCTGGGCGAAGTTGCCAAGCAGCTCGACTCGGCCCGCCTCGAGGTCGAAGAAGCCGCGCGCGTTCTCGGGCACTACGGGCGCAACGTTCACTCCGATCCCGACCAGCTGGCCCGGATGGAGGCGCGGCTGGACCGCCTCGGTCGTCTCAAGCGTCGCTACGGCGGCTCCCTCGAGTCGGTCTTGGCCTACAACGACGAGCTGACTCAGAGCCTCGACGAGCTCGAGCAGGTAGAGAACCACATCGTCGCCCAGGAACAGCTCCTGGCGGCAGCGCTGGAGCTGGCCGGGGAGCACGCGCGCACCCTCTCCGAGCGCCGCAAGCAAGCCGCCGATGCCTTGGCCACGGCCATCACGGCAGAGCTGAAGGTCCTCGGAATGGGGGAAGCCCGGGTCGTGGTCGACGTGGCACGGTTCGAAAAAGGGCTGTACGACTTCGAGGTAGACGGAGCTCCCCTCACCTCCACCGGTCTCGATCGGGTGGAATTCCTCATCGCCCCCAACCCCGGTGAGGAGCCTCGCCCGCTCGCCAAGGTGGCCTCCGGCGGGGAGATCTCCCGGGCTTTGTTGGCCCTCAAGTCGGTCCTGGCTGGCAACGGCCCGGCCGGTACCTACGTCTTCGACGAAGTGGACGCGGGCGTTGGAGGTGCGGTGGCCGAGGTCATCGGGCGCAAGCTGCAGGAAATTGCCCGCCATCACCAGGTCATCTGTGTCACCCACTTGCCCCAGATCGCGGCGTTCGGCGAAGCACACTACTTCGTGTCCAAGTCCACCCGCGAAGGCCGCACGCGCACCTGCATCGAGCGCCTGGACGAACAAGCTCGCATCAAGGAGCTGGCCAACATGATGGGGGGCAAGCTGCATCCCCGTTCCACCCGCAAGGCGGCCGAGGAGCTGCTGGCCCAGGCCCAGACTGAACCCGATGCAGACGGTGATGAAACCGACGACGAGCAGGGCTGAGGTTCAGAGCTCTCGCCCCAGCCAGACCCACGACAATCCCGGGGTGCCGATAGCCAGGTCGTCCAACCCGTCTCCATCGACGTCACCCGCACCCGCCACGGACCATCCGGCGAAGGCTTGGTCGCTGCCACCCACCAAGATCACGTCCGCATCCTCGAGCCCCACCATGCCGTATGCAGGGCCCGTCACAGTCAGCCGTCGCTGTCCGTCACGCTGCCGCACAGGGATCGCAGCCGCAGCCAAGGCTGGCCTCGTCGTCCGCCCCCAGCAGCGCGACGCCCTCCTCCACCGTCGCGAAGCGCACCGTCGTGTGACCGATCTGCACTCCGGGCCGGCTGACCCCGCAGCCTCCCAGCACCGCGATCACGAGCAGAATGTAGAGTGTACGCACTAATACTCCTCCGACGTCGTTTCTTCGCCTTCGAGCAGCTTGGCCTGAGAAAGCCCGTCCGAGACATAGCTCAGGGTCCAGCGCCGGGTCTCGGTGGTCGTGCCCTCGCAGTCTCCGTCCGGGTCCTCGGTCTCCCTGAACTCGCCCTCAGCGGCGAGGTCTTCAACGAGTACGAACGGCGGTTCAAGGGCCCGTTTTA
>CAZVHW010000334.1:0-8631 GCA_964626835.1 uncultured Enterobacterales bacterium
ATAAACCCACCCCAGACTTCTTCGGGCCAAGAGAACAGCGCACCGGTGTACCAGTAGGCCTGCGCCGTAGGCGTGGTGCCGCGCCAGACGGTGGGGAGCAGGTCTTCGCCCGCCAGGTGGATGGCTACGGATTCGGCGGGTGGCACCTTCAGCTTCCAGTACCCGGGAGTATCGGAGTAGGGCTCGGTGCCTTCGGCCAAAAGCTCTTCGTCGAGGTCGTAGACGAGGACATCGCCGCCTGAGAGCACGCCGTTGTCACCGGTATAGGGGCCATCGAGGACCGTGCCGTACCAGGTGACCGTGCCGTCGTCGGTGGTCTCCTCGTAGATCCACATCCCGCAGGCGGGGAGGAGGAGGGCGAGCGTTGGCACCAAACGGAACATGGCATCAAGGTAACACTGGGATCCGTGAGAGTCTGGACCTTCCGCCACGAGGCCGGAGTGATACGCCGAAACCATGAAAACTCCCCACTTGCACCTTCGTCCTCTACACGCCGTCGTCTTCGCCGCAGCCCTGTTGGCCTGCCCAGCGCGACTCGCCGCCTCTGATCTCCCCCCATGAGAGACGTTGCTGCTCGGGCTCCGCGGCCCTGATGGAAACCTGTCCGCCTGGATCGTCGATCCCACCGGCCTACACCCTGCGGGGACGGGTGTCGTGGTCTCGCGGGCCGATGCCCTCTGGCGGGTCGACCTGGCCCTCCTCCTCCCCCCGAGCGATCTCGACGTGGACGAAGACGAAGAGCCGATACCCGACATCCCAACGCTGCAGTCGTGGCCCGTGGGCACGACCCGCCCCGAGCCGCCACGAATGACCAGCGGAGACCTGGGCTTCTACAAGGGCGCCAGAGCGGAGCTTCTCATGGTGGGCCCAGATCACGTGGCCGTTCGGCAAGGTGGCGGCGGTATCGGGGGCTACCCCATCAGCTGGGACAGGATCCGGGTCAAGGCCCTCGAGCCCGTGGTCACGCTGGGCTTCAACGACAGACACTCGCTGCCAATCGGCGAGATCCTCGGCGAGGCCGTTGAGACGGCCTTGATGGAGCGGGAGCCCGAAGGCTGTGCCGGTCCATACGAGAAGAACTGGGCCTTGATCCGCACCGAGGGGCGCTGGATCGTTCGCGGTTCCCACTCCCCCATGGCGGGCTTCTGCCCTCCCGAGATCCTCCCGTTCACCCTCCCGGTGGCACCCACCGCCGATCTCGTGGGAGACACCGGCGGTGTCGTACCTTGGGAAGTACTGGCCGGCGTGCACGAAGGCCTGACGGACGCCGTCTCCGCCCCGTCGGGACGCACGACACTGCTGGTCTTTCGAGATCACCTCGCGGTGGCCGTGGACGACCGGATCGTGTCCGAACATGCCGAAGCCGGGCAGGCGATCGTCGCGGCCCAATGGGCCCCCACGATCCGAGACTCGGGTGCCTGACGCGAGGCTCTCTCGCTACCCATGCTCCTGCACGAACGCGTGGCGGCCATTCTCGACCTGCAGGATGGACACACCAACACGGAAGACGAGGCACGGATCCGCGATCTCTTCCTCGGCACCTCGGGCGCAGAGCTGCTCGCCGCGCGGGATGCGCTGGACGGCTCGGGTACCCACCACGGGCTCCACCACCTCATCCACAGCGACATCGACGACGAGACGATCCGGGCCGAGATCCTCGCGCACTTCGCGACAGCCGCCGCGGCCGACGGCGGCCTGCAGGTGATCAGCGACATCGACGACACCTTCGTCTGCGGGTGGGTGGACGCCCGCTTCCCCAAGGGCACCGTCTACCCCGGGGTCCGCGCCTTCTACGAGGCGCTCAACGACGCACCCGGCGTGACCTTCCTGAGCGCCCGCCCGGGCGACCGACTGGGCCTGGTGGAGGACGCCACGCTCAAGATGCTCCAGGAGCACGGCCTCGAGCGCCCATCCCTCCTTGCGGGGAGCTGGACCAAGCTCGCCACGAACGAAGCCATCGCGGAAGCCAAGGTCGCGAACCTCGACAGCTACCTCTCGCTCTTCCCGGAGCGCCGCTTCGTCTTCGTGGGCGACAGCGGCCAGGGAGACGCGGCCGCGGGACTCGAGATGCGCAGACGCTACCCCGACCGCGTACCCGCGGTGTTCATCCACGACGTGGTCAACAGAGAAAAGGACATCCCCCTGTTGAGCCGTCGGGAACGCGCCAGGATGGCCGCTCGAGGGGTGTTCGTCTTCGACACGTACCTGGGAGCAGGCCTGATGGCGTACGAGCTGGGACTCGTGGAATTGGAAGCCCTCCGCAGGATCGCCGCAAGCGCCACCGAGGAGCTCGCTGCGTTGGTCTTCGAGGACCCACACGCCGCCCGCGCCGCAGCACGAGCGCAGAAGGCCGCCCTGGATGCCCTGCCACCCGAAGCGCCGGACGCAGCCGAGTGACCGCGACGAGCACCTGCGCGGTGCTCGATCGAACTCCGCCCCCTCCACCGCACGGCAGACTGACTGTGATCATCGACCAGCCGGTGCCTGCCTGCCCCACCACGCCACCGCGCTAGAATCCTGAAACAGAAGACCTGCCTGACCGCACTACCAATCAGGAGGTCGTCTCCGATGTGCAACGGCAACATCGAGTCCACCCCCGGCTCGGGTTCCCTGCACCTCGCGCTGGCCGCGAGCCTGCTCGTCGGCTGCGGTCAAGAGGAAGAGGCTCGCGACCTGGGTTTCTCCTGGTCGCCATGGCCTGCCCACCGCCCTACGAGGGGAAGACGTGCCTGAATGCGACGACGACGCCGAGTGGTGATGAGCCCCCACGGCCCCGGGCGGGGCCACAGACGCCAGATGGATGACTCGACCGATCAGAACAGCGGGAACCAACACCGGCCTGAGTCGTAGGAGCCACCGTACAAGCTCTTGCCGCGGTTGCCCTGGGCATCCCACTGGAACCATCGGCCGACCTGCTCGCCGTGGAGATAGGCGCCCTTGGTCGCCCTCTGGCCGTTGTCGTGCCATGTGACCCAGCAGCCTTCCTTCTGGCCATCCACGTAGTCACCCCGGGCGCGATACTCGCCATCGCGGTGCCAGTACTTGAACGGGCCCTCCTCGAGGCCCATGACGTACCTGCCACCCATCGCCCGCTCGCCGTTCTCCCACCAGCTCTTGAAGTAGCCGTCAAACTCGCCGGAGTCGAGATCGCAGCTCCACATCTTCTGGCCGTTTTCGTACCAGCCGTCCTAGCTGCCCACGGCCAAGCCGCTCGAACAGCTGCCCCGAACGCCCCTCTGGCCGTTGGCGTAGGAGACCTGGTAGCGCCCATCGCCCGCTTTGTTGGGACACTCGAGCACCTGGTCGTGGTAGACGAGCGGATCGCCCATGGCGTTGAGCGACACACCCACCACCGCCCAAGCACCGACGGGCAGGCCGAGCCCCAAGGTCACCGAGAGGGTCCATCCAAGCCAGCGTGCAACCATCGTTCACCTCACAGAGTGCCGGCAAAAAGGTATCGGATCCTCGAACATCGGCAAGCCCCGAGCGCTCAGGGCTACTCCAGGCTCTGCAGCCACTTCCTGGACTTCAACCCTCGCTGTAGCTGGTGCTCCGCAAAGCGCGCCAGCAACCACGGCGGTCCCGGTGGCAGGTCCAGGTCCAGCAGCTCGAGCAGTCGGGTCCGCCGGGCATGTTCGAGGGCGGCCAGGAACCCTGCATCGACGGGCTCGCCGGAGCCACAGCCTTCGTGCAGCCCGCCCCCCGACTCCGAAGAGAACAGGCAGGGACCCGCCAGCGACTCGCCGCAGCGTACGCAGGTCTGGAGAACGGGGGCGAAGCCCGCACAGGTGAGCGCCTTGACCTCGAGGCCCGCCCGGAACATGCCCCGCGGAGGCGCGGTGGCCGCGTCCATCACCGTCAGAAAGACCTCCAGCAGACCGAACAGCCGAGGCTCGGGGTGCTGCTCACGAGCGAAGGCTCCAACCAGCTCGCATCCGTACGCGGCCAGGCCCAGAGGCAGCAGGTCTTCACGGAGGCCCAGGCGAGCGCTGACCAGGTCGGCTTCCTGTAGGTGCCAAAGCTCTCCCCTGCCCCTGCGCAGCATGACGGAGAGCCGGTTGCCCAGGTCGATCACGCCGCGGAAACGGCGCCGGGACCCCCGCGCACCCCTGGCCAGCGCCGACAAGCGCCCATGGGCGGGTGTGAGCAGGCGGACGATGCGGTCTCGCTCGCCGTAGTTGACGATGCCCAACACCAGGGCCTCGTGGGATGTGGCGGGACCAGGCACTGCGGGACCGCTCGTCAGAGCGTCAGCGCGATGAGAGCGGTCGTGACGCTGAAATAGATGACCCCACCCACGAGGTCCATCAACGTCGTGACGAACGGCATGGTGGCCACGGCTGGGTCGACGCCCAGGCGCTCGAGGGTGAGGGGGATGACCGAGCCGGCGATGGCTGCGGTCCCCATCGCCGCGGTGATGGCGACACCCACACCGACGCCGAACAGAGGCTGCTGGAAGCGCGCCAAGCAGTAGATGGCCAACACCACGCCGTAGGCCAAGCCCAGTATCAGCCCGATGCGGGACTCTCGCCAGACAATGCGCAGCACGTCGCGGGGCTCGACGCGGCCCAGGGCGATACCGCGGACCGTGATGGTGGCAGCCTGCGAGCCCACGTTGCCACCCATGCCGATGACCACGGGCAGGAAGCCGGCCAAGATGGGGAAGGCGCCGATGTCGGCTTCCCAGAGCTTGGCCATCTCGGCGATGAGGATGCCACCCACCAGGGTGATGAGCAGCCACGCGATGCGCTGCCGAACCGACTGCAGCACGCCCGCCTGCTCGTCGGCCTCGTCCTGGCGGACACCGACCATGAGCATCATGTCCTCGGCGGCTTCCTCACGAATGACGTCGATGACGTCGTCGACCGTGACGATGCCCTGGAGACGATGGTGGTCGTCCACCACCGGGACCGCCAGCAGGTCGTAGCGTGAGACCACGCGGGCCACGTCTTCCTGATCCATGTGCGGCGGCACGGTGATGACGTCGGCCACCATCACCCCGGACAGGGGGGTGTTGGGCGGGTTGGTCAGCAGGTTGCGCAGAGACGCGACGCCCACGAGCTGCCCGTTCTCGTTTTCGACGTACAGGTAGAAGACCGACTCGACCTCTTCGGCTTCCTGCAAGGCCTGGATGGCTTCGCGGCAGGTGCCATCTTCATGAAGCCGAAAGGCCACGGGCTGCATGATGCCGCCAGCGGAGTCTTCGGGCCAGGCGAGGAGCTCTTCTACGTGGTCGCGGTCGTCTTTTTCGATGCGGCCCATGACCAGGTCGCGGATTTCTTCGGGCAGTCGAGCGATGACGTCGGCCTCGTCATCGACCTCCATGGCATCGAGCATCCCGACCAGGCGCTCGAGGGGCATCTCCTTGACGAGATTGGCCAGATCGGTCTCGCCGACGTGGGCCAGGAGCTCGGCCGCCATCTCGTCTTCGTGAACATGCTCGAAGACGAAGCGCTGCTCGGCCGGCGCCAGGTGGGGCATGGTGGCCGCCACGTCTTCCCCGCGCGTCTTCTTGAGCACGTTGACCAGCGGGCGGGCCGCCCGGCGACGGGCGAGCCGCCGAATGGTCTCGACGCGGGTGCGGAGCAGGTTCTCGGGCATGGGCTGGGACCGCTACCCCGAACTGGGTTCAGGGCCCTTCGTCGTCGATGAACACAAGGCGACGCCCGGCGGAGAGGTTGCCCAGGGGGCGCAGCACCTCGCCGTTGTAACGTATCTTGACTCTCGTGAGGTCCGGGACGTACAAGCCCAGCTCTCGCTCGGCCTCGAACTGCAGGGACTGGCGAGCGGGGAGCACGCCATCGTGCACGAGGACGCCATCCACCTCGACCGTGATCTTGGACGGCTCGATGGCTCGCACGCTCAGATCGTGGGCCATGTCGACCGCAGCGACGGCAGCCTGCCCGGACGGGCTTCCCCCCGAGCTACGCTCGATGATTTCGGCAGCCACGCGCAGGCCCAACAACACGAGCACCGCCACGGCGACACCGAGCGCGAGCGCACGCGCGAACCCGACCGGGGTGCGGAGCGCCGCACCCGTGACGACCGCGGTCGTCTCGGTAGGTTCGGGCGCCTGGGCTGGGGTGGGTGGGTCGGGCAACACCGCGGGGCGCTGCTGCAGGAACGCCACGTACTGCTCGCGCCAACGCGCGATCGTACTTCCAGGCCGCAGCTGGGCCTCGGGCTCGGCCTCGAGGGAGGCGACGATGTCTACGGGGATGCCCGTGGCCTCGGCCGCCTGGCCGAGGCTCAGACCGCGCAGCTTGCGCTCACCCCGGAGGTCCTTCATGGCGTTTCCCTAGGGCTCGAGGTCGGCGAGCAGCTGCTCGGCCTGCTTGGCCGCATCGCTGTCCGGAGCGAGATCGAGCACGCGGTACAGGTAGGTGATCCCGTCGGTGTCGCGCTCTTGCTCGATCATCAACCGACCGGCCTGCAGATAGGCGCCAGGGGCCTCCTCGCCGCACAGATCGATGACGTCCTGGTAGGACTTCAGGGCTTCGGCGTCTTGCTCGTTCCCCTCGAGGGCCATCCCGAGGTTGAAGCGCGCCGGGCACAGATTCGGGGCTCGCCTCACGGCCTCTCGCAGCGAGGTGACCGCCCGCCCGTAGTCGCCGCGTGCAATGAGGGCGAAACCCAGATTGTTGAGCACGAACGAGGGCTTACGATAGGTGAGATCCTCGAGGGCCAGCTCGTACTGCAGGACCGCATCGTCGACCCGACCTCGACCGAAGAGGAAGAGCCCGTAGTTGTGGTGGGGCTCGGCTCGCTCGTCTTCGTAGCGCAGGGCGGTCTGGTACGCCTTCTCGGCATCTTCGGGTTTGCCCTTTTCGGCCAGAGCGAGCCCCAGGAAGGTCCAGGCGATCCAATTGCTCTTGTCAAGCTCGATCGCTTCGCGCAGGGTTCCGATCGCCGACTCGAGGGAGCCTTCCTGCAGGTATGCGCGGCCCAGCTCGGCGCGGGCCTCGGAGCGAGCCTTGCGACTGGACTTGGCGTCGGCCGGCTGGGGGAGCAGCGCGGCTGCGAGGATGGCGAGAGACAGGAGACGCGAGAGCATTAGCCCCCCTTTCCGGTGAGGACGTCGAGGATGGCGCGACGCTCGTCGGGGATGGCGTGCCGCTGGGTGAGGACGGCCGAGGAGAGGGCGCCGCGTGCGGGGGGCGGCCCGCCGTGGGCGACGATGCTGGGCACCGCCACCCGGATGATGCGCTTGGCCAGCGCCACGTTGGCCTTCAACACGGCGACGACTTGATCCACCGTGACGTCGTCGTGGTCGGTGTGCCAGCAGTCGTAGTCGGTGCACATGGCGAGGGTGGCGTAGGAAATCTCGGCCTCGCGGGCCAGCTTGGCTTCGGGGATGTTGGTCATGCCGATGACCGAAGCACCCCACGAGCGGTACAGCTCGCTCTCGGCCTTGGTGGAAAACGCCGGGCCTTCCATGCACACGTAGGTGCCGCCGTCGTGGAAGGTGGCCTCGACCCGAGCTGCAGCCTCGAGGAGATAGCCACGCAAGGCGCCGCAGACGGGGTCGCCGAAGGCCACGTGGGCCACCAGGCCCTTCTCGAAGAAGGTCGAGGCGCGGTGGCGGGTGCGATCGATGAACTGATCCACCAGCACGACGTGCCCAGGGGCGATGGATTCCATCAGGGATCCAACCGCGCTGACGCTGACGATCCAGTCCACACCCAGCTTCTTCAGGGCGAAGATGTTGGCGCGATAGGGCACCTCGGTCGGCGTGAAGCGGTGGCCAAGGCCGTGGCGGGGCACGAAGAACACCTCGGCGCCCTCGAGGGTGCCGGCGATGAAGGCATCCGACGGCGCGCCGTAGGGCGTGTCCACGTTGACCTCGTGCACGTCGCCGACGCCTTCCATCTCGTACAGGCCGGTTCCGCCGATGATGCCGATGCGAACTGCTGACATGCTGTACCCTCGCCAGGTGATTCAACACCTGCGTCTTAGCGCGATTCCCCGACAGGGGCCTCTACTCCTCCGTCTGGGTGGCGCGCTTGCCCAGCTGGCCACAGGCGGCCGAGATGTCCAGCCCCCGAGACGAGCGCACGGAGCACTGGATACCGCCTTGGACCACGTGGTCCTGGAACGCCCCGACCACCTCGTCGGACGGGCACTCGAGGTCGCGATGGGGGTTCTCGTTGTAGGGGATGAGGTTCACCTTGGCCTTCACGGGGCGGAGCATCTTCAACAGCCGCCGCGCGTCGTCGAGGCTGTCGTTGAAGCCCGCGATCATCACGTACTCGAAGGTGATGCGCTTGCCCGCGGGCAGCGGCAGCCTACGGCAGATCTCGAGCAGCTCCCCCAGGCCGTGGGCCTTGTTCACCGGCATGATGGCGTCACGCTGCCCATCCGTGCTGGCGTTGAGGCTGACCGCCAGGTTGACCGGTGAGGCATCGGCCAGCCTGACCAAGCCCTTGACCAAGCCCGCCGTGGACACCGTGATCTTGCGATGGCTGTAGTTAAGCGCGTTTTCGTCCAGCAGGATGCCCAGCGCAACCAGCACGTTGTCCAGATTGGCCAGGGGCTCCCCCATGCCCATCAAGACGATGTTCGAGATGCGCTCGCCTGCGTCCAGCAGGCCCTCGGCCTGGGACACCTGCAGGGCTTTCTCGGCAGGTGAAA
>CAZVHW010000335.1:0-4205 GCA_964626835.1 uncultured Enterobacterales bacterium
CTCCCTCGAAGACCTGGTGGAACGCGCCACGTGGGAAGAAGCCGTGCCGGATCTGTGGCACACTCGGCTCGAGGGCGACAGCGATCTGGGGCCTCTGCACGTGAACGTACTCAAGGCCAAGACCCCACGCCTGCAGATGCTGGACTGCCGCCGCATGGCCCGTGGCGCCGGGCGAAGCTTCGTGCAGCAGGTCGCGCGCGCCCACGCCATGGCCGCCATCTCGGGCGGTTTCTTCCTGTACTCCGAGCCCGACATCGAGCCCCCCAGCGGCCGCACGGACCCAGTGGGGCTGCTCTTGTGCGACGGCGTGCTGCTGTCCCCGCCGGTGTTCCACCGCGCCACCCTCGCCCAAGACGAGGACTCGAACATCTTCGTCTGCCGAATCGGCCTGGCCGGCACGACGCTCACGTGGCGCGACGGCTCACGAACCACGGTGGCGGCCAGCAACGCGCTGGGCCAGCTCGGCACCCACCCGGTGGCATTCAACCGGGCCTGGGGCGCGGAGAGTCCCGATCACGGCGGCGCATCCGTGGCCATCGTGGGACATCGGATCATCGCCCTGCAGCGCGGCCCCCTGCCCATCCCGCTTGCGGGCTTCGTGCTCGCCATGCCACCAAAGCAGCCCAGGAGCTACGCTCAGGCCCCGGGCGCCCGCGTGGTCTACGAGCTGCCATCCGGACCCGCGGGGATCCCGCTCCACAACGCCGTGGCCGGGGGGCCCATGCTGCTGGAGCAGGGCCGCGACGCCATGGACATGCGCGCCGAGGATCTCACGGGCACGGCGCCACCGGCCACCTTCTCCCAAGACGAGACCTTCGACAGCAACCTCTTGCCTCGATTGGCCGTTGGTCTGGACGACGAAGGCCACCTGGTGCTCGCCGCCGTCGATGGGCGCAACTTCCACCGTGCCCCTGGCTTCACGCTGACCCACGTGGCCCGCTTGATGCGCGCGCTCGGCTGCCTCGAGGCCATGAACCTCGACGGAGGCTCGTCCAAGCGCATGCTGCTCTTGGACCGCGTCCTCGACCTGCCTACCACCGAGCTGATCGCCAACGACGACATGGACGAGGCACCCGTACGCCCCGTGCACACGGCGGTCCTGCTGCACCGCCGCACGGAAGAAGCCGAGGACGAGGCCGACGACGACGCGCCCTCCGACGCTTCGGACGGCAACGAGGAGTGAGCCCGACGACGGTGTAAGCCCAGCAACCGCCGGGGCGTTGCACCGCCAAGGAACGCAGGGAGACCCTCGCGTGTCGTGAGGGCACCCCGTTCCCAAGGAGCCTCCCATGCGCCGTCCCATCTCGGCCCTCGCCGTCTCTCTCGCCCTCCCCTTCGCCCTGTCCGCCTGCGGTGATCCCGGAGCCACCTGGCCCGTGCGCGCCACCCTGGAAGACGGGCAGGTCCTGATGGGCGCGGTTCAGACCCCGATGCTGGTACTCGAGGGCGGCCTGGGCACGCTGTCCATTCCATGGGAAGACGTGGGAGAGGTGGAGCCCGTCAAGGGCGAAGGGCTGGCGGAATCCGGGGGCTACGTCGATGTATGGCTGCGCAACGGAAGCGAGCTCACGGGCCACTGGGCCGACGCCGCGCTCGCCATGGACCTGGCGGTAGGCGGCCAGGAGGTCGCGGTCGACGTCCCGGCGAACGAGCTGCTGCGGCTCCAGACCCAGGGCGGCGAGGTCTGGCCCCAAGGCGTGGTCTACCGGGTACGGACGTCCCACGGAGACGACTTCCTGGTCGATCCCGAAGCCTCCAACCTGGTCATCGAGAACGAGATGGGCACCTTCGCCCCGTTCCTGTCGGAGTGTGTCTCGGCGGCTCCCCTGAAAGACCCTGACGGCGACTGGCGCATCGAGCTGCAGAGCGGCACCGTGCTCATCGGGCCGCTGGTCCACGACGCCATCACCTTCGAGCTCGATCTGGGCCCGGAGCAAGCCACGGTCCCCTTGGACTCGCTGGTCTCCCTCGAGCGACAGGACTGGGGCACCTACCATCGAGAGGACGAGGGTCGCTCGAGCGGTCGTCTGTTGTCGGGGCTGCGGCGCAGCCTGGCCCCGCAGGTGCTGCAGGCCCCCAAGGTCAGCCCGGATGTCTACGAGCCGACCGCCGCCGCGGCATACCCCACCGTGCCGGAGACCGCCGACGCCATCGAGAGCCTCGGCAATGCCCGCGACACCGGCGGGCAGGTCGTTGCAGGATCGGATTCCAGCCTGGACGAACCGGTCCAAGGATGGTTCGACAACCGAGCCCTGAGGGATCTCAAACGCTCCTTTTGAGCTCCGCGAAGGTCCGGCGTGGGCCCCGCTTCGCGCGGAGGTCGGAGCTGCGCTATGCTGGGAAACATCACCAGCCGCGGTGCCAACCGCCCCTGGAGTCCACATGAACCGCCTCGCCTTGCTCGCCGCCGCCTCCACCTTCTTCGTCGCCTGCGAACAACAGACCACGACCGTCAGCGGAGTCAAAGGCACCGATGTCACGCGCACCTGCACGCGCGCCTACGGCAGCACCGAGGCGAAGATCGCAGAGCTGATGAAGAAACACGGCCTCACGGAGAGGCCCCCCATGGCCACCAAGGAAGAGTTCGTGGCCACCTGCGAGAAGCTCCCCCTCGATGCCGCCAAGTGCCTCGACCCGGTCTGGGCCACCGCCGATCCCGCCGGCTGCAAGGCCGAACGCGAGAAGCTCCCCGCCGACATCCAGAAGGAGCTCGAGAGCATCCTCAAGGCCTCCGAAGAGCCCGAAGAGCAGGCGCCGGCTGAAGGCGAAGCCGCAGAAGGCGAGGCCGCCGAAGGCGAAGCCGCAGAAGGCGAGGCGGCCGAGGGAGAGGCCGCACCCGCCGAAGGCGACGCCGCCCCCACAGAGTAGCTCCAGGGCCACTGCGAGCCACTGCAACAGTGTGAGCGGCGCCTCCGGTATACTCGTGCAACGGTCCGCCAGGGGATCGCTCGGCACGCACACATCCAGGGAGCACCCATGAGCGAGGACACGAGCATCGAGGTGCTGGTGCACCAAGCACAGGGAGAGATGGAGCTGCAGCTGGTGCGCGACCTGCTGAACCGCCACCGCATCCCGAACCGCTACCAGGGCGAAGCGCTTCGACTCACCCACGGCTTCACGGCCGACGGCTTGGCCCGGGTCTTCATCTACGTGCCCACCGCCTGGGCCGGGCGGGCCCAAGAGCTGCTCGCGGCCCTCGAAGACGGGTCCCTCGCCCTGGAAGACGGCGACGCGCCCGAAGAGGGAACCCCCCGCGAAGCCTGGAGGGACCTACCCTGACGGTCAATCGGCGACGGTCGCTCCGTCTCCCGCGCTGGTCTCGCTCACCCATTCCCGCCGCTCGAAGCCACGGAAGGGCCGCACCATGTTGGGGTGGTGGGGCGACATGGGCCAGAGCACGGTGTGGCACGCGGTACAGGAGCTCTCGGAGCCCATGGGGAAGGGCAGGCCCGTGTACCGCAGGGGCTGCAGGTTGTCCCGGTGTTGCTCCGTGGGATTTCGGGCCGGGTACAGCGCGTGGGCCGAGCCATGGCACGCCACACATCGCACGCCCATGACCCCAGTGCGCTGGCCATACAGGGGCAGATCTTCGGTGCCGGCCCAGCGATTGAAGGCGTTGTAGGCCGAGGGTGCCTGGTATTCGACGTGGCAGCTCTGGCAGTCGGGTTGCTGGAGCCAGGACTGGCGCGGCTCGATGTCGTCCAAGGGCTTGGCAAGGTCGGGTAGCACCCCTGCGATCAGGACCTCGCTTGCGGGCGCGTCGGGTTCGGCCTTCAGCAACGCGGCGGCGTGATCGGCCAAGGCACCGTGGCACATCGTACAGCTCAAACCCCGGGAGGCGTGCAGGCCGCGGAAGCCACGGGTGGCGCCCTGGGGGTGGGCAGGGTGGCACGAAGCGCAGGCGTCACCTTGCTCGAGGTGCATCATGGTGGCATGCCAGCCGTGCATTGCGGCACTCAGGGAGAGGACGCCAGGCTGGCCCTCGACCCCCTCCCTGGCGTCACCGTGGCAGGCTTGGCAGCGCTGGGGCTGGCCGGCCTGCGCCTGGGCCACCAGATCGGTGCCGTTGTCGCGGTCGTGCAGCACGAGCACGGCCTGGGCCGTGGCGTCGGAGATGCCCGTTTGATGGTCTTGGTCGCGCCAGCCGCCACCGTGGCACCCGAGGCATCGCAGCTCGGAGGTGGTGGGCAAGACGGCCTGCGAAG
>CAZVHW010000335.1:4215-8623 GCA_964626835.1 uncultured Enterobacterales bacterium
AGCGGCCAGCAGGACGCCCGTAGAGTCCAGCGCTTGGACGGTCACCAAGGGGTAGGGATCGAATCCGCCTGCCGCCGCAGCCGATAGAACCTCGAGGCCTTCGGCCCGCCAGGCCTTGGCGCCTTCGTCATACTCGAGCTGACCCTCGAGCCCCAGCGACTCCACCCGATAGCCGATGGTCACATCGTCGGTGATTCGTACGGGATGGCCGGCGCGTTGGACCAGCACCGCCTCGAGCGTATTGCCCGCCGGGGCGATCTCGAACCACCGGTCGCAGTCCGAGACGACCTGCATGCCGAGGTCGCTCCAAGCCAGCAAGACCCAGTCGCCCTCGACGCGAGGCGGCGGTTGAGCGGCCAGGGGGGCCGGGGGTTCGGGCCACTCGGGAGCGGAATATGGCTTGCCGTGGATGGAAGCCAGATAGGCCGCCAGCGCGTCACGCTCCGCTTCGTTGCCCGCGAAGGGGGGCATGTAGCTGCGCACGCGGCCCATGCCCTCGAGCCAGGCTCGCAGCCCTTCCCACTCGAGGTGGGCGGTGCGCTCCAGGATGTCGTTGTACACCCCACCTCGGGTGTGGCAGGCCAAACACTGCAGGTTGAAGAGTTCCCGTCCAGCGTGCAGCAGGGTGTCGCCTTCGGGCGGGCCGGAGAAGTCCCAGCGTGCGATGGCCAACAGGCCTTCTCTCCGCGCTCGTTCGACGTCTTCGGGGGTGAGGCCGTTGGCGTACATGACGCCCGGAACGACCCAGGGCTTGCGAGCGATCTCCCGCAGGTACTCGAAGCTCCCGGTGGCCATCAGACCGGTCAGCACCATGAGCGCTACGACCACTCGACCCACGCTGCGCGGGACGGCCAACATGACCAAGGCAAGCACCAGCAGCAAGCCCGCAGCCGCCAGCCCGTGAGAGACGAACAAGCCTGACTCGGGGTTGAGCTCGAGGGCACGCACCCGCAGGTCTTCAGGCACGGAGTGTACGTACCACCAGCCGCCGACCGCCAGCCCCACGACTGGCGCCAACAGCCAGGCCACACCGATGCGCACGAGCCGCACGCGGATAGGCTCGAAGCGCTGGCGCATGGCGGTGATCAGGGCGAACAGCCCCGCCAGGGACAACGCCACGCTGGTTCGAAAGACGACGGAGGGCAGGAAAGTGGGATTGAAGAAACCGTCCCAGAAACTGCCGCTCTCGACCCATCCGCCCGGAGTGAGCATGAAGGAGAGGATGCCGCCGATGACGACCAGGCTGGCCCAGGCCGCGAAGGCATAGATGCCCGCGACCTTCAGCCGGTCTGTGGGCCGGAGCGCGTCGAAGGCGTAGTGGTAGACCAGCAGCGCCACGATTTCGACCATGAAGAAGACCCACTCGATGGCCCACGCGAAGACGTACTCGTGGACGAGCAGGGACGTTGCCGCCGGATTGACCACCGCGATGGTGAACCAGATGCCCACGCCGGTGACCCCCCCGAAGACCATGGTGAGCAACAGGAAGAAGCGGGTGTGGGTGCGCACGAAGTCCAGCAGGCCCGCATCGCCGCTGCGTTGGGCCCACCAGTCCAGGAAGAACAGGAAGATGCCGCCACCCACGGCGAGCTGCGCCACGTAGACGTGGATGATGGAGACCAGCGCGATCAAAGACGGCCCACCTAGCCAGTCCAGCTCCCAGATTGGGTAGTTCATCGCCGTTCCTTGGCGGTGGCCCGCAGCACCAGGCGCAGCATCCAGACGACCACGACGATGCCTACGGCGAAGGTGACGAAGAAGAGCAACATCGGCCCGAGGTCGGTCTCGACCGGAAGGCTGGCCAGATGGGAGGACCCACGCTGGTACGATGAGCGCAGACCCTGCCGCAGCGCCACCATGAAGGCCATGGTGCACAGGAACAGGCCGACGGTAGGCCAGAGGCGCTTCAGAAGGCCTGCGACGACGGAACCCACCGCCGCCAGCGCAGCGACGGCCAACAGGCCGGTGAGCACCGGGTCCTTGCCCAAGAACAGGGCGCGAAGCGGAGCTGGGAGCACGGCCAACTGAGCGATTCCGACGACGATCTGGGCCTTGGTGGCCCAGGCGTAGATCCACAGGCCCCGCGCCCGGCGCTCGCGTACCACCACGCCCTCGCGCCAGCGACGCCAACCCTCGAGGGCTGCCTGGAACAAGCCGCCAACGGCCACGCTCGCCACCACGAAGTGCAGGTAGCGCGGCCAAATCAGCGGTTGACCCCAGTTGAACATCAGGCCATCGCGAGACCGCTCATAGGCGGCCCAGCGCCCGGGCTCGAGCATGAGGGTCATGTTGTTGACCACCACGAACGCGATGCCCAGCAGCAGCAACGTCACGATGGGCCCGAGCAGGTGGAGCCAGCGTCCCGCTTGTAGCAAGTAGAGCCCGTAGTAGGCGAGAATGAGCGCGGGGACCACCAACAGCCAGGGCAAGGCCATGAGGACCGAGCTGGAGAAGAAGTGAGTGCCCCAGTTGACCTGCAGGAAGAGCAGGGGCGCCACGCCCATGTTGATGGCCAGAGCCAAGGCAATGGGCTGACCCTTCCAGAAGGGTGGCTTGCGGGTCCCGCCAGGCCTGAACAGCTTCCAGAGGCCCAGGATCAGGGTGCCGAGCACGGTGTTGATGATCAACAGATGCAGAAAGAGCGTGACCCCGCCGAGGATCTCGAACAAGGTGGCTGGCGCGGGGATGGTGTCAGGGCTGGGCACCAAAGAACTAGGATCCATGGTTAGCCACCTCCCAGGAGAGATCTCACGTAATACGGCCGAACTTCGGCGGTTGTCCTGCCCACGCGGTGTTGACACGGGCACAACAAGTACGAACGATGATCGGGGTCAGCGCTCCCAGTTGGCGAGGTCGCGAATTCGCACCGGACGCACCGGAGGGCGGGAGCTCGACACCTCGTCAGGCTGCGCGCGCTCGCCCAGCTCGAGCGCCACCAGATCGCGCATCGCACTCTGGCAGAAGCGCCCCTGGCAGCGCCCCATTCCAGCCCGCGTGGCCATCTTGAGCTCTGCGGGGCTCACCAGCCCCCGTGCCATCCAGGCCCTGACCTCACCCAGGGTTACCTCCTCGCAGCGGCAGACCAGGGTGTCGTCCTCGAGAGCCGAGAGCAGACCGTCCCTTGGACGCAAGGCCTGCTCCAAGCCCCGCCGCGCACGGAGTCCAGCATCCCGTCGGCGACACAGCCGGTCCATCGTGGACGGATCGTCCGGACGAGCCGCACCGAGCTGCCGCGCCATGGCCAAACCAGCGACACGACCCGTGAGCCAGGCCACCTCGGCCCCGTGCACGCCGCAGCAATCGCCCGCCACCCAGATGCCCTCCACCGCCGTTTCCTGACAGGGCCCATGCTCGGGGATCCTTCCCCCCAGGTGGTTGCACCAGGTCATGGGTACGCCAGCCTGGGCGGCCAGGGCAGCCTCGGGAGCCAAGCCGTGGCTGACCGCCAGCAGGCCCGTCTCGAGGGTCTCTACCCGGTCGAGATCCGGTCGCCAGTCGCCACCCACGGGTGCCACCACCACCCGCTCGAGGCGGTCGCTCCCCTGCGCTCCCACCACGGCCCAGCCCCTGGCCAGGCCGGTTCTCCCCCGACGGATGCGACCCAGCAGGTCCCAGCCCTCGGCCAACAACGCCGGCTGCAGCAACAAGCCAGGCAGTGCTGGGGCCATGGCCACCGCGCTCACGGCATCGAAGACCGCGAGCGCAGGACGGCCCATGTCCGCAAGTCGAGCAGCGACCAACAAGAGCAGGGGGCCGGCCCCCGCCAGCACCGGAGGTCCGGCAGGCAGCAGACCGTGGCGCTCCACCAAGCCCAGCAGACCCCCAAGGCTGACAACGCCCGGGAGGGTCCAACCCGGGAAGGGCAGGACCCGGTCTCTGGCGCCCGTGGCCAGCAGCAGGGCGTTCGCACGCAGGCTCACGGCTCCCTCGCCGCCGACGAGCGCCAGCTCTCCACCAGGGAAGGCGGCGAAGGCGGTAGTGCCGAGCCGGCGGTCGTACCCACCCCGCAGTCCCTCGAGTTCGGCGAGGATCTCGCGGCCGCGACGCCTGGATGGTGAGGAGCGACGGGCCTTTCCGGGCGATGGACGCTCCGGATGCCACCCCTGCCCACCGGGCTGGTGAGACTCGTCCACCAAGGCGCAGTCCACCCCCCGTTCCATCAGCTCCATGAGGGCGCCAACACCCGCCGGTCCGGCGCCCACGACCGCGGCGGAGATGGAAACCGAGCTCATGGCGCGTCCTCTTCCAGCCCCGTACGGCAGACCATGCCCTCGCGAACCGGTTCGGCGCAGGCGCGCACCAGGCCCACGCCTTCCACCATCACCAAGCAGTCCATGCAGACGCCCATGCCACAGTAGGCACCCCGGGGTCGCTGCAGCCGCTCCGTGAGACGCAGCGCCAGCAGCCC
>CAZVHW010000336.1:0-8610 GCA_964626835.1 uncultured Enterobacterales bacterium
GGGCGTTGCCGGTGACGTCCTCGTTGCAGGTGGAGAAGGTGAACTCCTGCGAGGGGTTGTCGATGAAGCCCCAGAGGGTCATGCCCTCGAGCCAGATGACGTGGCTAATGTGGAAGTCGGCCACGAAGTCGCCGACGTGGTCCACGCCGCCATGGTTGGCCAGCTCGTGGTCGGCCGTGATCTGCTCGAAGTCGAGGGCGACGACGTGCTCACCGGTCTCGTCTTCTTCGATGGCCAGGAAGTTGAACTCGGTGAGCTCGGTGTTGTAGTAGTAGTCCAGGCAGTACTGCTCGTAGTACTTGGCCGATGTCACCTCGGCTCCGTAGGGATCGGAGACGGGCTCGTCGGACCAAGAGAAGTACTCGATGATCTTCTCGAAGGACTCGAAGCGCCCGGTGGTGACCTTGCAGGCCACCGACTCGAAGCACGCGAAGTCGAAGCGGCCCACCGACCCACCGCCGTAGGGGTAGGTGTCGCCGGGGTAGACCGGGTCGATGATCGGGCCCATCTCGGGGTGGGTGTAAGGGAAGTAGGCGTTGGACACGGCCGGGTAGGCACCCAGCCAGACCGGGCCCAGGAAGCGGGCGTCGGTGAGCTCGGTTTCGACGCCGTCGACTTCGATGGTGCGGGTGGCGGCGGCCTTCGGCACGATTACCTGGCCTGCGAGGTCCACCTCGGGGAGGTCTTCTTCGAAGCCACAGCCGATGGCTGCCAGGCCGATGAGCATGAACGGGATGGTGCGCATGAGAGCCTGCCTTAGAAGTGGTACCGGAGACCGAGGGTGATGCCGAGGGGGTTCTGCCTGGAGCTGATCACCCAACGGTTCTGCGCGCTGACGTAGTAGGAGTACCGGCCGTCGGCCTGGCTGTTGTTGGTCAGGTTTTCGATCAACAACGTGGCCTCGAGCTCTCCCTTGCGTACGGGGATGGCCTGACTGGCCTGAATGTCCCAGGTCCAGTAGCCTTCGGTGCGGGTGTACGTACCGTAGTTGCTCTGGAGCAGGCCGTAGCCACCCGAAGCTTCGGAGTAGTAGTACCGGCTGTAGGGATGGCCGGAGTAGTACTCGATGCCCATGCCGATCTTGGTGGTCCAGGGGTCCCAGGGCAGGTCGTAGGAGCCGTATGCCTTGACCTGGTGCCGCATGTCGGTCCACAGGTTGCCGTAGCGGTAGTCCATCTGCTCGGGATTCGTAAGGGTGCCGGAGACCGAGGACTGCACGGTGCCGCGGGAGATGACGTAGGAGTAGGTGGCCAGGAGCTGCCAGCGGTCGGCGTAGTTCTTCTTGAACTGGATGTCGGTCTGGTAGTAGTCGCGGCGCGCGATGTCGGCGGTGCGGAGGCGGTAGATGCCGCGGTACTGGCCGTCGTTGGTGCCGATGATGCCGTAGCCGTCTTCGGTCCAGATGAGGTTGACCTCGTCGTAGTCGTAGATGTTGCGAGTGAAACGCGCCATGAAGCTGGCGCCGATGGCCATGTCCTGGATGATCTCGCGCTGACTGCCGATGACGAACTCGTCGGCGTGGGGGGCGATGGTGTTGTCCCAGACGTAGTCGCGCTCGACGCCGTCGTCGTAGACGACCTGGTCGGAGGTGGTGTTGCCGTAGGAGCCCTGGTACTCACCCCAGTAGGCCTTCGATCCGAAGGTGTTGGCTTGGGAGGCGAAGGCGGCGACCGACAGTCGCCCGGTGTCGTTGACGCGCCCGTAGCCACCGCGGATGACGGTCTTGCCGTCGCCCCAGGGGTCCCAGGCCGCGAAGAGACGCGGGCCCCAGAGACCGGCATCGACGACCGCGTCGCCCTGGTCGTTGCGCTGGACCGTGCGGTCGAAGCGCACACCGTAGCGGAAGGTGAGGTTGTCGATGGGCTTCCAGGCGTCCTGGAGGAACCAACCGAAGTGATCGCCCTTGGCCACCGTGTTGTAGGGCCCGGAGATTTCCCACCAGTAGAAGTTCTTGTAGGTGCTGGGCGCGTAGCTGACCTCGTTGAGGTCCACGAAGTACATGTTGCCGGTGTAGCCGACGATCTGTTCCCAGATGGTGCGGTCCAGCTCGATGCCGGTCTTGATGTCGTGCAGGCCGGCGGCTTCGATCTGCAGCAGCGAGAACTTGCTGGTGAGGTTGTAGCGGTACCGATCGTCGAAGTAGTAGTAGGGCCAGTTGTCGCTATCGAAGGCGTTGTAGCTGCCGATGCGGGCGGGCGTGTAGAAGTCGAGGTTGTTCTCGAGCTCGTCGGTTTCGCACGGGTGGTAGCCCAGATCCATGTTGTGGGTGCAGGGCACGCCGTAGACTTCGATGTAGGTCTTCTGGGTGGTGATCTTGGTCTCGAGGAAGGTCTCGGGGGAGATGAACCAGTCCCACTGCAGGGACCCGACGTAGCCACCCTGGGCTTGGCGGCCCTGGGCTTCCGGCTCGACGTAGCGGTCGCTCTGGTAGTTGTTGTCGATGGTGGTGGGGTTGGTGTGGCCCAGGATGGTGAAGCGATGGGCTGCGTTGGGCTGGATGGTGACCTTGCCCAGCAGGTAGTGGCCGTCGAAGTCCCGGGGGAGATCGACGCCGACATTGGCGATGAGCGTGCGGTCCCACTCGTAGGAGAGGATGAACCACGCCTTGTCCCGGACGATGGGGCCACTGATCTTGGATGAGAGCTGGTACCACTCCCACTGGGAGTCGTAGCCTGTGGGCGCGATCTCCATGCCGTCGGAGGCAAAGCGGGCGTCCATCTTGGGGGACCAGTTGGCATTCTGGACCCAGACGCGGGCGTCGAACTCGAGGCGGTTGGATCCGGACTGGGTGACGATGTTGATGACACCGCCCAGACCTTCGCCGTATTCGGGATCGAGCGCGTTGGTCAGGACCTCGAGCTGCTCGATGGCGTCGAAGTTGAAGTTGAGGGAGAACGTGCCGGTGACGGGGTCGGTGATGTTGACGCCGTCGAGCATGTAGGTGTTCTCGTCCGACCCTGCGCCAGCGACGTTGGGATTGGAGCCCCCCGTGACGCCCGGCGCCGCCGAGACCGCGCTCTGGTAGGAGCGGCCCGTGGGCATGCGTTGCAGGAACTCGCGGGAGAGCACTTCTCCCTTCGAGGTCTGCTCGGTGTCGATGGTGGGTCGGCTCTCTTCGACGATGATCTCCTCACCCGCCTGCATCAGAGGCATCTCGATGGTGAGCTGCATCGTGCGGCCGATGTTGGCCTGCAGATTGGGCTTGATGATCTTGGCGAAGCCCGCCTTCTCTGCCGTGAGCTCGTACAGGCCCGGTGGCAGCTCGAAGAAGGCGAAGCGCCCGTTGTCGTCGGAGTAGCGTTGCTGCGCCCCACCGATCAACGACTCGGACGAGATGGTGAGCAAGACGCCCGGGATGGGCAGCTCCCCTTCGTCGATTGTAGTGCCCTTGATGGCGCCGGTCGTGATGCCGGCGAAGGCAGCGGTGGGGAGCAAGAGGGCCAGGACCGTCAGCAGCAGCAGGCACCTGGGCATGAATCCGATGGAGCGCATCATCGCGGACCTTGGGACAGGGAAGGAAGGGGGACGGCCGTGTGTTCCTCGATACGGAGGAGACGTACTTAGGGCCGGTACCGGAACAGGACACGCTTAGGGCAGTGGGCCCTGAAAGTCAACTCACGCGCACGTACGCGCGAGCCCGACGGGGCAGTCGTCGTCGTGCGGTCGCGTCTTGACACGCGCGCGACCCACCCGTAGGTTAGCCGTCGACCATCACCCCCCAATGGGACGAGTGCGCCCTGCATGGGCACACCGCTCCACCCAGAGTGAGGAAGCATGTTCGGACAACCAGGAATCCTGCCGGGTCTGGTGGCTCTCGTGGCCTTGGGAGCCTCTCCCGTCGCTCACGCCACCCTCCTACCGCTCACGGTCGATCAGCTCACCGATGCCTCCGACTACGTCGTTCGTGGCACGGTCAGCCAGATGTGGGTCGATGAAGACGAACGTGGGCATCACTGGACGCGGGTCCAGGTCGAGGTCGATGCGCTCTACAAGGGCCCGGCCGACACCGACGCGCTGTTGCTCGACGTCCAAGGCGGCTTCATCGGTGGCGAGGGCACCCTCAACCTGCACTCACCCCGCTTCGACGTGGGCGAGGAGATCTTCCTGTTCGCCGAAGCGCTCGAGAGTGGGCTGCTCGTCCCCACGGGCCTCACCCAGGGCAAGCACACCATTCGCATCGATCCCGACGGCGGGCAGGAGATGCTGGTGCGCTTCAACCCGGCGCCCGAGAAGCCCTACGACCATCGCTTCATCCCCCACCCCGATCCCGCCGACCGGCTGTACCTGGACGACCTCGTCCTGCAGGTTCAGGCGCGGATCCTCCAGGGCTGGGACGGTCTCGCCATTCCTGGCAAGAGCACGGAGAGCCTGCAGCAGGCCCATCCCGGCGTAGAGGTGTCCCGATGACCGCCGCCCTGCTCGCCGCCAGCCTGCTCCTCGCCCCTCAGGCCCAGGCCTACGAGCTTCTGGGCTACGCATGGTCGGCCGAAGACCTCCCGCTGCAGTGGTACATGACCGACTACGAGGAAGATTCCCTCGAGAACGCCACGCAGTACGGATACGACTCGGTCTCCGACTACCAGGTGTCCATGATCTCGGAGTCCTACTCCAACTGGTATGCGGCTGAGTGCGCGGAGATCTCCGACGAATACCAAGGCATCGACGAAGGCAACGAAGGTTCCAGCAACGACGGGGTCAACAAGTTCTACTTTGACGACCCCACCGCTACCAGCGGCACCGGCGTGCTCGCCGTGTGCACCTACCGTGTCACGGCCGAGTACCTTCGCGACCAGGACGGCATCTACCTGTACCGTTTCGGCGACGCGGACATCACCTTCAACGACAACATCGACTGGGGCCTCACCGAAGAGCTCGAAGAGACCTGCACCGGTGAGTCCCAGGGCATCGAGCATGTCGCCGCCCACGAAATCGGCCACATGTGGGGCTTGGGCCACTCGTGCGAAGAGGACGATGCCTGCACCGACGAGTCCTACCAGTACGCCACCATGTACTGGTCGACCGACGAGTGTGATCTCGAATCGTCGCAGATCAATGCCGACGATATCGCCGGCATCAACGCCCTGTACGGCCCCTTCGCTACCTTCTCCACCGACGACGAGCGCTTCGGTGGCGTGCCTCTCGAGGTCTGCTTCGAGCTGGTGGCCAGCGACAATGCCAACGTCACCAGCGTGGAGTGGGAGTTTGGCGACGGCGCTACGTCCGACGAGCTGAACCCCTGCCACACCTACGAGGACCAGGGACAGTTCACCGTCGTGGTCAACATCTACGGCACCAACGAGACCTGCGGCGACTGGGAGTTCCCCTATCGCGAGCGCGCCTACGTCGTGGCCTGCTCTCCCCTCGGTCCGGGCATCAACCCGGAAACGAGCGAAGCCTACGAGGGCATGTTCACCTACGAGCACGTCGAGGGCCTGCAGTACCAGCTCATCAACCGGACCGACACCTCGGTCTACGGCTGCCTCGACACGGTGTTGTGGCAGATCTACCAAGGCAGCGATCTCATCCAGGAAGTGGGCGCCTGGTCGCCCAAGATCGAGTTCCCCGACGAGGGCACCTACACCGTGCTGCTCAACGTGGGCGGGCCGGGCGGCATGGCCGCGGCCGAGATCGAGATCGACACCTCCCAGTACCGGCAGGGTGGCTGCAACGTCGCCCCGGTGGGCCTGGGTCTGTTCGGCTTCCTGGCCAGCCTGGGCCTGGCCGTCACCCGTCGTCGCGAGGACTGAACCGCGCACCTCCCGCGTTCGGGAACCCATGTCCCGCCTCCTGACTCCTCTCCTGGCGCTGCCTCTGTTGGTGGGCTGTGGTCCCGCGGACGAGCCTCCAGCCACGGGCGGCGAGGGCGTGCAGCCGTTGCTGCTGGCTCGTCACCCCGAGCTGCTCACGGCCGTCGAGCTGCCCGACGACAGCCGCGGCGGAGTCGATGTTCCAGACCGCATCCCGGTGCAGGGCCCCTACCTGCTGCGGCGCACCACCGGCGGTGTGCACTCCTTCGAGACGGATCTTCCCATCCGACTGCGCTCGCTCTTCTTCATCCGCCCGCCCGACGGCATGACCCTGCACCTGGCGGGCGAAGAGGATCCGGTCACCTTTCGGCGCAGCTCGCGGCGGAGCCCCAAGGACGGCACCTGGTCGTTCTCGGCCCGCAAGCTCCAGGCGCACCTCGAGACGGACCAGCCTCCCCAGAGCAGTGGTTTCGAGATGGTCTACCCCCGCGCCGTCGAGCGTGAGCGCGAGCTCAACAGGCAGTGGGCCGAAGTGGACGACGGAGAGGAGTTCATGCTGCGCTCGGCCTGGCAGGACCACGTCACCCGGCATGGAGCGTTGCTTCCCGCCCCCGCTCGAGCCACCTGGAGAGTGACCGTGCCCGCGCGCGGGCGGCTGTCCATGGAGTTGGGACTCCTGGAGCCCGAGGTGGCCGATCTCGAGCCGTCCGATGGGGCCTCGCTGCTGGTCTTGGTGGCTGCTGGCGGTGCGGAACCTGTCCAAGCGGCGTCCTTCGACGTCGTCCCCGGACAGTTCGAGACGGTCCGTGTGGACCTCTCGGCCTGGTCGGGCCAGCAGGTGGATCTCACGCTGGTCACCCACCCCGGCGAGAGCGCACGCTACGACTACGTCTTCGCTGGCGAGCCCACGTTGTACGCGCCTCTGGCCGATCCGCCGCGCGTCGTGCTGGTCTTCATCGACACCCTGCGCGCCGACCACCTGTCTCTGTACGGCTACGACCGCGACACCATGCCCCGCCTCGACGCCTGGGCGGCCGACGCCACCGTCTTCGAGGCCGCTCGCACACCGGCGCCTTGGACCTTGCCTTCGGTCCGTGCGCTCCTGCTGGGTGCGGAGCCCGAGTACTGGGGCGTTCACAGCTCCCTCGCCGCCCGCCTGGCCAGTGCGGGTTGGCCCACCGCGGCCTTCGTGGGCAACGTCTACCTGAGCGCCAACTTCGAGATGGCTGGAGACTGGGGTCACCACTACGTGGAGAACTGGCCCCAAGCCGTGGACCAGGTGGACCAGCTGCAGGCCTGGCTGAAAGAGCACGACGACCAGCCAGCCGTGGTCATGCTCCACCTCATGGACACCCACCTCCCGTACACCGAGCCCCGCAAGTACCGTCGCCTCTGGGCGGGCGCGGCGCCGGACGGGCTGAGCGGCGCCTTCCAGCGCAGCAGCGTGGTCCGATCGGGCCGGGGCAAGGGCAAGGCCGAGGCGCGGAAGTACGTCGTCGATCGCTACGATGGCGCCATTCGGTACGTGGACGACCAGATCGCCCGCGTGCTCGAGTCCCTCGGCCCGGACGACGTGGCGGTGGTTTTCTCCGATCACGGCGAGGAGTTTTGGGACCACAAGGGCTTCGAGCACGGGCACACCCTGTACGAAGAGCTGCTGGCCGTTCCGCTGGTCATCAAGGCCCCGGGGCTCGTGCCGGGGCGCGTCGGCGAGCGTGTCAGCCTCGTCGACGTCGCCCCTACCTTGCTCGAGCTCCTCGGTGTCCGGGGTGACGAGACGATCAGCGGGCTCTCGCTGCTTTCCCTTGCTCGTGGGGAGCCGTCGGCCGTGCGGCGCTTCGCGGAGCGCCTCCATGCCTTCGGGCGGCCGCTGTATGGAAACGAGCAGTGGGGCGTGCTCGACGGCTCAACGAAGTGGTCCACCAAGGCCGGCCGCGAAGAGCTCTACGACCTCGCCTCGGATCCGGACGAGCAGGACGACCAGGCTCGCGACCGGGTGGACGATCTCGGTGATTTCCACCAGGCCCTGGGGCGCGCGCTCGACGTGTCGGCCTGGCTCGCTTTTCGGCTCTACCCCGACCGCTACTCCGGTCGTGGCGATCTCGAGGTTCGGCTCACCGTTCCGGGAGGGGTCCGCACGGCCTGGGTGGGGGCCGAACCCACCGAGAAGTCCGCGGCCGAAGTGAGCTGGGAGGGTGAGCTGGTGACGGCCACCTGGAAAGGTGGCATGTCCGGCAGCCGCGAGGTCTTCGTGGTCCCCCTGGACGATCCCCAGGGCGTGGTCCCCGGGCTCGTGTTCGAGGCCTCCCGGGGCGAGCAGATCGACACCGCGAGTTGGGCCGAGGACAAGGAAGTGCCGCGGGCCGATGGCCGCACCCGCCGCTTGCTGCAGACCCGCGGCACCGGGGTGCGGGTCACCCTGACCTATGGCGTGGCTCCCGAGCCGCCCGAGGAAGGGCGCGATCTCGGTGGCTACGATCCCGAGACGGCCTCTGCGCTCCAGGCCTTGGGCTACATCGAGGACGAAGACGAGCCGGCCCGGGACCAGCGGGACGAGCCTGAGCCCGGCGAAGGGCCGGTGCAGTAGCCGTCCTCGAGGTCAGGGCGCTCGAAACGCCATCCAGAGTCGCTCGGTTCCGATGCCGCTGGTGCAGAGGCGTTCCTTGCGGCTGGCGAGGAGCTTCTGGGTCCAGTCCGTGAACCCGCAATCCACGAGGTGCAGCTCCTCCCCGGCTGGAGGAGTGGCGTGGATTGTGGCGCGGGTGACGGAGAAGTAGCCCGTCGGGCCGCCGTCCATGGTGCCCAGCTCGAAGCTGGCGTCGGGGAAGCGAGGAGCAAGCACGTCCACTACTCGATCTCGAAG